>NZ_RQSN01000001.1:0-504841 GCF_003957265.1 Actinobaculum sp. 352 | reverse complement strand
AGCGATCACCATCCGCCCGCCACCACCGGTGACAACACCCCCCGGATCATCAAACGACAGGGACACGACATCATGCCGGAAGCGGCTGGCCCGGTCCCGGACCACCCGGGACCACCAACAAGGTAACGGGTGGAGGCGACATTGAACTTGCCGGGAATGATGTGGAGCGGCCCGAGGTGATTGGTGGAAACGCCCGGTGAACCGAGCGCATTGAACTCGTCCGGTGCCGCGGTCTCTTGCAAGGCATAGCCGGTGACGCTTGAGCCATAGGAATGCCCCGCGGCCACCAGATGGGGATCCCCATAGTGAGTACTCTGCAGCGAGTCGAGGAAGCCTGCCAACCGCTCGCCACCAGCTTCCGCCTGGTCCGACAAGGCGACGGAATGATCCGCAAAGTCTTCCTCGCCAATGGCAACCGCAGCCTGTAGATGATCACCAGATGTAGCGTCAAGTAATACAAGCGTGTGCCGACCACTGTCATTCTTGAATGTTTCGCGCAACTGCTCCAACTCTTCACGCTTGCGCTCCAAACGATGCAATTCCTGCTGTGCTCGCTTCACATACACCGGGTCGTCCAACGGTCCACCTTGCCCTTCGAATTCAGTCTGCTTCTCAGCAATCTCCTCATCCACGGCGGTAATCTCAGAGTTCAAGCGATTGAGGTTGGCTGCACCCCGATCATTGACGGGGATGCCGTCCAGATTCCCGATCCAATCTGGACGGTTTGAAATAATATCTTGCTGTTGTGCGGGTGAAAGCGAGGTCCACCAGTCATTGACCTCTTCCACGTTCCAAGGAAGCCTTCGGCACCGAGATACCATGCGTCAGAATCTCTTGCCTCGGTTGCCTTGAGCTTTCTCGTAATACACCGATATCGTCGTACACCTGCTTGAGGGTGGCAATAGGCGCATCACCCTGTGCGGTCAGACCTTCAATCTGGGGCCCACCGCCGCCTCAAACTCAGATTCATTGAGTAGACCCTGTTCTTTGACCTTTTCAACGAAGGCAATCGTTTCTGCGACGGCGGGTCGTAGTGCTTCAATAGCTTCAGCAATCGCATGTAAATCCCAGCCCGCGTTATCCAACGCACGGCTCATGTCCATGAGATCATCGGCTAACGCGCGCCGACTACACTCCTCGGCTTGCGCGGCATATCCGTTGAAATCCTCGCCGTTCACAAAAGCATCCAGCCCTTCGGCGGACTCCGCATAGGTCTTGGCAACATGCCGCAAGGCGCTGGAAGCCGTCGCTACCGGTCCACTCCGCCAGACAAGCATTTCCTCCAGGGTTGGCACCTTCGCTTCTTTCCCGGCGGCGTGTGAATGCGCAGCAGTGTCAACTCACACGCCCGGATACGCTAAAGCCATTAATCTAGCCCATCCTGGTTGCCGACACAAGTGGCAGTTCGCCCAGAACTGCCTGGCTGGGTACTACTGCCGCTCAGAGTGCTGGCGGTAGTAGCGCTCCACGGCGTCGGCCACGTCCTTGACCTCCACGTCGTCGGTCGAAATCTCGGCGTCGGCACAGGCGCGATAGATCTCCCGCCGGGCAGCCAATTGTGTGAAGAAGACACGCCGTGGCGCGAACACGGATGCCGGATGCGGGCCGTCCAGGCGAAGCCGCCGCAGCAATGTGGGTGCATCGCCGCTCAAATAAACCACGGAATGACCCTCCGTGCGCAAAACAGAGAGCTTTTCCCGCACGGGCGCGAAGTCGCCGTCGGAGGCAGCGTTGCCGAGGCACCCCGAACCGAGAGCAAGAATGCGTTCCTCCGTAGCACCGCCCAGATCATCAAGCAACGCAAGTGCGACGTTACGCTCCAGCTCGCGCAAGGCTGCACCGGTCTCCCGCACCGCTATGTCTGCTACGCCGCGACCCGCCAGTGCACAGATCGCCGCATCCGTATCCGCGCTCGGCACTTGCCATCGCTGCGACAGTTCCTCCGCGACTTCCGGCGCCCATGCGCCGGGAGGTCCAATGAGAATAAGACTCATTGCTGCGGGCCGATCTCCCTACAGACCGATTGCCGCGAAAGCCGCGTCAATATGCTCGGGAGCCGGTTGAGAAAGAACCTGCGGACGTCCGTAGTCGGCCAGCACAACAAAACGTTGCTGGTGATCTCGGACCTTCTTGTCCAAGGTCATGGCTTCTTCCAATGCGGCGCGATCACCCTGCGGGTATGCCACCGGCAGCCCGTTGGCAGCAAAGACCCGCCGATGTTCCTGCGTCCATCCTTGTGGTGCCATTCCGGCAGACTCAGCCAGCGCGGCGGCGAACACGCAGCCAATGGAGACGGCCTCGCCGTGTCGAATATCCTCTGGATCGCATGCCTCAATGGCGTGGCCAAGCGTATGCCCGTAGTTCAATACCTCACGGCGACCCTCTTCGTGCGGATCGGAGGAAACGATCTCGGCCTTGACGCGAATCGAACGTTCGATAGCATCACGGAGCGGCTGCTTGCGATAGTCGAGGATGTCGCTGCCCGCCGATTCAACGATATCCAGAACCCTCCGGTCGGCAATGAAGCCGTATTTGATGATCTCCGCGAGGCCGGAACGCAACTCGCGCTCAGGCAGTCCTTCGAGATGCCCGAGATCGCACAGAACTTCGATCGGCGTGTAGAAGGATCCCACCAGATTCGTACCCGAGGGCGTATTCACACCCGTCTTCGATCCGATGGCAGTATCGACCATGCCGAGCAGCGTCGTCGGAACCAAGACAAGCGGCACTCCCCGCAACCACGTGGAGGCTGCGAAGCCGACCGAGTCGGTCGTGGCTCCCCCTCCGATTGCGACAATCAGGCCGTCGCGGCCCAGCTTGGCTTCACCGAAGGCGTTCCAAAGACGGATAACGGACTCGTAAGACTTCGCTTCCTCACCCGAAGGCAGCGCGAAACTGATGACCTCGTGGTCATGTCCGAGAATTTCCATGACCTCGTCCTTGCGCTTCGCCACCTCCGGGGCATAACAGACGAAGATCGATCCCGCGCCCTGGCAGGCGACGCGCAGATCGCGGCCCAGTCCGGTGCCGACGACGACGTCGTAGCCGGTGGGCTCATCCTCAACCTCGACAACCAGCTGCTCAAGCTGATCGATGATCGACAGGACTTTGCGCGCGACTCGGCGGGCCGGCCGTCCGTCGGACTCCACCGTATAACGAGCGCTGGCGCGGTAAAGGTCTTCGCGTTCACGGCGCAGCGTGGCCACCCGGCCTTCGGGATCATCGCGCACAAGTGGGCGAATGATGCTGGAACTTGTCAGCCGCCGGACGAGCTCGTCATTGTCAGCATTCAGTAGGAACACCGGATGCCCTCTCAGCGCCTCTCGGGTGGAGGCGGTTAGCACGGCTCCCCCGCCCAGTGACAGTACACCGTCGTATCCAACGAGGGCCTCCTGGATAACCCGCGCCTCGATGGCGCGGAATCCCTTTTCGCCATCTGCGGCAAAGATCTCCGGAATGGTACGGCCCGCGGTCTCCTCGATGAGATCGTCCGAATCCTTGAACTCGCAGCCGAGAGCCTGCGCCACGAGGCCGCCCACGGTAGTCTTCCCAGCGCCGGGCATACCGATGAACACGGCTTTCACACTCATTTTCGAACCTCCGGGATCGAATCGATGTAGGCGGCCAATGCGCCGCGCATTTGCTCCACCGAATCGCCGCCGAACTTCTCGCACAGCGATTCGGCAATGACAAGAGCCGCCATCGCTTCGGCGACGACGGCGCCGGGTACCACGGCCGTGGTATCCGAACGTTGATGAATAGCGGTCGTCGGCTCTCCGGTAAGCGTATCTATTGTGCGCAGCGCGCGTGGAACCGTTGAGATCGGTTTGAAAGCAACACTGACGCGGATCGGCTCGCCGTTGGACATTCCGCCTTCTATGCCTCCCGCCCGGTTGGTGAGACGTCGGACGTGCCCATCCTCGCGCACGATCTCGTCATGGGCTTGGCTGCCGAGTCGACGTGCTGACTCGAAGCCGTCACCGATGGCAACTCCCTTGACGGATTGGATGGACATCATCGCTCCTGCCAAGCGCGCATCGAGCCGGGCAAACGGCGTGGTGTAACTGCCCAAGCCTTGCGGAAGTCCATATATCACGACCTGCACGGTACCGCCCAGGGTTTCGCCCGCCTTCTTGGCTGCATCGACCTCGGCGGTCATTGCCTGCTGCACGGCAGGATCCAAACATCGCACTGGAGACTCGTCCAAGCGCTGAGAATCGGAAGGCCCAGGTAAGACACCGCTGGTGTCGGCTGCGGAACCCAGAGAAAGAACATGCGAGAGGATTGTGATACCTGCAACCTGCCCGCAGAGAGCCGCGGCAACCGCACCGGCGGCAACTCGTGCGGCGGTCTCCCGGGCGGAGGCACGTTCCAGCACGGGGCGTGCCTCGGTAAATCCGTATTTGTTCATACCCACCAGATCGGCGTGGCCCGGTCGGGGCCGGGTCAGCGGCCTGTTACGGGCTATCTCTCGCTCATCCCCCGTACCGGCGTCCACGGTCAGCGCAGCCGGATCGACCGGGTCCGGAGACATCACCGTTTCCCACTTCGGCCACTCGGAGTTGCCGATCTCCAGGGCGATCGGCGATCCAATGGTTCGCCCATGCCGGATACCAGAGAGAACAGTCAGTGCGTCCTGCTCGAACTTCTGCCGAGCGCCACGACCGTAGCCGCGCCGCCGCCGTTCCAAAGCATTCGCGATATCGGCACTGGTCAACTCGAGTCCGGCCGGAACTCCCTCAACAAGTGCTACAAGGGACCGACCGTGCGATTCACCGGCTGTGCTCCACCGAAACATGACCTGATTGTTTCATCGCCAGGCACGCTTTCAAAACACAGCCATAAGATGGACAGCCCTCGACTAATGAGACCACGGCTCAAGCAGGGCCAGGAAATCGGGCGGCCCTGCGAAAAACCACAACCCTGCGGCAGCGCCAACAAGCCACGGCCCAAGGGCGAGGGAGGTGGTCCGTGTGGCCCGTTGTGCGATGAGCAGCGCGACGGCAAAGAGGCCGGCGCCAAGGACTGCCAGGCCCAAAGCACTCACCAGCTGCAGCGGTGATCGGAGCCACAACGCCAAGACGGCGATGAGTTTGACATCCCCACGCCCTAGCGAGGTACAGCGGTTCATCACTGCACCAAGAACAAGACTGATCACCGCGGTGGTAATCGCACCGAACCAGTGCTCCGCGGTGCCGCACAGCAGCGCTACGAACGCCAGGTAGCCCGCAGAGAAAACAAGCGGATCGGGCAGCAGATGAACCACGCCGTCGATCATTGCCGCAAGGACGAGCGGGCAGATCACGGCCGCGCTCAGCAGCGCCGAAAAGCTGAGGGTATTGGCCATGACGAGAATCGCTACCTGCATGCCAAACAGGACGACGCACAGCATCACCGCCGTGCGTGTACTGAGCACGCCGCGCAGAATCCGCGCTGTTGACCAAAAGGGAGGCGGCGCAGTTAGTACCGGAGCCGCGTCCGGTGCCGGGGAGCGCTTTGGAACAGGTAGGTTTCGCATAGCCACACGGTAGTCACCGCCCAGCGTGTGCAGATACCGCCATCCACAGGTGCACGTATCCACCGCAACCAGTGTGATGCCGAGGCGATGGCGCTCGTTACCGTATGCCGACGCGCATGGAACGTCCCTGCTAACGAGCGGGTCAGTCTTCGCTTGTGCTGGATGCCGACGCTTCACTGCTGGAACTGTTCGCCGCCATCCAATCCCGCAGCTCGGCGACGTTGCTATTGTGCTCTTCGAGCGTAGCGGCGAACTTCGTCTCACCGGTGTCCAGGTTCACGGCAACAAAGTACAGCCAGTCGCCCGCAGGCGGTTCAATCGTTGCCCGCACTGCCTCCATACCCGGGGAACCGATGGGAGTGGGCGGCAGTCCGGCGTGCAAGTAGGTGTTGTACGGAGTGTCCTCTTGCAGTTCCTCACTGGTCGGAATTCCACCAGTTTTGCCAACGCCATACAGCACGGTGGAATCCATCTGCAGGTAGCCGTTGACTTCTCCAGTGTCTCCCAGCCGGTTCTCGATCACCCGCGCCACCTGCCCGTAATAGCCGGGATCACTGACCTCTCGCTCGATAATGGAAGCCTCGATCAAGGACCTCTCCCAATTCTCGCGCGAAATCCCACTGGACTCCATCTGCTCCACCCGTGTGGAGACCATTTGCGAGAGTGCCTCTGTCGCCGTCGTCCCCGGCTCGAAAACATAGGTGGCCGGCGCGAACCATCCTTCCGGATCTCCGTTGGCCTCCTCGGGCAGGCCGATGGCCGTAGAATCGCCCGCTGCTGACCGAACCTCTTCCTCAGACAGTCCAAGCAGATCAGCAAGACGCGCATACACCTGATCTTCGGTGAATCCTTCCGGAATCGTCACCCGCACGGAAGCTTGATTTGACGAGTCCAAAAGGGCAGAAACCGCCCCCGCTCCCGACATCTTCTTACGTAGTGTGTAGGTGCCCGGCTGAATGTTAGAAGAGCGTCCATCCGCATTGTAGGCATCGATAAAGGCTCTTTCCGTGGCGACAACGTCTGCGTCGGCCAAAATCGTCGCCATTTCGCGACCCGTCGCGCCTTCCGGAATTGTGACCGTCACACTACCTTCCCCCGGACCCGGATAATCCGTGACAACCGGTGCCCGATCTAAGAATCGAGGAATGGCTATAACGGCAGCCGCCGTAAGAATTGCTACGAGCACACCGGAGATGATGGCCAGCCGCCATCGCCGTTTTTTCCGTTCTCGCCGGTATGCCTCACGTTCTGCTAAGCGTCGCTCGCGCCGCGAGAGCCTCCGCTCGTTGGCGCCGAGCTCCTCAAACAGATCGCTCATATTCGTCCTTCCGCTGTTGTGGCGGTGCCCTCCGCCACATCAACCGCGATCAGCTCTCCGGGTGCCTCACCGGTTCGCCGTTCGATCTCCAGTGCAGTTTCGAGAATAACGACCGCAGCCGCCTGGTCGACAACCTCCCGCTGCGCCCGCGAGTCGCGGCCCGCAGCGCTCAGCTGCGCATGCGCAGTGCTGCTCGACAACCGCTCATCAACCAGGCGCACGGGAATCGGCGCAATATAGCGGGCGAAGCGTTGTGCCCACCGCCGGGTGAAGGACGCCTGACTGCCCTCGGTGCCATCCATGTGCAGAGGCAATCCCACAATTACCTCAATCGCTTCGTCGTCGCGTACCAATCGCCGAATGCGCTTGAAATCAGAATCGCCACGCTGAACGGTGGCAAGCGGGGTGGCAAGAATCGCCTCGCGGTCGCAATGTGCGACACCGATGCGCACCTTTCCTACGTCGACGGCGATCCGCCGCCCCTGCCGGATCATTGCAGTTCGTGCTCGATTGCCGCCAAGGCGTCCAGTCCCTTGCTCATATCCTGGCCGCCTCCCTGTGCGATATCGTCACGGCCTCCTCCTCCTCCGCCGAGAATCTTCGACGCGATTGAGACGAGCCTGCCGGCCTTTACTCCCTTGGCGCGTGCGCCGCTCGTTGTCGCGATCACCAGAACCGGCTTTGAATTGATCTCGCCGATGACGGCAACGATTCCCGGCTCGTCATCGGAAATCCGTGAGCGCACGCCGGTAGCGACCGCTCGCAAATCATCTGCCGCTTGAACCTCGCCCACAGCAGCCCAGTAGACCCAGTATTCGCCCACCTGCCGTCGGCCACCGATGATATCGCCGATACCCGATTCGAGCTTTTCGCGTCGCAGTGCGGCAATTTCCTTCTCGGCATCACGCAAACGATCTAGCACGCTGTCTATACGTTCGGGAAGTTCCTCGGGGCGCACTCCTGCCAGAGCGGAAAGCTGCGAAACCAGGGCGTGTTCTTTAGCGCCATAGCTGTAGGCGCTCTCCCCAACAAGCGCATCAATTCGGCGCACGCCTGAACCGATTGAAGATTCTCCAAGGATCGAAACTAGCCCGATCTCACCTGTAGCAGGCACGTGGGTGCCTGCGCACAATTCCTTCGACCAGTCTCCTCCGATGGAGACCACCCGCACAGTGCTGCCATATTTCTCGCCGAAGAGTGCCATAGCACCCTGTTTGCGCGCCTCGTCCAACGGCATGGTCTCGTCCGTGACTTCCAAGTTGTCTTGCAAGCGCTCGTTCACACGCGCTTCAATTCCGGAAATCACATCTTTCGGAACCTGAGAGCCGTGCCGGAAATCGAAACGCAGGCGCGACGGCGCATTCTCGGATCCCGCCTGGGTGGCCTGTTCGCCGAGAAACTCATGCAACGCCTTGTGCACCATGTGCGTAGAAGTGTGTGATCGAGCGATCCTGCCGCGGCGCACCGTGTCAATTTGCGCGGATACCTTATCGCCCAGCGTGATCGTTCCTTCAGTCAGCGTGCCGCGGTGCACATGCAGGCCCTTCACGGGGGCCTGGACATCATGCACATCTACGACACCGCCGCCTTCGACGCTAATCGAACCCTGATCGGCCAACTGGCCGCCCATCTCTGCCCAGAACGGTGTTTGATCGAGAATCACGTCGACGTCGGCGGGCGCGGTAGCTGCAGGAACGGACTGCCCATCCACAAGCAGAGCCACCACTTTTCCACCCGCTGTGGACTCCGTGTACCCCAGGAAACGCGTCGGCCCACCCTGGTCGGAGAGGATCGAGTGGTAAACAGTGGCATCGACATGACCCGTCTTCTTCGCCTGTGCGTCGGCACGCGCACGCTCCCGCTGCTCCTGCATCAGCGAGCGGAACTGCTTCTCGTCCACGTTCACGCCCTGCTCCTCGGCCATTTCCAGCGTCAGGTCAATGGGGAATCCGTAGGTGTCATGCAGCGCGAAGGCATCCGAACCGGACAGCACTACGGTACGATCACCGCGACGTTTGGCATTGGCCCGAGCCTTCTCGACCGACAGGTCAAAAATCTGCGTCCCCGATGACAAGGTACGCCGGAAGGCATCCTCCTCTTCACAGGCCGCCTGCAGAATCTGGTCGAAATTCGTCTCCAACTCCGGGTAGGAAATCTTCATCGCGTCTTTCGAGACGGGAATCAGAGTGGGCATAACGACGTCGTCGACGCCGAGCAGACGAACCGAACGTACGACCCGGCGCAAGAGACGACGGAGCACATATCCGCGTCCGTCATTACCTGGGCGGACTCCATCCCCGATGAGCATCATGGAGGAACGGACATGGTCGGCGATGATCCGCATACGCACGTCGTCTTGACCGCCGCTGCCGTACTTCTTGCCCGTGATCTGCTCCGTCGAGGCGATAACCGGGAAGACTTCGTCGATCTCATACATGTTTGGCTTGTCCTGCAAGAGGAAGGCGAGCCGTTCCAGCCCGGCGCCGGTATCGATAGCCGTCTGGTCGAGATCGCCCAGGAGTGGGTAGTCCTTGCCTTCTCCCTCGCCGCGCAGGTATTGATCGAATACAAGATTCCAAATCTCAAGGTAACGGTCCCCACCGGGATCAACGGTTCCGCCGACCGCCTCAGGGCCGTAGTCGGGTCCACGATCATAATGAATCTCCGCGCAGGGGCCGGCTGGACCGGGTTGCCCGGTTGACCAGAAAATCTCCTCACGCTTGAGTTGAACAACATGACGCGGATCTAGGCCGACGTCCCTGGTCCAAGCGTTGTAGGCGACATCGTCGTTCTCCCAGATGGTCACCCAAATCCGATCACCGTCCAGACCGTAGCCGCCATCCTGGATGGAGGAGGTCAGCAGGCCCCAGGCAAGCTCGATGGCGCCCTCCTTGAAGTAGTCCCCGAAGGAGAAGTTTCCGCACATCTGGAAGAAGGTACCGTGCCGAGTCGTCTTACCCACATTGTCGATATCGTTGGTACGAATGCACTTCTGCACCGATGCGATACGGGGATAGGGCGCCGGTTCGGTGCCGATAATGTAGGGAATGAATGGCACCATTCCCGCGATGGTGAAAAGGATGGACGGGTCGGGTGAAACCAACGGCACCGACTCGGCAATGCGATGGTCGTGCTTCTCGAAGTAATCGAGCCAGCGCTGGCGGATCTCAGCGGTACGCATATTCTCTCTTCTCCGGTTGACCGGTCATCCAGTGGCTTAGAGTTCTTCCTCGCCGTGCGAACTCTTCCTTCTGAAGGCAGATTTTACCTTGCTGGCAGCGTTGCGTAGTGCAACGAAAGGCGCAGCAATCGTCGATGTGACCAGCGTCGTCATCGCAGATACGTCTTCGGCGGTACGTGCCGCAGCACTCGTGATGGTATCGACGCGCTCCAGCTGGCCATTTGCCTCGCGAATGCTCTTAGCGGCCTCGTCGAGCGCCGGCAGGGTATGCTCCGTCAGCTCGGTCACGGCGTCGGCCAGTCTATCCAGAACACCGCCGAGTTTGCCCAACGGCCGAATCAGCGCGATGACAAGGGCGAAGAAGGCTAGAGCCGCAATCAAACCCGCGATCTGCCCAAGTGTGATATTCATGTGATTCTCCAGGTAGCAAGAACGCGCCCCGTAGGGCGCGCTCCTGAAAACGAATCAGCGCGAATAGTGCTCAACGACCATCTGGACGTCGCAGGTCACCGGGACCTCGGCACGCTTCGGGCGACGAACTAGTGTGAAGCGAAGCTTCTCCAGGTCAACATCAAGGTACTCCGGAACCTGTGGCAACACATCGCGGTGCGCGCCCTGAGCCGCAACGAGGAACTGCGGCGAGGCCTGGGAGCGGGGCTTGATCTGCACGATCTGCCCCGGCTTAACGCGGAATGATGGGCGATCAACGATCTTCCCATCAACCATGATGTGGCGGTGAGTCACAACCTGGCGGGCCTGCGCCGTCGTACGAGCAAAACCTGCACGAAGCACAAGCGCATCCAGCCGCATTTCCAGCAACTCAACGAGGTTCTCGCCGGCTAGACCATCCATGCGACGGGCCTCTTCCCACACGCGCCGCATCTGCGCTTCACGGATGCCGTACTGAGCGCGAAGGCGCTGCTTCTCCTTCAGACGAACCGAGTAGTCGGAGTCCTTTGTACGGCCACGGCCGTGCTCACCGGGACGGTAAGGACGGCGCTGCATGTAGCGCTCCGCCTTCGGCGTGAGTGCGATGCCGAGCGCGCGCGACTGGCGCACCTGCTTACGGGAACGATTCGAAGACATATCTCTCCTGTCTGTTGTACACGGCCCAGCGGCCGCGGGGCCAACACGAACGGCTAAGACCCCAGGGTTGAATTGCCGCGCAATAGGACGTCCTGCTTCACGAACAAGGCCGCACCTGCGCATTGCAACGATTGTCGATCATATCAGTCTTTCCGCCGCAGAATCGAGCGGATACGGGCCAGGCGCTGCGTGATATTGGCCTCGTATCCCCTATCGCTCGGCCTGTAGTATTCGGTGCCTTCCAATCCTTCCGGCATGAATTCCATGGGCGCCACCGCATCCGGATAGTCGTGTGCATAACGGTAGCCTTCGTGATAGCCGAGCTCCTTGGCTCCGCGGAAGGAGTCATTGCGTAGCCGGAGAGGGACAACACCGCTTTTACCCGCTCTGACATCCGCAATCGCGGCATTGATCGCCTCATAGGCCCGATTGGACTTCGGCGCGGTAGCAATGTGCACCGTGGCCTCCGCCAGGATAATTCGCGCCTCCGGCATCCCCACCAGCGCCACCGCCTGTGCCGCTGCGGTAGCGGTTTGCAAGGCTGAGGGATCCGCCATCCCTACATCTTCCGCCGCAGAAATCATCAAGCGCCGTGCAATAAATCGCGGATCCTCTCCCGCCTCCAACATGCGCGCCAGATAGTGCATCGCCGCATCCACATCTGAGCCTCGTAAGGACTTGATAAAGGCGGAGATGACGTTGTAATGCTCGTCGCCCTGCCGGTCGTAGCGCACGGTCGCACCATCGGCGGCCTGCGCAACATCCTTCACGTCTATAACTGTCGCACCGCGCTGCCGTGCTCCGTCCGCGGCGGCCTCCAGCAGAGTCAGCGCGCGTCTGCCATCTTGCCCTGCCAAACGGACGAGATTGCTGATCGCCTCCTCTTCGAGCGTGTAGGCGCTGGCCAAGCCGCGTTCATCGGCAGCGGCACGCTCGATGAGAAGTCGAATATTCTCGGCGCTCAGACCTTTCAGAGTGATGAGCAGTGACCGCGAAAGCAAGGGAGAGACGACGGAAAAGGCCGGATTCTCCGTTGTGGCCGCGATGAGTATCACCCAGCCATTTTCAACTGCCGGGAGAAGCGCATCCTGCTGTGTGCGAGAGAAACGATGGACCTCGTCGATGAACAGGACGGTCTCACCGCCCCCCGTTGCCAGACGGCGTCGCGCCGCGTCGATAACAGCCCGAATCTCTTTCACGCCGGCAGACACTGCCGAGACTTCCTCGAAGTGCCTCCCGCCCGCACGGGCCACCAGGTAGGCGACAGTCGTCTTACCGGTTCCCGGAGGGCCCCATAGGAATACCGACGAGGGCGCGCTGCCCGTCGGTTCAATGAGGCGCCGCAGTGGCGAACCGGGAAGCAGCAGTTCCTCCTGGCCCACGACCTCATCAATCGTGCGTGGGCGCATCCGCACTGCTAAGGGACCGCGCTCGGCACTGGGTAAGCCCGTCGAATCGGTTCCCGCGCTTTCGAAGAGATCCATAGCCTTCATGGTAGTCTGCTCATCCGTCACGCCGTGGGTTGCCCGAAGACTGCGGAGCCATGCGGTAGAGCCAGTCCGCCCACGTACTGACATGGCGCGCCGTCGTCGGCGTAGCCACGCCTACGTCGAAGATCGGCCGGTTCCACCGCGCCGAGGCTGGGCGAACCGGCCGATTCTGAGTCTTACTGCAGCTCGGGTGGTATCCACCAAAGACCGGAGTCGTCATTGGCCATGTATTCCTTGAACTCGTCCGATTGATAGGCATCAACGATGGCCTGCGCCCACGGTGCGTCTGCGTTCTCTGCCTTCACTGTCACCTGCAAGACCAGGTGATCTTGAATATCCTCGGTGGCCAGCGCCGTCGTCGGATCGATATTCGCGTTGTAGACGATCGAACCCGTGATAACCACATAGTCGAAGTCATCCATTGCCGGCGGGATCGTCAGCGATTTCATCTCGGTGAATTCCAGATTATGCGGATTGGCCGTAATGTCATCCTGAGTCAGCTGTGCAACGTCAGCGTCAGGGTTCACTTCGATCCACCCAATCTTCTGTAGGAGCAGATAGGCTCGGGCAGTATTCGATGCATCGTTCGGGACCGCGACCGATGCTCCGTCCTCCATCTCGTCCAGCGTGGAGTGTGTCGAGGAGTAAATGCCTGCCGGCACCGTGGGGATCGCACTGATTGGAACCAAGTCGGCGTCGTAGTTGGCGTTGAAGTCCTCGATGTACGCGGTGTGCTGCTCCACGTTCACGTCCACTTCACCGTCATTCAGAGCAATATCTGCGGTTAGCAGGTCTGAGAAGTCAACCCCTTCGACGGTATAGCCCTCATCCTCGAGAATCGGCACAATCGCGTCCTCAAAGAGCTCGGTGTACGGTCCCTGTGACTTCGCGTAGATGATCGTCGTCTTGTCGCTTCCACTGTTGCTCTCCTGTTGCGTAGTACCGCCAGGCTCCGCGCAGGCAGACATTGTAAGCGTCACCGCCGAGAGGGCTACCAGGCTTATCGTTCTTCTTCTCATTGATGTTTCCTTCCGGATTTGTGTCGTATTGGAAGTCAAGACAATCGCTCCCCCGGCACTGCTTCTTGCTGCGCCAGGGCTTCTCTTTGCGCGTCGAGCGACGCATCGTTTCGCTGTCCTGACCCCGATCGAGGCCGACGACGCGAACGATGTGGCTCACGTAGACGGCGGGACAGAGTATTACCGGCAGCCTGTAGCAGCTGCACGAAGACAACGAGAATTATGACGGTGAAGACCATCAGCGGTGTGTTGAACCGCTCTCGACCATAAGTCAGCGCCAGGTCGCCGACGCCTCCACCCCCGGCATAACCGGTCATCGCCGTGGCGCCGAGCAGCCCGATAGTCCCCGTTGTCAGGGAAAGCACTATTGAGCCATAGGTCTCCGGCAGGAGAAAGTAGCGGATGATTTGAAAGGTGGAGGCTCCCATCGCCTGCGCCGCTTCGACGACTCCGGCGGAGACCTCCAACAGGCTGGATTCAACCAGACGGGCGATAAAAGGACTGATGTAAATGATCAGCGGTACGAGAGCAGCGCGCGAACCCACCGATGTGCCGGCGATGAAGCGTGTGAAGGGAATAATCGCCACCAGCAGGATAATGAACGGAATCGACCGCACGATGTTGACGACAACATTCAAAACCGTGTAGACGACCCGGTTCTCCAAGAGTCCGCCCCGCCGCGTCAAGACCAGAGTCAGTGCCAGCAAGACCCCGATGATTCCACCGATCAGTATTCCCCAACCGAGCATGTACACGGTTTGGTGGGCGGCGAGCAGTAGTTTCTCAGTCGTAATTCCGAAGATTTCATTACTCACGATAGTGCAACCCTCTCCCTTGTTACTCCTTCGGCATCTATCACCGATTCGGCGGCGCTTATCGCCTGCTGATCTCCGATCAGCTGCACCAGATACAGGCACATCGGGGTGTCTTCAAGTTCTTCGACCGTCGCGCCGAGAATATTCAGCTCGAGACCCTCGACTCGTCCGACCGTGGCGAGGACCGGGCGACGCACAGATTCACCGACGAAACGTAGCCGATCAACAACAAAGTTACGATTGTCGGTCTCCAGCAGAGCTCGCATGCTCGGCGGAATGCTGTCATTGATAACCGTGCGCACAAACTCCTGTGTGATTGCCTGCTGCGGACTTCCGAATACATCGAGCACACGCCCGGATTCGACGATTCGGCCTTCTTCCATCACTCCGACTTTTGTGCATATCTGTTGGATGACACGCATCTGGTGGGTGATGAGCAATATCGTCACCCCCATTTCGTGGTTGATGCGTTTGAGAAGAGCGAGGATTGACTCCGTCGTTTTCGGATCGAGAGCGCTGGTGGCCTCGTCGCACAAAAGAATGTCGGGATTCGTGGCCAAAGCTCGGGCAATGCCAACGCGCTGCTTCTGGCCTCCCGACAGTTCAGACACGTATGCATCCTTCTTGTCCTCAAGCTCGACGATTCGCAGTACCTCGGCAACTCGCTGCTCAATATGCGCACGTGAGGCGTGGTCGAGCATAAGCGGTAGTGCGATATTGCGGTATACGGACTGCGTCTCCAGTAAGTTGAACTGTTGGAACACCATTCCAATTGATCGCCGGACATCACGCAGCTCGCGATTGGAAAGCGCCGTTAGTTCGCGGCCACCGACGAACACCGATCCTGAATCGGGGCTCTCCAACATATTCACCATACGAAGTAGGGTGGACTTTCCGGCTCCGGAAAAACCGATAATGCCGTAAATGTCGCCTTGCTCCACATGCAGCGATACATCTTGTAGGGCGTCGACCGTCCCGTTGGCTCCGTTGAAGCGTTTTGAAACATTGACTAGTCGAATCAACGCGCCACCCCTGCCAGCGCGTCGAGGGCGTATTGCGCGTATAGGGCGGCACCTATCGGCAGTGCGGCCTCGTCGATATCGAAGTTTCCGTTGTGATGTGAGTTCTGCGTCTCAGGCCGGTTGGGATCCCCCGTCCCCAGATAGACGTAAACACCGGGAACCTGCTCCTGCAGTTCCGCGAAATTGTCGCCTCCCAGCGAAACGCTCTCACCGGTCACAACGCGGATACCGCCCAGCCTGTTGGCCGACTCGGCCACCTCAGCGCACAGTTCGGCAGGGTTGACAACTGCCGGCGTAATATCGGTCCATGTCACCTCTGCCCGCGCACCGTACGCCTCAGCGCACAATTTGCTGATGCGGGTCACGTCGGCTCGTGCTCGAGCGCGCTGCTCGGCCGATAGAGTTCGTGTTGTACCGCTAATATGTGCCGTTTCAGGCACGGCGTTATAAGTGGTTCCTGCGCTGAGAGTTCCAATGCCAACGACGTACGGCACGCGCGGATCGGAGAGCCGCGAGACGGCCGCTTGCAGGCCGACGACGATCTGACTGGCCACGTAGAGTGCGTCCGCGCCCAGGTGTGGACGTGACACGTGTGCCCCTTTGCCTTGGATGTCGATATCGAAAAGATCCACCGCCGCCAAGCTCACGCCCCGCGAAATCCCTATAGTGCCGGTGGGCAGATCGGATGCCGCATGTAGTCCGAGTACCCGCACCGCATCGGAGAGAACCCCCGCGGCGACGAAGTCTTCGGCGCCGCGTCCGATCTCCTCGGCAGGCTGGAAGATCAGGCGAATCTCTCCGGCGAAGTCCTGGCGTCTGGACATTAGGGCCCAGGCCGCTCCGAGCAGCGCGGCAATGTGACTATCATGACCGCAGGCATGCATGACGCCATCGTTCAGGGAGCGATAGGGCACATCGTTGAGCTCTTGGACGGGCAAACCATCGATATCGGCACGCAAGGCCACCGTCGGTCCCTCATTCGCTCCCCTGATAGTTCCAAGGACGCCTGTAGCACCGACGCGTCGATGCTCGATACCGAGCTCATCGAGCTCCGACTCGATGGCCCCGGCAGTCCAATACTCTTCGAGTCCCCGTTCCGGGTGTTCATGAAACGTCCGGCGCAGCTGCGTCATATGGTCCGCGTATCCCAATAGCTGCCTGCGTAACTCGCTCATCTTCCTCTTCCCTATCGCGTTCGGCTAAACACTGACCGGCGCCTATCCGCCTTACTTGCAGCGCCTGAGGTCTGCGTCGGGCATAAAACCTGACGCCTGCCCCAGACACAAAAAAGGAGAGCAGGCATTGGCTCTGCTCTCCTCAAGTCTGGCAAGCTGTGGCTATGCTGCAGCGCACCCTGGCGGAGGCAGAGCTCTACGGCAACACATACACATGCTCATGTGCATAGGTGTCATGTCTTCTCTCCTCCCTGGTTTAGACGGAGCCGCCTATCCGGCAACCCTGTGAATTGCCACCGATGACCATACAAGATCCCACGACGACCCGCACAGCCGGTCACAATGCGGACATCCACCCGACATGACGCCGGTCGCCCATGCATTCCGCCGTCTCTGCGGCGCCAACGGATGCGCGCAGGTCTCCGCGCTCCCTGTCGTGATTCCAGGCCTGCCTCTTCGGCGTCGACGCCCGAATCTTCGGGTTTTCGCCAAGACTTCGGGTTATTCGCGAAAACTGCGGAAAACCCGGAGAACCGAGAGAGGGGAAGGGAACGAAGATGCCAGACTCACCGGCTGGCAAACCTGTGGGCATGCGCGTCAGGTGCGAGCACAGGCGCGATCCCTGGCGGTACGCGTGACGCTTGAGCACAGGCGTGCATTCCACCCACGCGCGCCACCCCAGACATGCGCATGAGGCCCGAGCGTACGCCCGGGCCTCATGCATGTGCGGCCAAATGCCGCCTAATGGTCAGTTGTTCGTCAGCTTCTCCCGCAGAGCCGCCAGTGCCTCGTCAGAGGCCAGCGTGCCGGAGGCATCGCTACCGGAGGAGTACGACGACGGCGTTGCGTCGGGGGCAGACGGAGTAGCGGCGCCCGCGGCGGAAGCAGCGGAATCCTCCTCCAATGCCTTGGCGACTTGCGTCTTGTGCGCCTCCCACCTCTCGTGGGCTGCAGCGTATTCCTTCTCCCATGCCTCTTGCTGTGCCTCGAAACCGGGCATCCACTCGTTGGACACCGGATCGAAGCCCTCGGGGTACTTGTAGTTGCCCTCGTCGTCGTACTCGGTGGCCATGCCGTACAGTGACGGATCGAAATCCTCCGAATTGGGATCGACTCCTTCGTTGGCCTGCTTGAGAGACAGCGAGATACGACGGCGATCCAGGTCGATATCGATAACCTTCACGAAAGCGTCGTCGCCAACCTTGACAACCTGCTCCGGCAGATCAACGTGGCGCTGGGCCAGCTCAGAGATATGGACCAGACCCTCGATGCCATCTTCAACACGGACGAAGGCTCCGAAGGGCACAAGCTTGGTGACCTTACCGGGAACGATCTGCCCGATAGCATGGGTGCGGGCAAAGGTCTGCCACGGATCCTCCTGCGTGGCCTTAAGGGAGAGCGAGACCCGCTCGCGATCCATATCGACATCGAGTACCTCGACGGTAACCTTCTGACCGACTTCAACAACCTCGCTCGGGTGATCGATATGCTTCCACGAGAGCTCGGAGACGTGGACGAGACCGTCGACGCCACCGAGGTCAACGAAGGCACCGAAGTTCACGATGGACGAGATAACGCCCTCGCGAACCTGGCCCTTCTTCAGGTTGGTCAGGAACTCGCCGCGAGCCTGCGACTGTGTCTCCTCCAGCCAGGCGCGGCGGGAAAGCACAACATTGTTGCGGTTCTTGTCCAGCTCAATGATCTTGGCTTCCAACTCGCGGCCGATATACGGTTGCAGATCGCGCACGCGGCGCATTTCAACCAAGGAGGCCGGCAGGAATCCACGCAGGCCGATATCCAGGATGAGGCCGCCCTTGACGACTTCGATGACGGTGCCGGTAACAACACCCTCAGCTTCTTTCACGCCTTCAATCTGGGCCCATGCGCGCTCGTACTGGGCGCGCTTCTTGGAGAGCAGTAGACGCCCTTCTTTGTCTTCTTTCTGCAGGACGAGAGCTTCAACCTCGTCGCCCACATTGACGACGTCGTCAGGATCAACATCGTGCTTGATGGAAAGCTCTTTGGAGGGGATGACTCCCTCGGTCTTGTAGCCAATGTCAAGGAGGACCTCATCGTGGTCGACCTTGACGACAGTACCCTCGACGATGTCTCCGTCATTGAAGTACTTGATGGTCTTGTCAACTGCGGCGAGAAGATCTTCCTCGGTGCCGATGTCGTTGATTGCGACCTGCGGGAGACTCGAAGCTGCGGGGGTGTTAGCGGTCATGAAGTTAATGACTCCGATACGGACAATAGAAATCGATATGGACAATGAAGTGACACGGCGTAGAGCCGCACCGGTATGCAATTCTACGGGAGTCCGGGGGGAGCCGCAAACAGTAACCGCGGATTTGCGCGGGTTTTACGCCACATATGCGACGAGCGGACAGCCCGCCGCACCCGAGTCAGCGACCGGTCTACGGGTTCTATCCCACATATGTGGCAAGAAAACAACTCAGTGGGCGGCAGCGCGCCAGTTCTCCCCGTAGCCGAATCCCACAGAAAGCGGCACATCGAGCGCGACGGCGCCCTCCATGGCCTCACGTACGATCTCCTGCACGCATTCGCGCTCCCCCGGCGCAATCTCAAGCACGAGTTCGTCATGGACCTGTAGCAGAATACGCGACGTCAGTCGCTCCCGATCAAGATTGCGCGCCACCGAAACCATCGCCAGCTTGATGACATCGGCGGCAGAGCCCTGGATGGGGGCATTAAGCGCCATTCGCTCCGCCGTCTCGCGGACCTGCCGGTTGGTGGAACTCAGCTCCGGCAGATAGCGCCGACGGCCGAGGATTGTCTCCGTGTACCCATCGCGGCGAGCTCTTTCCACAAGGGAGTCCAGGTATGCACGTACCTTTCCGAAGCGCGAGAAATAGTCATCCATCAGGCCCTGCGCTTCGGCGACGTCAATATGGAGCTGACGAGACAACCCGAAGGCCGACAAACCGTAGGCGAGCCCATAACTCATGGCTTTGATCTTCGAACGCTGCTCCGCAACGATCTCAGATTCGGGAACACCGAAGACACGCGAGGCCACATACGTGTGAAGGTCGGCTCCCTGGCGGAACGCGTCGATTAGCGCGCTGTCTCCGGAAAGCGAGGCCATCAGTCGCATCTCGATCTGCGAATAGTCCGCAGTGAGCAGACCGACATAGGGTGCCTCTGGGATGAAAGCCTCGCGTATCTGCCGACCCTCCTCGGTACGCGCGTGAATGTTCTGCAGATTGGGCTCGGTGGATGAAAGCCTACCCGTTGCGGCCACCGCCTGCTGATAGGTGGTATGAACCCGTCCATCATCGGCAATGGAGCGTTGCAGGCCCTCTACCGACTGCCGCAGCTTAATCGCGTCACGATGCTCAAGTAATGCGGCGAGGAAGGTCTGCCCCGCCACGGCCTGGTCGTCTTCTCGTAATGCGATCTTCGCTGCAAGTTCTGCCAGAGCATCCGCATTGGTCGTGTACCCGGACTTCGTCTTGCGGGTGGGCGGCAGACGTAGTTCATCGAACAGCACCGTCTGCAGTTGCTTGGGACTGGAGAGGTTCACTTCGTGGCCGATCGCCTCATACGCCACTCGCGCCGCGGTTTCGACGCGAGCATCAAAATCGATGTGTAGCGACTCCAGATACGGCTCGTCGACGGCGATCCCCGTCTGTTCCATCCGGAATAGCAACTCCGCTACGCCGAGCTCAAGGCGCTTCAGGTCGCCGTCTTCTCCGCGTTGCGCCAACATATTGCCCAGGGCATCGGACAGCGGGCGCACCGCAGCGGCCCGTATCGCTCCATCGCGTCGCGCGCCCTCCAGGCTAAAGAGGTCGCTATCGGCCCGTTCGCCGAAATCCGAGCCGAGATGCCTGAGCACAAGGTCTTCCAGATCGTACTCTCGCTGGTCCGGGTAGAGCAGATACGCCTGCAATAGAGTATCGGCCACAACGCCACAGATCTCGGCATTAAGCGCGGTCGCCAGAATGTGCCGTGCGCGCTTGGAATCGTGGAACGTTTTGTCTGCATCGCCGTCGCGCAACCAGTACGTCAGGGCCTGCGCATCATCCTCACCCAGCTCCTCGCTTTCCGCACACCACACCTCGTTATCGTGCCCCGCCACGGCGATCAACGCGCCTGCAGTGCCCGACTCGACGTAAACGCCGTAGTCGTCTCCCCGATGTGCCGTCAGCCAAGCGTCAAAACCACGCTCGCTGAGTTCAACGGCCAAGTCGAGCGAGTCACTCATGTGGGAGTCATCTCCATCTCGCGCGGGAAGCTCCTGCAGAACCCGCGTGCGCAGTCCGGTGAAGTCGAGCGTGTCGAAAAGCTCATGTACCGCTTGCCGATCCACACCGCGCGGTAGGAATTCGCTGAGATCCTCACCGATCGGCAAATCAGTCACCAAGTGGTTCAATTCCCGATTGGTCTGAACCTGGCCGATATGGCTGCGCAGCGATTCGCCGGCCTTTCCCTTGATCTCATCGGCATGCGCCAGAATGCCGACAAGGTCGCCGTACTCCTTGATCCACTTGGCCGCAGTCTTCGGCCCTACCCCCGGAACGCCGGGGAGATTGTCGGCGCTCTCTCCTACTAGTGCGGCGAGGTCCGAGTATTGCTCCGGACTCACCCCCGTTTTCCGCACAATTCCCACCGGGTCGAGTTCCTGCATCTCCGAGCGCGGCATCGGGTACAGCACGCTGCATTGCTCTCCGACGAGTTGGAAGGAGTCTTTATCGCCCGAAGCGATGTACACGCGCATATCTGCGGCGCGGCCCTTGGTGGCCAGCGTGGCGATAATGTCGTCAGCCTCGAAGTCGTTTACCGTGAGCCAGCGGATCCCCAGAACATCAAGTGTCTCCTGAATGAGTTCTATCTGTCCGATGAACTCCTCTGGCGTCTTCGCGCGACCACCCTTGTACTCGGGATAGCGACGCGTACGGAACGTTCCTCCTGGCAAATCGAAAGCCACCGCTACGTGGGTGGGCTTATGATCCGCGAGGATCTTTAGCAGGGTTGAGGTGAAGCCGTAAACTGCATTGGTGTAGCGGCCGTTTGCGGTGCGGAAGCTTTCTGCACGCAAGGCGTAGAAAGCGCGGAATGCGATGGAGTGGCCATCGACGAGCAGCAGCGTGTTCACACAGATAAGCCTACGGCAGGAAGCCGGTTGGGGTATCCAACGCGTACTATCATCCCATGAGTGACAACCTGTTCTTACACGATCTGGGCGCCTTGGCGAACACGATGGGTGTCGAGTTGATCGAGGCAACACCACGCCAGGTACGTATGCGCCTACCTGTGGCGGGAAACACCCAGCCCATCGGACTGCTACACGGCGGCGCTAATGGCGTGTTAATCGAACATGCCGGTTCAATCCTCGCCAGCTTTCACGCGCCCAAAGGGCGTATTCCGGTGGGGACCGAACTCTCCGTCAGCCAACTTCGCTCAGCGCTGACAGGCCATGTCACCGCGACTGCAACCGTGTTATCGGAAGGACGCTCGAGCTTCTGTGCTCAGGTACATGTGCGCGACGACACCGGAGTTCTGACGGCGGCTGGGCGTCTCACCGCAGTGTACGTCAGGCGTCCCTCCGCTTAGCGAACCGGCGCAGGAAGAATCTATCGCGACGTCCAAAAGGCGAGGGGCCGGGGTCGTATACCCCAGCCCCTCGCCTTGGCTCAATGCGGTTAGTCTTTGCCACCGACCTGGTCGATGACGGCATCCGCCACCTCACGCATGGTCAGACGCCGATCCATCGAGGTCTTTTGGATCCATCGAAATGCTTCCGGCTCCGTGAGCCCCATACGCGCCTGCAACAGGCCCTTCGCACGGTCGACCCTCTTACGGGTCTCGAACTGTTCGGTCAGGCTTGCGACTTCACCTTCCAACGCCTCGATCTCCTGACTGCGCGAGACAGCGATCTCAACCGCCGGAATGAGTTCCGCAGGAGTGAAAGGCTTGACAACGTAAGCCATAGCGCCCGCATCGCGTGCCCGCTCAACCAACTCGCTCTGCGAGAACGCCGTGAGCATAACAATCGCGCATCGGCGATCCTGCAGGATGCGATCAGCCGCGGTAATGCCATCCATCCCGGGCATCTTGACATCCATAACGATTAATTCAGGCTCAAGTTCGTCGGCAAGTTCAATGGCCGTCTCGCCATCGCCGGCCTGCCCGACCACCTCGTATCCTGCATCCTCAAGCGTTTCGACGATATCGAGCCGGATCAACGCCTCATCCTCGACGACGAGCGCGCGGACGCGCTGCCGCTGTGCCTCGGCGGACTGTGATTCCGTTACCTCATCTTCTGCCATGCTGTCACTGTCTCCTTTGACGGGCGCCATCTATTGGACTGTTTCATAATAACGCCTCCAACCGGCGAATCATAGATCTTCGCAGGTCACGCCCGTTTCTTACCTTTCTTTCCTCGGTCGCAGGACCGCTAACCATGCCTGTGCTCCCGGCGGGACTCGAACCCGCACGCTTTGAAGGCGCCGCATTTTGAGTGCGGTGTGTCTGCCAATTCCACCACGGGAGCAATAGCCTAGCCGCGACGCGGCAGGGTCTCACCCATCTTATGCACACGAATCGTATTCGTGGAACCGGAAACGCCGGCAGGCATTCCAGCGATGACGACGATACGTTCTCCGTCCTCAGCCAATTCCATTTCGCGCAACAAGTGGTCAACCTGGGCCACCATGTCGTCCGTATGCTTGACATGCGGAACAGTAAACGTTTCGATGCCCCATGTCAATGCGAGCTGGTTACGCACGCGCGGATCTGGTGTGAACACGAGCAACGGAAGTCGTGAGCGCAGACGTGCCACTCGCCGGGCGGTTTGGCCCGACTCGGTGAACACGACGATATAGGCGACGCCAAGTGATTCACCGATTTCGACGGCGGCGCGCGTGAGTACACCGTTGCGCGTCTTATGCAGATTACCTAGCAAGGGAATCTGCTCCATGCCATGTTCCTCGGCCCACTCAATGATATTCGCCATAGTCTGTACGCATTCAATCGGGTACAAACCAACGGAGGTTTCACCGGAGAGCATAACCGCGTCTGCGCCGTCGATAATCGCATTCGCGCAGTCTGAAGCCTCCGCGCGAGTCGGGCGCGGATTCTGGATCATCGACTCCAGAACCTGTGTCGCAACGATCACCGGCTTAGAACGCTTGCGTGCCAGATCAATGGCCCGCTTCTGCATGATCGGCACCTGCTCGAGCGGAACCTCCACTCCCAGATCGCCTCGCGCCACCATGATCCCGTCAAAAGCTCGAATAATACCATCGAGATTCGCCACGGCCTGCGGTTTCTCAATCTTGGCGATAACCGGCAGCCGTACACCCACCTGATCCATGATCTCGTGAACATCGTCAATATCCGCAGGAGAACGCACGAACGACAGGGCGATGACATCCGCGCCTATTCTCAGCGCCCACTTGAGATCCTCCCGGTCCTTCGCGGAAAGCGCCGGGACCGACACCGCTACACCGGGAAGATTAATCCCCTTGTGATCCGACACCCGCCCCGCGACTTCGATTGTGGTGTGTACGCGCGGCCCATCGATGCCGGTCACACGCGCCGCTACCTTTCCATCGTCGATCAGGATGCTATCGCCGGGATGGCAATCTCCGGGCAGCCCCTTGAACGTTGTCGAGGCGAGTTCCTTTGTACCGGGAACATCCTCGGTCGTAATGGTAAAGCTGTCGCCGACGCCGAGGTCAACCGGACCGTCCGGGAACGTGCCCAGACGAATCTTCGGACCTTGTAGATCAACGAGTACCGCGATCGCCTTGCCTGTAGTCTCCGCCGCCTTGCGTACGCGCGCGATCCGCTCTTCGTGTTCTTCGTGCGAACCATGCGACGCATTGATACGCGCAACATTCATCCCCGCTTCAGCCAGCTCGAGGATTCTTTCCTGAGTGTCGGTGGCCGGGCCGAGAGTGCAGACAATCTTCGCTCTACGCATGGCACAAATTCTACCCGAGGGGCGTGCGAAGAAGACTAGGCGCCTTGGTTGCGCTGACCACAATAGTGACTGTCGGTCAAGAGCGCGGCGCATGTCGTAACGCGCTCCCCTGGTCCGCTATGCCGCGCATATCCGCGCAAGGCACAGTCAGGCGGGGCTACTCCCAGCCTGATCGGCCCCGGCGCAGGCCGAATCCTGCGCATCGCTGAGCGCGCAGTCATCTTCGCCATCGGCGGAGGTGTCCTCCCCGTCGGGATGTTCACCTCCGTCGGGATCCTCACCGTCGACGTCGTCCTGCACGTCATTTTCGTCTTCTGCGCGGTCCTGATCGGAGTCTTCTCGGGAGGGGTCCTTACCGGCACGCCAAATGTCGTTGGCATCCGGGTGCTCCCGATAGCGGCGACGCAGCAAAACCAGCGCAATCAAACCACCGAGGAAGACGACAATTGCCGTCCACACGTTCAGCCGCAATCCAAGGATGTGGTGCGCGGTGTCGATGCGTAGAGTCTCGATCCACATCCGCCCGGCCGTGTACACCATGACATAGGCGGCAAACAGCTGACCCGCCACCAGGTTGAAGCGCCGTTCCAGCCACAGTAGAACGAGCGCTCCGGCGAGGCACCACAATAGTTCGTAAAGGAAGGTCGGGTGGAAAGTCGCCTCCGTCGCGTATCCCGCTACCCGATGCGTGCTATCCACCTCCAGAGCCCACGGTACGTCGGTGGGCCTACCGTAAAGCTCCTGGTTGAAGTAGTTACCGATTCTTCCCACGGCCTGCGCCACCAGCAATCCGGGCGCCAATGCGTCCGCAACCGGTGCTAGGCGAAGGCCGAGCCGCCGACAGGCGAGGTACACACCCACACCGCCGAGTGTAATTGCACCCCAGATGCCCAGGCCACCCTCCCAGATATAGAGGGCTCTGATCGGGTTACGACCCGGCCCGAAATACAGCTGGCTATCCGTAACCACATGGTAGATCCTCGCCCCGAGGATTCCGAAGATAACCGCCCACATTGCGATATCTACCGTGGCCTCGCTGGGTCCGCCCTTTGCTCGATAGCGACGGTCGAGGATATACCAGGCCAGAAGGATACCGATGATAATCGCGATAGCGTATGCCCGAATCGGGACTGGGCCGATATACCAGACAGAATCCGCTGGCGACGGGATGGATAGAGGAACCACTACGCCTGCTCCTTAAAATGGTCGGTTTACCTCAAGCTGGCGTCAGCGTTATCCATGCGCTCCAGCGGCCAAAGACTCCGCCGTCTCACGCAGGGCCTTCACCCCGGCATCTCGGTCGGAATCCAACAGGCAACGGACCAAGGCCGAGCCAACGATGACACCGTCCGCATACGATGCCACGTCCCGCGCCTGTGTCGGGGTAGACACGCCGATACCCACACAGACACGCTCAGCTCCTGCGGCGCGCGTACGCGATACCAGCTGCCGGGCCCGATGATCCAAAGTTGTGCGTTCCCCCGTCACACCCATGGTAGAGGCGGCGTAGACGAACCCGCGCGAAGCTGCCGCTGTCCGAGCCAAACGGTCATCCCGAGACGAGGGTGCTACCAGGAATACGCGATCTAGATCGTAGGATTCGGCGGCGGCAGTCCAATCCCCCGCCTCATCGGGGATTAGATCGGGCGTAATGAGGCCAGCTCCCCCGGCCTGCGCCAAATCGGCTGCGAATCGGTCTACTCCGCGCTTGAACACCGGGTTGTAGTACGTCATGACGAGGACGGTGACACCGGTTAGCGCTACCTGCTCAACCGCGCGGAATACATCATCGACTCGGAAGCCCCCATCGAGAGCCCGCTGCGCGGCAACCTGGATTGTGCCGCCGTCCATTGTCGGATCTGAATAGGGCAGGCCAAGCTCAATGATATCTGCACCGGCAGCGGCCAATTCGCGCGCGGCACGCACGCTGCCGTCGAAGTCCGGAAAGCCCACGGGCAGATAGCCGATAAAGGCGGCCTGCCCCGCTGCGCGTCGCGCGTCGATTACATTGGCAGTACTCACTGCAAGCCTCCCCTACCGTCGATCCCGAAATAGCTCATTGCGGTTTCTACGTCTTTATCACCACGCCCGGACAGGCAAACCAAGATGATGGGCGCCGTATCGCCGAGCTCGGCCGCCTCGCGCCCCAACGCCAATGCGCCGGCCAACGCGTGTGATGACTCGATCGCCGGAATGATGCCCTCTTCACGGCAGAGCAGACGGAACGCCTCCATGGCGTCGTCGTCGTTAATCGGCCGGTACTCGGCGCGCCCTATGGAGGAGAGCCATGCATGCTCCGGTCCGACTCCCGGATAATCCAGCCCTGCCGATATCGAGTGCGATTCGATGGTCTGGCCGTCGTCGTCCTGCAGCATATAAGAACGCGATCCTTGGAATACTCCGAGGCTGCCACCGTTGATCGAGGCGGCCGTTCGCCCCGTTTCCACGCCGTCCCCTCCGGCCTCCAGACCGACAAGGCGCACTGCCGGGTCATCGAGAAACGCGTTGAACGTGCCAATGGCGTTGGATCCACCGCCTACGCAGGCACACACGATATCGGGCAGCCGTCCGGTCAACTCCAAAACCTGCGCCCGGGCCTCTTCGCCTATCACCTTCTGAAGGTCGCGCACCAACTCGGGGAAGGGATGTGGACCGGCAGCGGTGCCGAACACGTAGTTCGTGGTCTCGACATTGGTAACCCAGTCGCGGAACGCCTCGTTAATCGCGTCCTTGAGAGTCTGGGAACCGGCTGTCACCCCCACGACGCGGGTGCCGAGCAGTTCCATTCTGGCAACGTTCAGCGCCTGCCTGCGCACGTCTTCCGCGCCCATATAGACGGTGCATTCCAGACCGAGCAGCGCCGCTGCGGTTGCGGTGGCAACTCCGTGTTGGCCAGCACCGGTCTCCGCGATAATTCGCGTCTTCCCCAGTGCCTTGGTCAGGAGGGCCTGGCCGAGCACGTTATTGATCTTGTGTGAACCCGTGTGGTTGAGGTCCTCGCGCTTCAAAATCACACGAGCCTGGCCGACATGCTGCGAGAAGCGCGGAACCTCCGTGATAATAGAAGGCCGCCCGGCATACGTCCGGTTTAGACGATCCAACTCCTCCCGGAATTGCGCGTTGTTTCGCAGACGCGACCAGGCTTCGGCCACCTCATCTAACGCAGCGATCAGAGCCTCCGGCACATAGCGTCCGCCGAAGTCACCGAAATACGGGCCCGACGCGGCCCCCAAGAGATTCTCTGTCACGCTTATCGCTCCATCGCATCGAGGGAAGGATGCTGCCCCACGGCCACCATGTCGCGCACCGCGGCGCTGGGACTCCCGCTGGTCACAAGTGCTTCGCCCACAAGAACCGCATCGGCTCCCGAACGAGCATAGTCAAGAACGTCTTGCGGTCCGCGCACACCGGATTCCGCAACCCGGACCACATGGTCCGGCAGGATGTCAACGACTTGATCGAAAACGGAACGATTGACCTCCAGTGTCTTCAGATCCCTGGCGTTCACGCCAATCACCCGTGCTCCCGCCCCGAGTGCCCGGCGTGCCTCCTCTCGATCATGGGCCTCCACCAACGCCGTCATACCAAGCGAGTGAATACGTTCCACGTAGGAGGTCAGCACGGTCTGCTCCAAGGCCGCCACAATCAGCAACACCGCGTCCGCACCGTGCGCCCGGGCCTCCCATATCTGATATGGCGACACGATGAAATCCTTGCGCAACACGGGAATATCCACGCGTGCCCGCACGGCATCAAGGTCCTCCAAACTGCCATGAAAACGCCGTTCCTCGGTGAGGACCGAAATGGCGGAGGCACCGCCGTCCTGGTACTCACCGGCAAGTGTCGCCGGATCGGCAATCTCCGCCAAGCGGCCCCGCGACGGGCTCGATCTTTTACATTCGGCAATAATGGCGACATTCCGGTGAACCCCGCCGCGTAATGCGGCTTCCGCATCGATGGCACCGGGGATACGGGAGGCGCGTTCCTTGAGCTGGTCGAGGCTGACGTCGGCCTGCCTACGTGCGACATCCTCTCGTACCCCAGCGATGATCTCATCAAGTACGCTCATCTTCCACCGTCCTTCCGGAATCCCACTCTAGCCTGATCGTGGCCCGTGCCGCTTATCCGCCCACCGGACACAATGCGCCGGCAATCTGAATGGCACGCACCGCAGCGGCAGCCTTGTTGCGAGTCTCCACGAATTCGGTCTGTGGAACCGAATCCGCCACGATGCCCGCTCCCGCCTGCACACTTGCCTTCCCAGCGGCAAGAACAGCGGTGCGAATCGCGATTGCCAGATCCGCGTTCCCACAAAAGTCGAAATAGCCGACGACGCCGCCATAAATGCCACGCCGGGCCGGCTCCAGTGCGTCAATAATCTCGATGGCGCGCGGTTTAGGAGCTCCCGATAACGTGCCGGCTGGGAACGTCGCCCGTAGGCAGTCGACCGAGTTATAACCAGATGCCAGTCGTCCGGAAACCGTGGATGAAATATGCATGATATGACTGAAACGTTTGATCTCCATGAGTTCCTGGACTTCAACCGTTCCCGGTACACAGACCTTGGCAAGGTCATTTCGAGCCAGATCCACCAACATGACGTGCTCGGAGAGTTCCTTTGGATCGGCAAGGAGTTCTTGCGCCAGGTGTTGATCTTCTTCCCAATCGGCTCCGCGCGGCCGCGAACCTGCAATGGGGAAGGAGGTCAGGTGACCGTTGTCCAGCCGCATGAGTGTTTCCGGAGATGACCCCACGACGGCGAAGTCCCCACCTGCGCCGTCGTCCAAGCGTAGGCAGTACATATAGGGGCTTGGGTTGATTGTTCGCAACACCCGGTACACATCAAGTGCATCGGCAGGGCAGTCAATATCGGCCCGCTGGGAGAGCACGACTTGGAACACCTCGCCGTCGCGAATCGCCTCCTTCCCCGCGAAAACTGCGGCCTCAAACCTAGGCTGGGGAGTGCGCAACTGTGGCTGCGATTCCGCCACCTCCCCACGTCGCAGTGCGTGCATGGACTCGGGAGATTGCAGGCCCGTCTCCATCGCTGCGAGCCTCGCCACGGCATCCTCATACGCCTCTGCGGTGCCGGAGGGCCGGTTATTCGCGTTGATCGCGTTAGCGATGAGCCACACGGTTCCGTCGCGGTGGTCGACAGCCACCAGGTCAGTAGTCAAGCACATGACGGAGTCGGGGGTGCCGAGTTCACGGGGTGCCTGGCGGCGCAGTCGCGGCTCCCAGTCGAATAATGTATCCCAGCCCAGCGCGCCGACCAGGCCCCCGGTCAATGGGGGCAGGCCCCCAATAGCCGCTCCTTCCAACTCTTCCAATGCGGAAGCCAGCAGCTGCGTCGTCGTGCCCGACGGCGCAAGACCGACCGGGACCTCTCCCTTCCATTCTGCGTGTCCCTGTGTGGCCACCAATTGCGCCATGGAACGCACTCCGATGAAGGACCAGCGTCCCCAGGTCCCGTCGTGTTCGGCCGATTCAAGGATGAAGGTTCCACTACCGCTTGCCAACCGCCGGTAGATGCCCAGCGGGGCCGCGTCATCGAGCAGCAGCTTCTCCACGACAGGTATCACCCGCCGCGTGCTTGCCAATTCCAAGAAATGATCTCGCGAGGGCCAGATCTCACCCAACTCGAGGTGATGCGGGCCGGGCGAGGCGTTTGCAGGAGTCATTGTTCCCCCTCAATCAAACCGGTGATCGGCAGGTCCCCTCCCGCATCGAAACAGCTTCGTGTTCCCGTATGGCAGGCGGCCCCCACCTGGATGACATCCACAAGCACACAGTCGCCGTCGCAGTCGAGCTGAACACGACGTACCAGTTGAATATGCCCGGAGGTATCTCCCTTACGCCAGTATTCCTGCCGCGACCGGGACCAGAACCACACTCTACCGCTGGTCAGTGTGCGAGCGAGGGCGACCTCATTCATATACCCGACCATTAGAACATCGTGGCCGGTGGCATCGCGGATCACTGCGGGTAACAGGCCAGCCGCGTCGAACCTGACGCGGGAGGCGATGCGGCTGGGAAGCACGTCTTCCATCAACGCACCTCGAATCCGCTGGTACGTAAGGCGGCCTTGACCTGCGAAATTGTGAGCGTGCCGAAGTGAAACACGGATGCCGCCAGTACGGCATCGGCCCCAGCGCGGGCGGCCGCCACAAAGTCCTCCACCCGACCGGCTCCGCCCGAGGCGATAAGCGGTATGCTCACACACTCGCGAACGGCGGTTGTCATCTCGATGTCGAAGCCTCCTTCGGTACCATCGGCGTCCATAGAGTTCAGCAGGATCTCACCCGCGCCCAGCTCTTGGCCGCGGTGCGCCCACTCCAATCCGTCAATCCCGGTTCCCTGCCGCCCGGCATGTGTTGTCACCTCGTACCCGGACGGCGTTTGAGTGTCACCCGTCACCCGCCGCATATCAAGTGAAAGTACGACGACCTGACTTCCGAATTGGTCGGCGATCTCCGTAATCAGTTCCGGGCGCGCGACTGCGGCGCTGTTGATTTCAATCTTGTCCGCCCCCGCTTCCAATAACGACCGTACGTCCGCAACGCTGCGAATGCCACCGCCCACCGTCAGCGGGACGAACACCTCGTCGGCCGTACGCCGTACAACATCCACCATAGTTCCGCGGCCCTCTTTGGTGGCAGAGACATCCAAAAAAGTGATCTCGTCTGCACCGTCGCGGTTGTAGGCGTTGGCAAGCTCCACCGGATCGCCCGCATCGCGCAGATTCCGGAAGTTCACACCCTTCACCACACGCCCGCCGGACACGTCGAGACAGGGTATGACCCGAATCGCTACCGCCATGGTGCTCCTCTCGCTACACAATCATGACATCCCGGACAACGACCAAGCCTACCGCGGATACAGTAAGGACATGATACCGGTGACCGCTGCAACCGCGATTCGAGATATCACGGCGGAAGTTATCGCGCTGAGTACGACACAGCGCCGCTGTATCACCGTCGGCATCGACGGCCACTCCGGCGCAGGCAAAACGACTTTTGCGCGGCATCTCGCCGCATCTCTGCGCAGCTCAGTTGACGCGCTCGCAGTTGCCGAAGTGGAAGACTTCATCCCCGGCTGGCAAGGTCTGATGGCCGGGGTCCAGAACGTCGCAACCGAGCTATTGACGCCGCTGCGTCGGAACGGCTGGGCCGATGTGCGGCGCTGGGATTGGAACGCTATGCGCTGGGATTCCCATGTTCGCATTCCCGCTGTGGGAACGTGCCGTCTCTTTTTACTTGTGGGGTCGGGAGCCAGCAGCGCCGCCTGTGCTCCACTGCTGGATCGCACGGTATGGATCGAATGCGACGAGGCGGAACGACGGCGCCGCGTCGATGTGCGTGAAGGAGAGTCGTCCGAGTCGTGGTGGAGTATCTGGCGCCGCCAGGAAAATGCACTTCTGGCACAGCGTGACTCGCCGCGTTTGGCGGACTGGGGGGTAGACGGAAAGCCCTGAACCAGAGGCCGCTCTCGCTTGCAGGCACCGCCGACTTCCACCCTGCAAGGCGCGCAACTCCCAGCACGCTGGGCCGTCCTGACGCTCGGTCGACCGGCCTCGAGGCAGGCCGCGCTCGAAGCGCACCCTTATTCGGCGTCGCCGTCAAGAACCGCGAGAATATCGACCACAGCGACTCGGTCTCCCTCTCCTGCGGCCAGAGAACTGGGGATCAGCACAACCACGCGGGATCCCACTCGCTGATCTACCAGTCCTGTCTGCAGGCCCTCCATCACCGAGTTCAGATCCACGGCCACAGGGCCCGTTCCATTCCACGTGGTGTCGATAAGCGTACCGTTGCCGTCGACAACCGAATACTGCAGTGCCAGCTCATCGCCGACAGACACCTGCGAACCGGTGCCGGTAACGACTCGCACAACCGAGAGCTCCGGAACCTCCCCGCCTCCGGCCGTAATGGCCGGGCCTCCCCCGTCGCCGCGTTCGATTGTCGGCATGCCACTGGGGGCAGGATCGGGCAATTCCTCTACCTCGCCATACGCCGTCGTGTACAGCACATCGACGACGACGATCTCAACCGCGCTCTCGTCATCGCGTACCAGTCCCGGCCTTTCAACGATGAGCCGACTACCCTCACTGCGGCCGATGACTTGGTCCGCCAAATCGCCCAGGCCCTGTTTGTTCGCCGTTGTTAGGCGAACGGTTCCCGTTTCGTAGCCGGATACCACCCTGCCGCTGCGGGAATCGAACGAAGTGGCGCGCAGCAGCACCGGCGAATCCTCGGTGACCTCTTGACCGTCGCCCTGTGTGATTACCACCGTAGTCACCGCCTTAACGGCGATGGTGCCGTCAATGGTGATACTGACCGGAGCACCAAAATCCCCGGTGACCCGCACGGATCCCTCCCCCTTGGGACTCTGGCATCCGGATAGAACCATCATGCAGACGGCGAGGATGGCAAGGAATCGGTGGCGTGCGATCATCATTCCGCAATCTGCGCCATGAGTTCATCCGCGCGTGCATCAACCGTCGCAAACGGATCTTTCAAAACCACACTGCGGGTTCCCTGCGCCTCCAACAACCGCAGATTCATCCAGTCGGCCATATAGTCCCGCCGGTGCGCCTGCGCGGCGCGAATAAACTCTCCACGGATTCTCGCGCGAGTGGTCTGCGGCGGCATCTTCATCGCCTTCTCCGCCGCGTGCGCGGGCAGTAGCGTTCGTAGCAGACCCGATTGCTCCATGGTTGCCCGCAGGCCACGGTCCGTGATGTCGTGGTAGGCGAGGTCGAGACGAGCAATACGTGCATCCTCCAGCGTCAGTCCGCTCCGATCACAGTAGCGCCGCAGCAGAGACAATTTGGCTGCCCAATCAATTTCCGTGGCAATACTCGCCGGATCCTGCGCCTCCACCGCGTCGAGAGCTCGTCCCCACAAATCGAATAGGTACCGGCGTATGGCATCAAACTCCGCCAGGTACCCTTTGCGTTCGAAATGCTGCAGGACGGCGTCGCGCATGCGGCGTTGAATCTCCAACGGCGTGGCCGTACCTCCCGCCGCCAATTCGAGCGGAACGCGGCCGGTGAGATCCTCACTCGTGGCGCGAATCGCCCGCATGGGGTCTGCCAGGGTCAGATTCGGCAGGATTCCACCGTCCTCAATCATGATGAGAAGAGCCTCGGTCGCAGCCATTTTGAGTGCAGTGGTTGCTTGGGCGATATTCGAGTCACCAACAATCACGTGCATACGGCGGTATAGCTCCGCGTCGCCATGAGGCTCGTCCCGCGTATTGATCATCGGACGCGAGCGCGTAGAAGCCGATGAAATCGCATCCCACATCTGATCGGCACGCTGTGAGAACTCGAACGTCACCCGGCCATCCTCTCGGCGCAAGTGGCCCGCCCCCACCACGACTTGGCGTGTCACAAAGTACGGAAGCATGGACGAAATGCGAGTTCGGAAATCCGAGCGACGTCGGACCAAGTAGTTCTCGTGGCAGCCGAAGGAGTTTCCCTCGGCGTCATTATTGTTCTTGAACAGGTGTATACGCCCCGGAATGCCCTGATTGGCCAGATGCTCGTTCGCCCGTGCGGCAAGATCCGCAAATAGAAGCTCACCGGCACGGTCATTTGCCAGGAGGTCTACCAATACGTCGCATTCCGCCGTGGCATATTCGGGATGTGCGCCCACATCGAGGTAGAGGCGTCCTCCGTTCGCTAGGAAACTGTTTGTTGACCTTCCCATGGCGATGATCGGGGCGAATAATTCTTGGGCGGCCTCCTCCGGATCGAGTGGGGGCGCAGCGCCCTGTGTATGAGCACAGGTCAAACCATATTCGGTTTCTATGCCCATAACTCGCCGCGGAATCACTGACCGCCCTTTTGTACAAAACCCTGAACAAAGGCGGATGCGTTCTGCTCCAGAACGGAGTCAATCTCATCGAGCAGGGAATCAACCTCGCTGCTCGTGGTGGAAACCTGTACCTGCGGTAGTTCCGTCTCTGTTTGTTCCTCAACCGTTCTCCTCGGCTGTGCGAACTCCTGTTGTGACATTCTTTCCTCCTTACACAGTCGTATGCCGCTCAGCGGCTTGTCAGTCCGGTGAGGAATTCCTCCACCGTGCTCGCATTATCAAGAATCTGCCCGACCAGCGCCCTGGTGGCCCGATCCGGATGAATGGTCGGAATACGAACCAGCTCACCCGCATCAAGAACGACGCCGTCCCAGCCCGCTGCGGCCACACGCCCCGGAAAACGCGCAATCAGTCCGCCGCGCAGGAAGGCCCGTGTGCTCTCGGGAGCCCGAGTCACGGCAGCGGAGACCTCGGCGGGACTGAAAAGCCGCTCCACCTTTCCCGCCGCGTCGAGTTTACGCACAATTGACCGCTCCGGGCGCAAGTCATGCCACTGTAAGTCAAACGCTCGCAGTTTGTCATCATCCCACCGCGCGTTGCTGCGCACACGCATGGATTCAAGCAGTTGGTACTTCGCCACCCACTCCACTCGTGACGCAGCGGCGAACATGTCACTTCGCAGAGTATCTATGGTCCATTGCCAGCGTTGCAGGATTTCAGCGGTGTCGAAGTCCGGTTCACCCCGCTTGGCAAGTTCTTCGCGTACAACATCCACGTATATCTGCTGAACATCCAGTGCGGTTTTCGTTGTTCCGTCGTGCATGTCAAGCACCGTACGTAACGTGGGATCGTGAGAAACCTGCCGGGTCTGGTCGACGGGGTTATCCACCAGCACCGAGTCGAGCCCAAGCGGTATATCACCGCTCTCCAGCAGCCACAACACCAACGACGTCGCACCGACCTTCAGCAGAGTCGAGGCATCGAAGAGATTGGCGTCCCCACCAATGACGTGTAAGCGGCGATAACGCGCCGCATCCGCATGTGGCTCGTCGCGTGTGTTGATGATGGGCCGATCAAAAGTAGTCTCTAAACCGACGTCGTTCTCGACGAAATCAGCACGCTGTGAGATCTGGAATCCGGGCTGCTCACTGCGTTGCCCGAGGCCAACGCGTCCGGCACCGCACAACACCGGCCGCGTAATGAAGAACGGCGTGAGGTAGCGGATGATATCCGCGAAGGGAACATCACGCCGGACGAGGTAATTCTCGTGCGCGCCATAGGATGCTCCCTTGCCGTCGGTGTTGTTCTTATAGACCACCACTTCGCCATCAAGTATCTCAATGCCCTCGGCCATCAGGTACTCGCCCGCCCTGTCCCATAGCACGGCCTCCCGCGGAGTGGCCGTTTCGGGTGAGGAGTACTCCGGATGTGCATGGTCGACGTAGAGCCGGGCTCCATTGGTTAGCACAGCGTTGGCCGCGCGCGGCCTGAGCAATTCGCTGCGCCGTTGCACATGTTCCAGCGGCACATCTCCCGAGGGCGCAAGCGACTCCGGATCATCGGTGAGTTGTGAGGGGTGCGCGGCGGCTCGTTCGATGCGATAGCCGCGCGCGTCGCTGAGTGGGTCTTCGCCATGGAAATCCCAGCGCACGGCACCGGCACCGCCGCTGGCTGCGGACTCGGCTCCGAGGGCATCGACGATGCGTGTGGACAACACAATCGGATTTGCCTGCAGATCGGCCGGGGCGAGAATCCCGAACTCGGTCTCCAAGCCGACGATACGGCGCGCGGTCATGAATTACTCCTTAGATCAGTCCCTCGGGCACAGTTTCACCCCACCTGTGTCCGGGATCGTCAGCCATCCCTTCTCCATCGCGCGTGGCCGGGGGCGGCGTACCCGCCGCCGTCGATTCGGTGGTGACTTGCGCGCCGGAACCGGTCGGGCCATTCGTTTCGCGTGTGAGCAGCGCCCGCACATGAACAATACGTTCGCCCTGTCCACGGCCGTGTACACGCGCCCACTCGTCCGGATTCGCAATCGTCGCGAGTTCTTCGTTCTCGCGTACCTCCTGGTGCACTGCCTCCACCAGATGCTTCTTGCGCAATCCGCGCTCGCCGGTGGAGAGAAGGTCTTTAATCGCCAGTTTCTTCGCGCGATCCACGATTGCCGCCAACATGGCTCCGGAGACGAAGTCCGCGATATACAGCGTTTCACGGGTTCCATCGGCGTAGTGCACCTCGACGTACTCATTTTCGGGAGTACGCGCGTACAGCGTATCGACGGTGACGTGCCGCAGGCTCGCCGCTGCCTCACTCGCGGTGGGATAGGCCGCGCGCACCTCCTGGTGCAACGGCAACTCCTCGGTGAGGTACTTCGAAAGAATATCCAGACATCCGGCGTGATCGGGCCGCTCGATACGCACTTTCACATCAAGACGCCCCGGCCGCAGGATCGCCGGGTCGATCATGTCCTCCCGGTTGGAAGCGCCAATGACGATCACGTTGTCCAGTTTCTCAACGCCATCTACTTCCGCCAACAGCTGGGGGACCACAGTTGTTTCGACGTCGGAGGAGATGCCCGACCCACGTGTGCGGAAAAGTGCCTCCATCTCATCGAAGAAGATCACAACCGGGATACCGTGTGCCGCCCTGTCCCGCGCGCGTGAGAAGATCTCGCGAATCTGACGTTCCGTCTCGCCAACGTACTTATCGAGCAGCTGTGGTCCCTTGATATTGAGGAAATATGATCGCGCCGTCGCCGCACCGGTACGTTCGGCCGCATTGTGGGCCAACGAGGTAGCGACGGCCTTCGCGATCAGTGTCTTCCCGCAGCCGGGAGGCCCGTACAGCAGCACCCCTTTGGGCGGTTTGAGCCCATGTTCGCGGTACAGCTCGGGTTGCTCGAAGGGAAGCTCAACGCTGTCACGGATCTCCTCAATCTGCGGGCCGAGTCCACCAATATCCTCGTAGGAGACATCCGGCACCTCTTCCAGCAGCAGGTGCTCAACATCCGGCCTTTCGATGTGTTCTAGAATGAATCCGGAGCGCAAATCTGCCAGGACGGTATCGCCCACACGCAGGTGCTCTGCGTCCAGGCGCCCGGAGATACGCAGCACCCGCGAATCATCGGCATGAATCTTCACCAATGCACGCTGCGGATCGATAACCAGCTCCACCGTGACAACTGTGCCCGTATCTTCGTACCCGGCTGTATCCGTCACCACAAGCTGCTCATTCAACCGCAGCTCCTGCCCCGGACGCAGGGAGCCCAGCGGCAACGTGACCGCCGCGGCCAGATTCATCTTGCGCCCCGCAACCAGGGCATCAACAGAATGATCCTGTTCGTGTGCAGCGAGGAAGGTAGCAAACGATGCCGGTGGGCGCGCTAATGCATCGAGTTGTTCGGCCTGATCGCGGATACGATCCCGTGCGGCCACAAGCGATGCGGTCAGCCGCTGGTTCTTCTCTTCAAGAGAGACCAGTTGCTGCCGCACATCACGCAGTTCACTGGAGTCTGTCTGGGACATCGCAACCTTTCCTTCGCTACCGCTCAACTCTAGTGCCTAGGCCTGAGTCTCGCGTTCTTGCAGCTCACATTCGATACGGTCACGGATCTCGCGTCCGTGCCGACCGGGTATGGAGGTACCGGTCTCTTCCACATCGGCGCGATGCGCCACATCGCGCCGCACCCGACGTAGCTTTTTCGGCGAAATACCGCGTTCCGCCAGATCTTCCTGCCACACGAGCGGCTCCGCGTAGGCGGCTTTCGCCGGACGGCGCTTCGGTGTCAGTGGAGCGTTCTTCGGCGCCATGCGGCGGGCAACAGCGAGGAATCCTGTGTGCGCAATCATACGATGATCGGGCCGAACTGCCAGTCCCTCCAGGTGCCACGTGCGAACCAGAGTCTCTGAAGCGCTCGGCTCCGTGAAGCAGCCGCTCTCACGCAGCTCCTCCACAAAGCGCGACAGCTGCGTCGTCGTCGCCACGTACGCAAGTATCACGCCGCCCGGCCGCAGTGTATGCGCTGCGGCCGAGATAAGCTCCCAGGGTGCGAGCATATCCAGAATGACGTGATCGAATGTGCCCTCTGGCTGACTCGCGAGGATCTGCTCCGCCTCGCCTATTTCGATTGACCACTGTGTTGGTTGCAGGCCAAACCATGAGGAAACATTGCCGAACGCGATCTCGGCGAACTCGGGCCGCCGCTCCGCGGAGAGAACCTGGCCTTCATCCCCAACCGCAGCCAAAAGCGACAACGTCAGCGCCCCGGAGCCGAGGCCCGCTTCGAAAACGCGTGCTCCTGGGAACACATCCGCCAAATGCACGATTTGCGCCGCATCCTTCGGGTAAATAACGGTTGCCCCGCGCGGCATTGACAGCACGTAGTCGCTCACCAGCGGCCGCAGAGCGAGGAAACGCCGCCCTTCCTTAGTAGTCAGTACAGTTCCCTCTTCAGCACCGATGAGTTCACTGTGGCGAAAAGAACCGCGAGTTGATTGGAAGTAGCCGTCTTCCGTCAGCGAAATCGTGTACTGCCGCCCCTTGGGATCGGTCAGTTGTACCCTTTCACCCGCCCGGAAAGGGCCCCGACGGCGATCCGCATTGCGTCCAGTCATGGCTGCCATTGTAGAGGGTGCAGCGCGACCTTTAGGGAGCGGGACGGTGCGCACCGCGCGAGATCCACCGCATCCGACAGGTGCTGAGAATCCTGCTCGAGTACCCGCATGACCCGCGCAGTACCCGTCTATGTAGGAGATGAATGCTCATATGTAGGTCTTTGCACCATATGCTGACGAGTGCCCGGCGGCGGTTTACATTGGTGGTGTGGGGCTTCATCCCGGGTACGCCCCACATCATTGATTCATATAGCTTCGACGAGGAAGACACGGTGATGAAATGAATGACACGATGGCTGCAGTGCAGATGTACGCCCCCGGAGATATCCGCATGGAGCAGGTCGCCAAGCCACGGCCCGGTCCGGGTGAGGTTCTTATGAAGGTGGCCGCCTGTGGCGTATGCGGCTCGGATCTCGCCCGCATGTACAAAAAGGGGCCGCATAAGCTACCTCTGATCACCGGTCACGAGTTCTCCGCCTACGTGGAGGAACTGGGACCGGGAGTGAGCGGGCTGCAGGTCGGTGACCTGGTCACCGTTCCGCCGATGATTCCCTGTTTCGCGTGCGCTCCCTGCCTACAGGGGCAATTCTCGCTCTGTGAGAACTACGACTATTACGGCTCGCGACGCCATGGAGCCTATGCCCAGTACGTCGCAGGACCGGCGAATCTGCTTCTAAAGGTACCGACCGGTCTCGATGCGCGTGCCGCTGCGATGGTTGATCCCAGCGCGATTGCCCTTCACGCGATCCGACGCACAAAGATAACGGTTACCAGCCGGGTAGCCGTGTTGGGCGGTGGCGGGCCTATCGGTCTCTTCGCTATTCAGTGGGCACGCATTCTGGGAGCGGCAACGGTTGTTGCGGTAGATGTTTCGCAGGAAAAGGCGGAGTTGGCACGCCGCGCCGGCGCAGACGCGGCATATGCGAGCTTCGATGACTTGGAGTCTGCAACGGGCAGCGGCTTCGACGTCGTGGTGGAGACGACCGGTGTGGCCGCGATCGCTGATAGGGCCGTCGGTATCACCGCTCGGCACGGCGATGTCACGCTTATTGGCATCCCCAACGCCGCGGTAGAGATTTCGGAGCGCAATTGGGCCCGCCTGATGCGACTCGAGATTGATATCCATGGTTCCTGGAACTCCTTCGGCGCACCCTACCCAGGGCCGGAATGGACCGCGACACTGGAGCATTTGGCACGCGGATCCCTACAGTGGGAGTTCATGATTACCCACGAGGCGGGCTTGGAACGCGTCGATGAGTTAATTCGTGCCATGTACGAGCGCACTATCCACTCCTGCAAGGTGTTGTTTCTACCTAACGGCCGGAACCTGCCCACGAACTGAATGCGACAGGGAGGGTATCGGCGATGCGTGCGGGAAGTGCGGAACACGAGTACGCGATGGTTCGCGCCGCCGAACTGTATTACAAGGATGGCTTGTTGCAGTCGGAGGTAGCCGACCGATTGCGCGTGTCGCGATGGAAGGTGGGACGTCTCCTCGAGGAGGCACGTGCGCGTGGCCTCGTGGAGATTACGATTCACCACCCGACATCGCGGCGTGGCGACCTCGAATCCCAACTCGTCGACCGTTTCGGCTGCGCCGAGGCGGTGGTGGTGCAGAGCCAGGACACCAGCGCCGCCACCACGGCGCTGGTGGCACAGGCGTCGGCATCGTACCTGACGGAGATGCGTCCCCAGCCGCAAAGCATCGGCTTTTCCTGGGGACGCACCGTGGCTGCCATCGCCTCCGCACTTCCGGACAGGGCCTTCATCGGCGCGGATCTTCTCCAACTCAATGGCGGTGCTCCCTCGGTGGACGGCACGGTTGATGCGGCGAGCATCCTGCGATTGGTCGCGGCGAAGTCTCGGCAAGCGCGAACGCGACTCCTTCCCGTACCCGCTATCGTCAGTGATCGCGAGTTGGCCAGAAGGCTCTGCTACGACCACGCGATCGCTGACACCCTCAAGCTCGCTACCAGTTGTGACGTCGCGGTATTTTCACTCGGGGCCCTTTCTCCGGGTTCGGTACTCGTTCGCAGCGGTGCGTTGACCGATGAGGAGCAGCTTGAGCTTCAGCGTTCGGGCGCGGTTGGGGACGTGCTCGGACATTACATCGACCGGTCGGGGCGAGTGGTCGATCTCGAACTCGACTCGCGCACAATTGCGCTTGCACTCGATCAGATCGGTCGCATCCGGCACGCCATTGCGGTAGCGGTGGGAGCCGAAAAGAGCGAGGTCACATACGCCGCGCTATACGCCGGTCTCTGCTCGGTTCTGATCACCGAATCGGCCATTGCCGAAAATGTCCTCGGCATGTCACAGACCTAGTACCGCAAGGCCCACCGCGAGGCCGCAGGCGGTTATCCGGATCACGCCGCATTCGGTACCGCCGGGGCCTTTCTCTCGACGCCCGGCGTTCGACGACGTCGGCGCACACTCCCGCACATGAACTGCACGTAGCGGCATGGCGCGGCTCACTCGACTCCCGCTGCGGGAGTCCACTGCATCCGGCCCGCGATGCGAAGCCTCTCTTGGCACTCAGCGGGTCTCTCTTTATACACAAGGAAGGCAAAGACAATGAGCGAACAATATGTTATCGGCATCGACTTCGGCACACTGTCCGGTCGTGCCACCGTCGTCCGCGTAAGCGACGGCAAGGAACTCGGCTCGGCCGTTCGCGAATATCCTCACGGGGTGATGGATGAACGGCTCACCGCCGCAGACAACCGGGAGCTACCCCCTGACTTCGCACTCCAGGTACCCTCCGACTATTTGACGGTGCTGGCCCATGTGGTACCCGCGGCTCTGCGGGAGGCGCACGTCGATGCGGCGCAGGTTATCGGGATCGGAACGGATTTCACGTCGGCGACAATGATTCCCACTACCGCCGACGGGACTCCGCTCTGCCAGTTGCCCGAGTTTGCCAACGAACCCCATGCCTACGCGAAACTTTGGAAGCATCATGGTGCCACCGAACAGGCAGAGCGGTGTATCGCCGTCGCACGGCAGCGTGAAGAGACATGGTTGGCCCGTTATGGCGGACGCATATCCTCCGAATTCGTCATTCCGAAGGCACTGGAGACGTTGGAGAAGGCTCCTGCCGTATACAGTGCGGCGGCCTACTACATCGAAGCGGTTGATTGGATCGTATGGCAACTGTGCGGCAGGCTCATCCACTGCGCCGCTAGTGCGGGATATAAGGCGCTTTTCCAGGACGGACGCTTTCCGAGCCGCGACTACTTCGCGGCGTTGAACCCCGACTTCGCGGACTTCATCTCCGAGAAGTTCGATGCACCCGTGTTGCAACTCGGGGAGCGCGCGGGAGGCTTAAGTGCGCCAATGGCGGCGTTGACGGGTCTACCGGAAGGAATCGCGGTGGCGGTCGGACAAATCGATGCACACGTGACCGCGCCAGCCGCACAAGCCATAGCACCCGGGCAAATGACCGCGATCATGGGTACGTCGAATGTCTATATCGTCAATGGTGAGACGGCCCGCGATATTCCGGGAGTCTTCGGTATTACCGCGGGAGGAATCTCGGCTGGACTGTGGGGGTACGAGGGCGGCCAGTCCGGTGTGGGCGACATCTTCGGCTGGGTGGTGGATAACATCGTTCCCGCCGACTATCGCGCACAGGCCGATCACCGCGGTATCTCTGTGCACACCCTACTGACCGAGAAAGCCGCCGGTCAGGCCATTGGAGAGCATGGACTCATCGCTTTGGATTGGCACAACGGCAACCGTTCGATCCTCAATGACGGCAATCTGTCCGGCGCGTTGATCGGGATGAGTCTGACAACACGGGCCGAGGACATTTACCGCGCCTACCTGGAAGCAACGGCATTCGGCCTGCGCGTCATCATCGAGAACTTCGCCGCTCACGGCGTCCGCATCACCGAGATCGTCGCCGCCGGTGGCCTATTGAAGAATGAATTCCTCATGCAACTGTATGCGGATGTCACACGAATCCCACTATCCATTTCCGGCTCCGGGCTGGCGAGTTCCCTCGGCGCCGCAATCCTCGGCGCCGTCGCCGCCGGTGCCTACCCGGATGTCTACCAGGCCAGTGCCGCCATGGGAACGAAGGTTCCCCATGCGTATACGCCCAACGAGGAGGCAGCCGCGCAATACGACCGTCTCTACCGCGAGTATCTGGAACTACATGACTATTTCGGGCGTGGCGGCAATCCGGTGATGCATTCGCTTAAGGCGTTGCAGCGCGAAGTGCACCACGAATCGCTGCCCGAAGGCGATGCGGTGTAATTCTGTCGGAGCCGCGCGGTACCGTTGGAGGCATGACAACGCATGCCGCCCTCTCTCCCTCGCGGACCAAGGATTTCCGGCAATGTCCGCTGCTTTTCCGCTTGCGGGCTATTGACCGAATGCCGGAAGCCCCGTCATTGGAGGCGCTGCGCGGTACTCTCGTACATTCTGTGTTGGAGCATCTGTTTGATGCGCCGGCCAGGGACCGTACCGAAGAGACCGCGCAGCAGCTTCTCCACTCGTGTTGGCAGCAACATCTCGAAAAACGCCCCGTCGACGCCGAACTCTTCGAATCAGACCGCCAGCGGCAGGAATGGTTGGAATCGGCGAGCGTGCTCGTGGGCAACTATTTCCGGATGGAAACACCGAGTTTTCTTGAGCCTGCGGCGCGTGAGACCTTTGTCAACGCCCGTTTGAAGTCCGGCCTCGCCATCCGCGGGATTATCGACCGCGTTGACCGGGCTGCCGATGGTGCACTGCGCGTCGTCGATTATAAGACGGGCAAATCACCGGCGCCGCGTTTCCAGGACGGCGCAATTTTCCAGATGCGTTTCTACGCGGCGGCGCTCTACTTATCACGTGGCACGCTTCCGGTGCGCACACAGCTGATCTTTCTGAAGGATGGGCGCACGCTCACCTACGATCCGGTCGCCGAAGATGTCGACTCGCTGGCACAGGAATTGGATTCGGTCTGGTCGGCAATCGAAGAGCGTCTCGACACCGGAGAATTTGAGCCGCGTACCAGCCGTCTGTGCGACTGGTGCCATTTCAAGGAATTCTGCCCCGCCTTCGGCGGCATGCCACCGCAGATGAATGCGGAAGGTGCCAGTCACCTGCGCACCGCCCATAGCTAGCGCACCGCAACTAGTGCGAAACAGTCATGCATCGCGCGTGCCCCCGCATCACGCTCCGCCCTCCCCGGACGGCACCCGGTCCTCGCTCAAGGCAGCAACCGCGGCGTCGAACTCCTCTTCCACCTCGGGAGGTGGCGTTCCCAAACGTGAAACGCACCCGGCGGCCAACAGATTGCCGACGAAGCCGGGGACTATCTCATAAAGGTCAAAAATATTGCCCGGTCCGCCGGAGATATTGCCCCATATCATCACCAGTACCGCACCGGTCACCATACCGGCTGCCGCTCCGGCGGAGGTCAGCTTCTTCCAATAAAGGCTGAGCAGGACTGTAGGACCGAACGAGGCTCCGAAGCCGGCCCAGGCGAAGGCCACCAGAGCCAAAATGGTGTTGTTGCGCTCCCACGCCATGACCGCGGCGACCACTGCAACACCGAGTACCGCCATGCGTGAGTACATAACGAGACGATTAGTCGATGGGTTCTTATGGGTGATCGACCGGTAGAGGTCTTCCACCAGTGCCGATGACGTCACCAGTAACTGCGAGGCGATCGTGGACATAATCGCTGCCAGAATTGCGGCCAGCATGAAGCCGGCGATCACCGGGTGAAAAAGCAACTGGCCCAGGGCGATGAACACCGCTTCCGAATCGGCGAGTTCGCCCTTGTCATGTTGGTAAACGGCAACTCCAACAATGGCAGTAAAAGCCGCCCCAATGACTGCGAGCAGCATCCATCCAATGCCGATCCGCCGCCCCGCCTTCGCCTCGCCGGGTGTCCTGATTGCCATGAAACGCACGATGATATGCGGTTGACCGAAGTACCCCAAGCCCCATCCGAGCGCGGAAACGATTCCCAACACGGAGGCGCCGCCACCCAACATCGTCCAATATCCCGGATCCACCTTACTGACGGTGTTGACCACAGCACCCCAACCGCCGACGTGGATAATGCCCACCACGGGCACCATGATCAGCGCACTCACCATCATGATGCCCTGCACGAAGTCCGTGTAGGAGACTGCGAGGAAGCCGCCAACCAAGGTGTAAATGACGGTAATGCCCGCCACCAGCGTCACGCCGAGCCGATAATCCAGGCCGAAGGATGACTCGAAGAATTTGCCGCCTGACACCATATTCGCGGATACATAGAAGGTGAAGTACACCAGGATGATCAGGCCGGACGCCCAGCGCAGCAGGTGGCGGGAGTCATGCAGACGATTGTCGAAGAAACTCGGGACGGTGATTGAGTTCCGCGCGACTTCGGTGTACGTGCGCAGACGCGGGGCGACATAGCGCCAGTTCAGCCAGGCACCTATAGTCAATCCGATTGCTATCCACAGTTCGATCAAACCGCTGGCATACAGTGCTCCCGGCAACCCCATAAGCAGCCAACCGCTCATATCGGAAGCACCCGCGCTCAGTGCTGCGACCGCCGGGTTCAAGCCCCGCCCTGCAAGCATATAGTCGTCCATATCGTCGGTACGCCCGTAAGCCCACCAGCCGATCACAATCATCGCCACGAAATAGATGATCATGGCTATTGCTTGAAAGGTGGAATCACTCATTGGGCCCCCTCGGAACTGACACTGCAAACCGTAGACTACCGGCCGAGCCTTCCCCCTCGGGCGCGAGGCCGTCAAATGGGCAGCCGCAAATCCACCGCGATGCGAGCCAACGCTCGATCCCTTAAGTTGCTCAGCTCAATCGTTTCCGCGTGGGGAAAGAAGCGGGTCTCCTGCTGGGAGTGGTGCCGACATAAAAGCACGCAACTCCGACTCGCCGACCTCCTGCAGACTGTTGACGCGCAGTAGAAGGGGCCAGGAGGGGATCTCTACCAGGAAGGGCACCGCGACGGCATGTGACCGAGCCGCCATGGCCGAACGGACCCCAAAGACGGAGTCCTCAAAGATGACGCAATCGTCGGCTGCGACGTCGAGCCGTTGCGCAGCCAACAGGTACGGCTGCGCCGAGGGCTTACCCGCGACCTCGCTGTCGCTCGCAACACTGACCGTCAGCGATCCACGTGGAGCACTCTCGCGAATAACGTCCGCCAACTCCTGGAAGGAGGATGTGACAAGCGCCGTTGGAATGCCGAGCCGAACACAGAGTTCGAGCAGCTCGTAAGCACCCGGGCGCCAAATAACACCAGAGGTTCGCGCAACCTCACACACTCTGCGGCTCATATCGGCGGCCAGTTTCTGTGCCGAGGCTTCCAGGCCATCTTCACGGATGACCTTGGCGCACACCCATTCCAAGGGAGCACCGATGGTCGTGCGCGCACGTTCCTCGGTCCAGGTGACCCCGAGTGCACCGAGAATGTCTCGCTCCGCCGCGTACCACCACTTCTCCGAGTCGGTTAACGTGCCATCCATGTCGAAGAGAACGGCCGAGGGAAGGTTGCTATCACGCGGCACGGGGAAACTCCACTCCGAGTAATGTCGTAATCGCTGATTCTACGGCCACCCCACCCGTCGGGTTTTCCGCCCACCGATCTATAGTGCGCAGTGCCTCCGGCGAATTCAGGTCCGTAGCGAGGGCCTCCCATACCCGCCGAACCACCGCTTGTGAAGTCTCGTCGTCGGGAAGGGCCGACGACATGCGCAATGCCCGCTCCCATAGCTGCAAGCGGGTGTGCGCTGTGGACAGCTCGTCGTCCGTATACTCCCAGTCTTCCCGGTAATGATGCGCCAGCAGGCACAGACGGATTACCCGCGGGTCGACGCCGCGGGCGCGCAACTGTGATACAAGGACGAGATTTCCAAGCGACTTCGACATTTTCTCGCCCGCGTAACCGACCATACCGACATGCATATGCACACTCACCTGACCGTTGCCCGCTGTCAGTGCACGCAGATGTGACTCACTCATCTCGTGGTGTGGGAACAACAGGTCCGATCCGCCGGCCTGCACCGTGATCGATTCCCCGAGTTCGTCGCGAGCGATCAGCGCGCACTCGATATGCCAACCGGGCCTCCAGTCTCCCGGTGCACCGCCCGAAGGCCGAAAGTCCTCCCCACGCACGCCCTTCCACAGTTGCGGGTCGAGTGGGTGTCGCTTGCCGGATCGTGTGCTATCGCCGCCGTGCGCGTCGAAAGTCTTCTCCAGATCCAGGTCGCGGAAAACCGGGGCCGAGACGAAGCGCGAATCTGCCGAAAGATCGGCGTAAATATCCTCCGTATCCCCCGCACCGGGCACGCGGTAGGCCAACCCTCGTGCCTCGAGATCACGCACCACACGCTCGAGATCGTCAAGCTTCTCCGAGACGGCCACCCAAGCGTCGGGAGGCAGCACCCCCAGGGCATGCATATCCTCACGGAACAGCGCAATTTCCTGATCGGCGAGTTCGCGCCAGTCGACACCGGTATCACGTGCCCGCTCGAAAAGGGGATCGTCGATGTCGGTGACGTTCTGCGCGTATCTCACCTCCGCACCTGCGGCATGCCACAGCCGTAATAGCGTGTCAATACTCACGTAAGTGAAGGCATGGCCAAGGTGCGTTGCATCATATGGCGTGATGCCACATGCAAACAGGCGTGGCTGCCGCGCAGCAATGGATCGAAAACTGTCCGAAGAACTGTCGTACAAGCTCATCTCGGGAGCCGACCCCGGTAAAGAAGCCGGAACGGATACCGCCCACGTTTGCATTAGTACACCGCCAATGTTCCGGCTGCCAGCAGCGCCACCACAACAGCCGCCAGCACTATCCGATAGATTACGAAGCCAATGTATGACCTGGTCGATACCAGTTTAAGGAACCAAACGATCACGGCATAGCCCACGGCGAAGGCAACTGCTGCCGCAAGCAGTGTCGGGCCGAGATCGAGGGTCCCCTGCCCGGAGGACTTGAACAGTTGGAAGAAGCCGGAGGCGAGAATCGCTGGAATTGCAAGGAGGAAGGACACGCGGGCCGCCGCTTCGCGTGTGTAGCCGAGTAGCAGTCCAACGGTGATGGTGCCACCCGACCGTGACACACCGGGGATTAGGGCCAGTGCTTGACCGCACCCCAGAAGCAGCCCGTCGCGCAAGGTGATATCGGTCAAGGTCTTCGAGCGGCGTGAGAAACGGTCTGCCAGTCCGAGCAAAATGGCAAATCCGGCCAATACCGCCGCCACCAAGTACAGGTTGCGCAGTTTCGACTCGATGGTGTCCTGGAAGAGCAGTCCGAGGACGGCTATCGGTATGGTGCCGACGATAACCACCCATCCCATGCGTACGTCCGGGTCGCTCTGCGCCACGGGATTGCGCCAGCGCAGCGGTAGTGATCGGAACCATTTGGAGATGATTCGTGCAATATCGCGGCGGAAGTAGCAGATAACCGCCAATTCAGTGCCGATTTGGATGATGGCGGTGAAGGCGGCTCCCGGGTCACCCCAGCCAAAGAGATCACCGACAATACGAACGTGTGCCGATGATGAGATCGGCAGGAATTCGGTTAGGCCTTGAACACTGCCCAGTATGAGCGCTTCGATAATTCCCACGCGGGCCAGCATAGCGGTTACACATGATGTTGACGAAGAAGGCTCACTTAACCGTGTAAGGTGCCATGGTGCACTAGGCTTCGCATTATGAGAGAACGCGCAGTAGGACGTAGTGGTCTAGTCGTCGGTGAGGTAGGACTCGGAACACTGACGTGGGGACGGGATACCGACGAGGCAGAGGCACAGGAGCAGCTGCGCGTGCTCCTAGACGCGGGCGGATCTTTACTGGATACCTCCCCCGCTTTCGGACAAGGTGCCTCTGAGGCCCTGATCGGAACACTTCTGGCCGAAAGATTCCCGCGTGAACGGCTCGTTATCTGCTCGCGGGCGGGCTTCCGCTCCACTCCTGCCGGCCCGCGTTTCGGCGCTGGACTGGGAGCCATTCGTGACTCGGTGGCCGAATCCCTTGCCCGCCTGGGCACTGACTACCTCGATATTCTTCTATTGGCCGCGCCCGATCCCCTGGCACCGGACGAGGAGACGGCGGCAGGCTTGAGCGGGCTTGTAGCTTCTGGGCAGGTTCGGTACATCGGGCTAATGGGGTACCCGGCATGGCGGGCTGCCGCCCTGCAGCAGTTGCTTGCCGAGCGGAAGTTACCTGCGCTTATTGTGATCGAAACGGAATACTCCCTGCTGGAACGTTCCTGCGAGGCCGAGGTCGTTCCCATGTGCGGGCATATGGGCATGGGACTCTTTGCCAACTCTCCGCTGGGCCGGGGCGTTCTCACGGGCAAGTACCGCCACTCGATTCCTCCGACCTCCCGCGCCGCGTCGGAGCACCTTGCCGCTTTCGTCGATCCGTACCTCGAGGAGAGGCCGCGCCGCATCGTCGAGGCGTTGACACGGGCCGCCGATGGACTTGGACGCACTCCCGCTGACGTTGCGCTCGGCTGGGTCCTCGGTCGCCCTCAGGTTGCCAGTGCCCTGCTCGGAGCGCGGACCGCTTCCCAGCTGACTTCCGTTCTCGGCGCGATTGAGGATCTGCCCTTCCTCGTGGCCGAAGCGCTCGACGACGTCACGCAATAGGTCGGCGTGAAGCAGTCGACGCCGTCGTGTCCGGCAGCGCCCCGGCAGGCCGAGTGCGCACCGGGGCCGGGCGGCACGCATGGTCAGTCACCTACTCGTCGTCGAGATCGTCGTCATACTCCGGATCGTCGGTTGCCTCGTCGACGTCGTCATCCTCATAATCATCGTCGAGGTCGTCCTCGTAGTCGAGGTCATCCTCATAATCCTCGTCGTCGAGGTCGGTGAAGCGTTCACCGGCGTCAAGATCGTCGTCGAACTCGTCCGTCACATCTTCCTCTGTGCTGTATACGTCCAATGGCGCTTCAACGCCACACTGGGTGAAGAGGAAATCGTCGTACAGGGTGTAGGCATTCACAAGCAGCTCGCTCGCCTCGATCACACTGGGTGCGCCAGGGTCCTGTGCCGTTACTGCCGCCTGATGAAATGCTTCGAGTGCCCCAATGAGTCGGTCGAATGCTTCGCGCGGGTCGGTAGCCATAGGTTCAGCCTAGCGCCCACCACGTTGTAAGGCCACACTTAATCCGCCTTTCACGCCAGAGTCGAAATGCTGATCGTCAAAGCAAGCTTGTCCACCATGAAAGCCGACCGTGCATGATTGCGTTCACGGTGTGAAAATTGTCCAACACCGTCCGTCCACGTGCGGACGGTACCCAGACGAAGGGAATCACACATGACGAAATACTCCTCAAGGAGATGGCGCATCGGTACGGTCCTAGTGGCTACCGCCGCTCTCGGTGCCGGTGCCGCCGCACCTGTTTACGCCGATCACGACGAGGTCCCCGCGGACCTGCCTAAGGCCGATCAACTACTTGACACCGCACATCAGACAAGCGGCTTTACGGGCAAGTGGTTTGTTGAGCTGAGTGCAGACCCGGTGCTCGCCGGTGGATCTAGCACTACGATCAGCAAGCAACAACAAACATTTGATCGGCAAGTTTCCGACGACGAAGTCGAGATTCAGAACTCCTTCGACCAGACGTGGAATGGACTCACGGTCACAGCCACTGCGGAGGGCCTCGACGAGATTACCAAGGCTTCTAACGTGACGGGTGTTTATCCCGTTCTCGTCGTCGAACGCCCGGACGAAACCCCCGATTTCACCGCCTCGCCGGATATGTTTAGCGCGCGGGACCTCACGGGGGCCTCCGTGGCCCAAAACGAGTTGGGACTCACCGGTCAGGGCGTCAAGATTGGCATCATCGACTCGGGCATCGACTATGACAACACGGTTTTCGGTGGTACCGGTGTGTCCGGTGAATCGACCTTCCCGACACCTAAAGTGGTGGCCGGCTACGACTTCGTCGGTGATTCATTCAACTCGGATACCTCCGATGCGAACTACGATCCGACTCCCCAACCGGATGAGGATCCCGACGACTGTGGCGGTCACGGAACCCATGTGGCTGGTATTGCCGCTGGAGATGACACCGCTTCCGAGCTAAAGGGCGTCGCCCCCGACGCGCTCCTCGGTGCGTACCGCGTCTTCGGTTGCGATGGCTCAACCGATTCCGACATCATGCTGCAGGCGATGGAACGCGCCGCAAAAGATGGTATGGATGTTGTGAATATGTCCATCGGTGCTTCCTTCCAGACGTGGCCGAATTATCCGACCGCGGTGGCGGCCAACAATATGGCCGACGCAGGCATCGTTGTTACCGTTTCACAGGGTAATTCGGGAGAGCGCGGCATCTTCTCCGGTGGGGCTCCGTCCGTAGCGAGTAAGGTTATCTCGGTGGGCTCCGTCGATAACACCTTTATCACGCTACCCTCCTTCCAAGCCGCCGACGGACAGGTCTACGGATATCTTTCCGCTAGCAATGCCCCGACTGCGCCGAAGAGCGGGACTTTTGAGCTGGCTGTCTACCCCGACGGCCAGAAGACAGGAGCCGTATCGATTGGCGATGATTCCTTCACTGGCAAAGCCGTCCTCGTCTCACGCGGCACCTCAACCTTCTATGACAAGGCTGCTGCCGCGCAGGCCGACGGAGCTGCCGCTGTTATCATTTACAACAACCAAGCGGGCACCATCAATGCCACGGTTGCGGGTGATCCGCCGATCACTATCCCGGTTGTCACGATCACGCAGGAGCAAGGTGCTGCGCTGGAAGCCTTGGCCGCCGCAGGCGATGCCAGTATCACCTGGACGGATCAGACCACGGCTTCCGAAGACCCTGCCGGTGGTCAGATCTCTAGCTTCTCTTCCTACGGACTCGCTGCTGACCTGACCTTGAAGCCAGATGTGTTGGCACCGGGTGGAAACATCTATTCCGCCTATCCGCTCGATGCTCCCGACGGCGATGGTTCCGGCTTTGCGACTTTGGGTGGAACGTCGATGGCGGCACCACATACGGCCGGCGCGGCAGCCCTCGTCCTGCAGGCCAATCCGGCCGTCAGCCCGGACCAGGTGCGGACAGTACTGCAAAACACTGCGAATCCGCTTGAGCTCGCCGACAACACCGGCGTAGTTGAAGCGAAAGAGGCAATTCATCGCCAGGGCGCGGGACTGATTGACGTTCCCGATGCCGTCGCGGCTGTTACCTCCAACCGTGGTGCCGGGGTGAAATCGCTGCCCTCCACCATTACGCCGTCGAAGATCTCCCTGGGTGATTCGGATTCCAACGAACCAACGACGCTGACCATCACGAACCGCTCCGATGAGGAGGTCGTGTACACGCTCAGTGCCGACACGACCCCGGCAGGTACGTGGGGGCCGAACCGTTACTTCTTCAGCCTGGTGGGATTCGACCCGCAGGTCACATTCTCCGCGGATACCGTGACCGTGCCGGCTGGAGCGACTCGGACGGTTGAGGTCACTATTGACGAGCCGACACACTTTGCCAGTACTGCCACCGGTGCACAGTATGACTTGCCGGCGGGAGCCATTTACGGCGGCTACGTTGTGCTCAGCGGTTCGGATAATACGGTACGCCAGGTGCCATTCGCCGGTTTGAAGGGCGATTACGAGACCGATCTCGAATTCTTACATAGCACGTGGACCTACGGTGACGTCTACTCCTCCGCCACGCTGGCCCAGGCCGGTATCCCCGAGGATCGACTGCTATTCCAGCAGCCCACTCTCGCGCGACTGACCGCGTGCCCCAACGGGCTCTTCTTCGGTCAGGAGTGCATGGATTCCGATGCGGAGTATCGCTTGGAGGATGCGGACGCGGTTTACACCATGGCCGACGGCGACGTACCGATTGTTGCCTTGCACCTGGAGAATCCGGTGAGCATGTTCGACATTCAGGCCTACCATGCCAATGCCGACGGTTCGAAGGGCGATCCGGTCTCCGAATACGGCTCCGTCTACCATTCCGATGGCGCGGGAGCGAACTCCGGCACGGCCATGTATCTGTGGGATGGCACGTACTACGACTCGGCCAATACGGATACTGCTCTCGACGTGCCCGATGGCCGGTACATCCTCGAAGTGACGGTCACCAAGGGCCTCGGGCAAGCACAAAACGGCGAAAACAACGAAACGTGGACCAGCCCCGCATTCGTTGTCCGCTCCGATCCGAATGCGGAACCGACCGATCAGCCTGAGCCGGCCGAGCCGCGTGCCACACTGATGAACAGCTGGGACTCGGATGCGTCGACCCTGGTCGGCCCCCTTGCTGCGGGAGTTGTACTTGTCGGTGACTGGGACGGCGATGGCGTTGATACCTTCATGTTCCGCAATGGCAACAAGTTCGCCTACTCGGACGGATTCGATACCGCAGGCGGGACCAGCTCCGACGGCCTGACGAGCTCGTCCTTCCATTACGGGCGTGTCGGCGACGAGGTGCTTGTCGGTGACTGGGACGGCGACGGCAAGGACACCCTCGCAGTACGTCGCGGCAACACCTTCTATATTGCCAACACCCTGGCTGGCGGCAACGCGGACACCACTTTCACCTTCGGACGCAGCGGCGACGAGGTGCTTGTCGGTGACTGGGACGGCGACGGTAAGGACACCCTCGCGGTCCGCCGCGGCAACGTCTTCTTCGTCAACAACACCCTACGAGCCGGCGCCGCAGAGACGTCTTTTGCATACGGACGCTCTGCCGATGCACTCCTGGTAGGCGATTGGGATGGCGACGGGAAAGATACCTTCGCGGTGCGCCGCGGCGACACCTACTTCCTGACCAACTCGCTGCGCGGCGGCAATGCTGACGCAACGTACACGGTGGGAAGCGCCACCGGGACGGTTGCGGTTGGTGACTGGGACGGTGACGGCGTCGATACCCTGGTGCTACTTCCCTAGTCTGTCCAACTCCCCCGGGAGCTAGACACATCAAGAGGGGCCCGCGGCACGTGCCGCGGGCCCCTCTCCTATTCCGATAGGCGTTTATAGACCAACCGAAGGCCACCACCGCCCCGCAGAGCAATGCCACATGGTGGTGCGCAACGAAGACCGGACGCGACGGCGCTGGGCACACGTACACATCTGTTGCTTCGCGCCGTCGCCACTGGGTATCACCTCTCTAGATTGCGCCGTCGCAACAGGGCCCTTGTATCAACGTCGCGGCCACGCAACTGGCGGAATCCCTCCATCGGGTCACGCGAGTTTCCGCGTGAGAGCACACAGGCGCGCAACCGCTCACCCGCCCGTCGATTCAGGCCGCCGTCGTCGCCATTGGCTCCTTCCGTGCGTAGCCAATCAACCGTATCCGCATCCAGTGCTTCGGACCACAGGTAGGAGTAGTATCCGGCACTGTAGTCGCTACCGAAAATATGCTTGTAGTACGTGGAGCGATAGCGCGGTGGTATCAACGGTGTTCCCATGCCGGTGGCTTGCAGAGCTTGCCTTTCAAACTCGGTAACCGCTGCATCCTGTGTGGGAACATCTTTGATTCGCAGCCGGTGCCACGCTTGATCGAGAAGCACCGCCTGCAGCATCTCCGATATGGCGAAACCATCCTCACCGTCGCCCTCGCTGCGCAGATAGGCGGCGAACGACGTCGGGAGGGCTGCTCCGGTTTCAACGTGCCGGGCATAGGAGGCAAGTACCTGAGGGTGCGCCGCCCACACTTCGTTGACCTGCGAAGGATATTCGACGAAGTCGCGCGGGACTGCAGTGCCGGCCGTCGAGGGCCATTCGACGTCACTCAGAAAGCCGTGCAAGGCGTGGCCGAACTCGTGGAAACACGTGGTCACCTCATCCCATGTCAGCAGGGTCGGTTCTCCCGCGGGCGGCCGTGTGATATTGAGGTTGTTGCAGATGATCGCATGGTGGTGACCACGGCGGGAACGGTCCTGCAAAGAATGCATCCATGCTCCCCCGGCCTTTCCGGCACGCGCGTAATAGTCGCCGAGGAAAAGACCCAACACCTGGCCGTCCGCGTCGCGGACCTCCCACACTCGCATGTCGGGCGCATAGCCGCGTAATTCGGGGCGCGGGACGAATTCCAGCCCGTAGAGGCGATTCGCGGCGAAGAAAACCCCGTTCTCGATCACGTTCCAAAGTTCGAAATAGGGTGAAAGGTCTGCCTCGTCGATGGCTGTCTTCTCCCTACGACTCCGCGCCCGTTCGTAGGCCCAATCCGCTGCGGTAAATCCGCCGGATACGCCCTGAGTGACTTCCCACTCCGCACCATCTGCACGGTATTCGGCCACCAGCGCCTCACGCTCGGCCTCCACATTCCTGCGTGCCGGTTCAACCAAGGATGTCAGGAATGCGTCAATGGCCCGCGAAGACCCGGCGGTGCTCGCAGCGGCGACGTATGCGGCGTAATCCGCGTAGCCGAGTAACTCTGCCTTCTCCGCGCGCAAGCGTGCCGTCTCCAGCACAATATGGCGCGTATCCGATTTGGGATCATGACCGTCACCCCGCGCCAGTGCCGCCTCCAACAGCCGCGCTCGGGCTGCGGCACTGTCCAGGTTTGTCAGCAGTGGCTGTTGAGTCGGTGCACGCAACACGGCGAGAAATGGATGACCGTCCGCCAGCTCGGGATGCGCAGCGGCGTCAGCCGCGAGCCCGGCACGCTGATTATCGGTGAGGCCGCGGATATCCGCCTCGCTGAATGGCACGGCGCCCACCAGTGAACTGCGCACAACACGTTGGTTGAATTCGGTCTCCAGCACCGCCAGCCGCGCGTTGATCTCTCGCAATCGCTGCCGAGGCTCCGCAGGCAAATGCGCACCGCTGGCACGGAAGCGTTTCAAGTGTTCGCTGATCGTGCGTGCGGTCTGTTCATCGGTCTCGGACCCCGCAAGCACCTCGAAGCGTTGGAAGAGCTGCGGATCCTGGTAGCGCGCATCTTCGTACCGCGCCAGGGGCGCACTGAGTTCAGCTTCCACAGCCTCCCACTGACTTCCGCCCACCGATCCGGAGTATGTCCACAGCAGACCCAAGTCTGCCCTAAGTTCGGCGTCACCGAGTTCAAAGGGAACCAGTGTGTTCTCCACCGTGGCGTGTTCTGTTTGCGATGCGATGCGCTCCAGTTCTCGGGCGCAGGCGGTCAGTTGCTCGCGAATACGCGCCGCGAGACCAGCGGGCGTTATCGACGTGAAATCGGGTAGTTCATCAACTAGCACGATCAGATTCTAGGCGCTCCGTGGGCCGGGAAGGGCTGGCTGGAAGCCATGACTTGCCTACCGGCGTGCCGATACCCGAGCCGCTCGTACAGGTGCCGGGCGCGGTCATTCCCTGACCACATACCGAAACTCACAATGTCGTGGTTCGTAAGTTCGCGGCGTGTCGCACCGGCCATCAGCGCCCCGCCGAAGCCGCCTCCGCGTGCAGTCGGAAACGTGCCGAGGCCTGACAATGCGGCGACGGGCCGACCGTCCATATCACGTCGGTCGTGTACCCCTACTACCGATACCAGCGCGCCGTCGTCGTCGCGCAGTCCCCACCAGCGGTGTCCATCGGGATCACGTAACGCGTCGGTTGTCGGGTTCGCGACTATGAGCAGCTCTACCACCTCTTGGACATCGTTGACCACTTCTACGCGCTCCTCACCGCTGCGGGCGGCAACAGGCGTCGTCGTCCAATAGGCATCCCACTCATTACCCCAGTGGGAAGGCAACCAGCTTCGCACCCGCGTCGATATCACCTTTTGAATGCCGTCGGATACCAATGCCCAATCTGGGCGCGGAAGATCGCCGTGGCGCTCCAGTTGCGTGGCTACGGCATGCTCCTCGCCCTGCGCAAAGAGGCGGAAGGCGACCTGTGTACTACCAGCCGTAGGATCCGAATGCTCCGCAGCGTGCTCGCCCGTTGCAACCGGCTCTGCCACCATGAGGATGGCCGCTTCCTCCTCATCGACATTCCACAGCACATCAAAACCCCGTTCGGGAGCCGCGTGAAGCCAATCGGCCATATGAAGACGCCAGAATATCGAGGACGTGCCCCGGAGCTTCTCCGCGGCAGGTCCGTAGGAGTCGGTTACTTCCCACAGATCCGTGTGCGACGACTTCACCGCAAGCCTCCTTTCCTCCCTGATTCACGCATGTCAGTATCATAGGCGCAAGAAGCGACACTGCCAGCAACGGCGGAAGTGAGAGTATTTGAATGACCGAATCGAAAAGAGACATCTCAAAAGTCCGCTACGACAACGAGATTCGGCCGCGAATTCATGAACTTCTCCCCCTGTATTCCAGCGTGGGATGGGATGCCTACACAGAGCCCGGAGAAACTATATCAAGCGGTGACGAACTCACTGTGGTGTGAAACCGCTTGGCGGGATGACACCCTTGCGGGCTTGGTGCGAGTGGTCGGCGACGACGTCTCCATCGCCTACGTCCAAGACCTGCTCGTAGTGCCGGAACTACAGGGGCAAGGCGTAGGAACGCGCCTCCTGAATGACGCTCTCGACCGTTTCGCGCACGTGCGGCAATTCGTGCTGATCACAGACGACGACGCCAAAACTCTCGCATTCTATGCTCGCAGCGGACTTGGGTCCGCCGAATCCGCCGCAGTCCGCTGCCTTTTGCGCGGGTAGCCACGGGAACCTGTAAGGGCTGAATCGGACATGAACAAAAGGGTGGGGCACCCGGTTCGCCGGGTGCCCCACCGCCCTATGACGCTACCTCTTTCGCGTGAGCGCGCGCCACACAAAAGAGAACAGAATCGCGCCGACAACCGCTATGAGAAATGATCCCAGGGACCACGGGTCGTTCAATACCTGCTCGACCCCTTTGCCTCCAATGAGGCCCCAGAGAAAACCTCCCACGATGGCACCAACGATGCCCAGACAGATGGCTCCAATCCAGCCACTGCCCTGGTCGCCCGGCATCAGGAGCCGCGCCAACGCTCCTGCCAGCAATCCAACAATTAACCATGAGATAACGGTCAGCATGTCTATTGCCCTTTCTGTTGTCGTGGACCACCGTCAGCCGTAGTACAAGGCGGCTGTGTGGTTACAGTGGCCCACGTCACATATTATAGGCGATTACTGCCGCTTCATGAGGCGTTTTCGCTGGTAGACGGATCGCTAACAGCGTTCGCTTGGAGACCTCGCTTCTTCGGCTTTGCATCGACACCCGCCTCTTTACGCTGCGTGGCAGTGATCGGCGCCGGGGCATCGGTCAGCGGATCCCAGCCGGCACCGATCTTTGGGAAGGCGATGACATCCCGAATGGATGGTGCACCGCACAAGAGTGCAACGATACGATCCCAGCCGAAGGCGATTCCACCGTGGGGCGGCGCTCCGAATTTGAACGCATTGAGCAGGAAGCCGAATTTCTCCTGCGCATCCTCCTCACTCAGACCCATAACCTGGAAGACGCGCTCCTGGACGTCCTGCCGATGAATACGGATGGAGCCGCCACCGATTTCGTTGCCATTGCAGACAATGTCGTAGGCGTAGGCGAGTGCGCTAGCGGGATCCGTATCAAAAGTCTTCATGCACTCCGGCTTCGGCGAGGTGAACGCATGGTGCACGGCCGTCCATGCTGAGCCAAGTGCCACATCGCCTTCCGCCTGCGCCTGCGCCGCCGGCTTAAACAGCGGAGCGTCGACGACCCAGGTGAACGCCCAAGCATTCGGATCAATCAGGCCGCAGCGCCGACCGATCTCCAGGCGCGCAGCTCCAAGAAGTTCACGTGAAGCGGTCGGTTCACCGGCCGCAAAGAAAATGCAGTCTCCGGGCTGCGCCCCGGTGGCCTCGGCCAGCCCCGCCCGCTCGGCATCCGAGATATTTTTCGCAACCGGACCGCCGAGCGTGCCGTCCTGGGCAATGGTCACATATGCGAGGCCACGGGCTCCTCGCGCCTTGGCCCACTCCTGCCACTTATCGAAGGTACGCCGCGGCTGGGAGGCGCCTCCGGGCATGACGACGGCACCAACATAGGGGTTCTGGAACACGCGGAATGGCGTGTCGCGGAAGAACTCCGTCAGATCCACCAGTTCGCATCCGAAACGTAGGTCCGGCTTGTCGGAGCCGAACCGGGCCATCGCATCGGCGTATGTGATACGAGGGACCGGGGTGACCAGTTCGTATCCGATCTGTGCCCAAACTTCCTGCAGGACCTTCTCCGCGACGGCGATGACATCGTCTTGCTCGACGAAGGACATCTCAACGTCCAACTGGGTGAATTCCGGCTGTCGATCCGCGCGGAAGTCTTCGTCGCGGTAACAGCGGGCGATCTGGTAGTACCGTTCCATTCCGGCCACCATGAGCAATTGTTTGAAAAGCTGTGGCGACTGCGGAAGCGCATACCAGGTTCCTGGATTCAGTCGCGCGGGCACCAGAAAATCGCGCGCCCCTTCGGGAGTAGATCGAGTCAAGGTGGGCGTTTCCACCTCTACGAAATCCTCCGCATCGAGCACACGCCGCGCCGCCTGGTTCACCTTTGCCCGCAGCCTGAGCGCATGTTGTTCACTACTGCGGCGCAAGTCAACGTAGCGGTACTTCAGGCGCACCTCCTCGCTGACGTCACTGGCGCCTTCGGCGTGGTCCGACACCTGGAATGGCAACGGTGCACTGGGGTTGAGGACATTGACGGTGTCGGCTTCAACCTCGATGTCACCGGTGGCCAGGGCGGCATTGGCGTTACCCTCGGGTCGCTCACGCACCACGCCCATCACCTGCAGGCAGTATTCGCTACGCAATTCGTGGGCGACCTCTTCGCGGATGGTTACCTGTGCGATACCGGAGGCATCTCGCAGGTCGATAAAAGCAATCCCGCCGTGATCGCGGCGCCGGTCCACCCATCCGGCGAGTGTGACGGTGGAGCCGATGTCGGCGGCCCGTAGGGAGCCGGCGTTATGCGTACGCAGCACGCTGTTACCTCTTTCTGTTGTATGTTCGCACCCGCGAGACGAGCGGGTGCCCGGCCACCGCGAGACGGGCGACAGCCGCTCGACCATGGTAGCGCTCGCGCCCAAGCTTCTGCGAGAATAGCCGATTGGCACGTATTGAGGAGGCACGGGTGAGCGTTACACGCGACGAGGGACCGCGGAACTATTTGAACCGACGGCAGGAGTGGAGCCTACGGGTTCTGGCCGTAGGACTAATCACCGTAGTCGCCTTCGAGGCTATCGCCGTTGCGACTGCCATGCCAACCGTCATGCGTTCGCTCGACAGCAAGAATCTCTACGCCCTGGCGATGGGCGTTCCCATGGCAGGGCAGCTCATTACCACCGCGCTGGCGGGGCCGTGGTCCGATACAAAGAGTCCGCAGTCATGCCTCTACACCGGCGTCGCCGCTCTGTTCACGGGTCTCCTCGTGTGCACCATCGCGCCCAACGCCTACGTCCTCATCCTGGGCCGAGCCATTCAGGGTTTGGGCGGAGGGCTCGTCGTCGTTCCGCTGTACACCATGGTGGGCTACAACGTGCGCCCGTCTCGTCAGCCGGGTTTTTTCGCCGCCTTTGCCGCTGCCTGGGTAGTACCCGCGATTGTCGGTCCCGCTGTGGCGGGATTTATCGTCCAACACGCCTCCTGGCGTATTGTTTTCGGAGTGGTACCGGCGGTGCTCTTGCTGGCCGCTCCTTCACTGGTCATGTCAACCCGCACAATTCCGTACGAGACCACACCCACTACGCGCTCAGAGCTGCGGCGAAGCGCCATGCCCGCGTTAATCGCCGGCATTGCCGTCGGCGTACTCCAAGCTGTATCCGGCACGCCGTCCGATTCCTTTTCCGCCTGGCTGATAACCGTCATTGCCCTGGCCACTGTGATTGCCTTCGTCTCCATCCAGCCACTATTGCCGCTCGGCACCTTTATATCGCGCCGCGGCTTGGCATCAACAGTGTTGCTGCGCGGGTTGATCAACGGGAGTTTCATTGGGATCGAAGCCTTTTTGCCGCTCCTCCTGCAAGACGTCCACGGCTGGAACCCCGCCCAGGCCGGTCTGATCCTTACCGTCGGTTCGGTCACCTGGGCCATCGGCTCTGCAATCCAGGGCCGAATCACCTCCTTCTCCGGACGACGCAGACTCGCAGTGACTGGAGCTTTCATCCAGCTTTTCGGCATCCTTGTTGTCCTCCCGGGTAGCTTCCCCGAGGTAACCGGACTGGTCGTCCTTGCCGGATGGACCATATCCGGTCTGGGAATCGGCCTGTCTTACCCGGCGATGACGGTGCACGGCCTCTCCCTGACTACACCGGAGAATCAGGGGCGCACAAGCTCGGCGCTGCAGTTGGCCGATACCCTGGGGTCGGCTTTCTGTGTGGCAATTGGCGGAATCGCCTTTGCCCTCGTCATGCCGCAGGAGTCTGCGGCATTTGCCACTGTATTTGGTGGCATCGCACTTGTCATGCTTATGGCAGTTATGGTTGCGCGGCGCGTTCAACCACATCCCGGCTCACGGGAGGAGGCGCAGCAGCGCGCGTCTCTCGCTGCCGACCACGAGCAATAGACGGGGCTTGCCCCGATTCCTCTTCGGCGCCCACGGCGACGCCTCTGGCTTTCTCTAGTTTCCGCTTGTTAACCCAACCACACTCTCAGCCACCGTGCAGGCCGCCCACGCCAAACTAGCTGCGCGAATACGAGACGGCTACAAGCAGCGTCACCTTCGATCCCGCGTGCCCTATTTCACCGGCACACTGCGGCGGTAGCCGCATGCGACCAGCTAGAATCTACGAGGCGCATTCGCGCCCCCAGCCTTTCTGCCGTGGATGTGTCAAGAGTGTGTGCGGCAGGCGCGCAGTGTCTGCTTCGTGGCGCGCGCTGGACCAGCAACCACAGGTATGTACATGTCTGAGCCATTAACGGTGCCCGCGGGCGTGCCGGTCGACGACGTCGACTCCCCAGCCACTAGCGCCGATGATATTAATTCCACCGATCTTTCCTTCGCCGACCTCGATCTGCCAGAGGATCTGCTCGCCGCCGTGACCGATCGCGGTTTCCTTTCTCCGACTGCCATTCAAGCAAAGGCGATTCCCCCTCTCATGGCCGGACGCGACGTCGTCGGTGTGGCGCAAACCGGTACCGGAAAGACGGCGGCCTTCGCACTACCGCTACTGGCGCATATCGATCCTGAGTCCGAGCGGGTGCAGGCTCTCGTCCTCGCGCCCACCCGCGAGCTTGCCATGCAAGGTGCGGAGGCGGTGGAGTCCTTCGCCGCTCATTCCCGAAATGTCGAAGTAGTGGCGGTCTACGGCGGTGCGCCCTACGGCCCGCAACTGCGGGCGCTGGAGAACGGGGCACAGGTTGTGGTCGGCACTCCCGGCCGGATTATGGACCTCATGGACCGCGGCGCATTGCAACTGGACGGGGTTGGCTACTTTGTTCTCGACGAAGCCGACGAAATGCTGCGCATGGGCTTTGCCGAAGACGTGGAGAGCATAGCCGGGGCCCTACCGTCCGAGCGTATCTCGGCTCTCTTCTCCGCCACCATGCCGCCGCCGATCCGGCGCGTTGCCGAGCGGCATCTCAGAGAACCGGTCGAAGTGACGATCTCCCGCCCGGCCTCCACCGTGGCCACCGTGCACCAGACCTTCGCGGTTGTGCCCCAGCGCCACAAAATTGGTGCCCTGGCTCGAGTCCTAGCCGTTTCCGAGGCGGACGCTGCACTTGTTTTTGTGCGAACTCGGGCCACCGCTGAAGACCTGGCCATTGAGCTGGGAGCGCGCGGCGTCTCCACCGCTGCTCTCTCCGGTGATGTTGCACAGCGTGACCGGGAGCGGCTCGTCGCGCGCCTGCGCGACGGGACACTTGACGTGCTCGTCGCAACCGACGTCGCCGCACGCGGTCTTGATGTGGACCGAATCGGACTCGTTGTGAACTTTGATGTTCCGCGTGAGACGGATACATATGTTCATCGCATTGGCCGTACCGGCCGCGCGGGGCGCACCGGTGAGTCACTTACCTTTGTCACGCCGAAGGAAAGAGCGCGTCTGCGCCGTATTGAAAAGCAGACGTCTTCACATATGGAGCAGGTGGAACTGCCCACCGCCGCCGAGGTGTCCAAACTTCGCGCCTACAAGCTGCTCGATAAGGCGCGGCAGCGCTTCGCGAACGGTCGGCTCGGCGTATACCGCGAGGTCATGGAGCAGTTTGATGAACGCGAGTCCACCGCACCAGAACCTTTCAGCCGCGACGATCTGATCCTGGCACTTCTGGCCATCGGCGTGCGCGATCCGGGACCAGCGGCTGACGAGGAACCCGAAAGTCTCACGGTCCGAGAACCCGAACGAAGCCGTGGGTGGGAGCGCAAGGAGCGGCGTTCGCAGCCCACACTGGAAAACGCGGTACGTTACCGTGTGGAAGTCGGTCACAAGGATCGCGTGAAACCCGGGGCAATCGTCGGCGCGATTACCGGTGAAGGTGGGATTTCCGGTTCCGATCTGGGGCATATTGACATCTTCCCCACCTTCTCGCTGGTCGAAATCGGTGTTCCCCTCTCCCCCGAAGCACGGCGCCGCATCGCGCAGGCGCGCGTTTCCGGGCGTGAGTTGCGCATCACCGAGGATACCGGTCCGCGTCATTCGGATACGCGCCACGGTGATGATGCGGGACGTAGCGACCGGCGCGAAGGCGGTAGAGACCGCGGTAACCGCCGCCGCGAAGACCGTACCGGATTCCGCTCCCGTGGCGGCGACCAGGCGGGCCGGGGGCGCACACGCTTCGGAGATAAGGATCGTCGCTATGAGAGAGGCGGATATTCGCGCACGGATCGCTCTCGTGCCGGCGGTAACGGTCGCTCTACGCGTGGTTCCTCCTACCGCGATGATCGAGTCGGCTACGGGCGCCGCAGTTCCTCCGCCGGGCGCGGTTACGGCAAGCGGTCCGGAGGTAACCGCAACAATCAGCGTGACTACTAACGAATAGCAAGAGGGCCGGGCAAGAAACTGCCCGGCCCTCTTCCTTACGCAGCGCGACTTACGCCCTCAATTCGGCGTTGAAACGCTTTTCCGCCTGTTTGATAACGCGTTTACGCACGCGTGCGGTCTCCTCGGCGCTAAGCGTATGGTCCGCGCGAAGTCGAAGCGCAAAGGCCAACGACTTCTTGCCGTCCGGGACCTGTTCGCCGGTGTAGACGTCAAAGAGTCGTACGTCCTCCAGATACTCTCCGGCCGCAGCGCGGATCGTCGCCTCAAGCTCGGCGGCGGTGACGCCCTCATCAACGACAAGAGCAATATCCTCCTTCGCCACAGGATTCGTAAAGATCCGCTCCACCTGTACCTCTGCACTGCCACGGCCCGCGCACAGCGCATCGGCATCCAGCTCAAAGGCAATGGACCGTGTCGGCAGCTCAAATGCCTTGCATGCAGCGGGTGCGAGTTCTCCCGCCCATCCGATCACAGCGTCGGAATTCGCATCGCCACTGAGAGTCAATTTGGCGCATCGTCCGGGATGCCAAGGAGCACGCTCGTCGGCGCTCACGGCCAACTCCACACCAATGGTGCGGGCAGCGGTCTTGACCGCTTCGATTGCATCACGCCAGTCCCAAACAATCGCCTGTAACCCCGTCTTTTCTTCGGTGGCCGGCCCACAGGCCACACCCGCAATATGATGCGGCTGGCGGGGAATCGCCTCCAACAGCGTAGCGATTTGCGCATCGCTCGGCCGTTCGCCGACGCCGGGCTGCTCGGCCTGCCCCAAGTCAAGCGGATGAGTCACAACTCCGTCCTCGCACACGGCAACTACCGGATTGCTGCGAGAAACATTGAGCCGGGCCGTGTCCAGCAAAGAGTCCAGCAAGGATGTGCGCATATACGGCGCCTCTTCCTGTAACGGATTCTTCAACCGTATGGCAAGGCGCCTGGTATCGTCCTCGGAAATGCCCTGTTTGTCGATGCTAGCGGTAGAAATGAAGGGATATGAGAGACTCTGTACCCACCCCTGCTCGGCCAGTGCGCGCATAATATCGCGGCGTTGGCGTTGCTTTGTGGTCAGACCCCGGCCGACAACGGCTTGTGGCAACAGGCTGTCAATATTGTCGTAGCCGATAATGCGTGCCACTTCTTCCACATAGTCTGCCGGAGCAACAAGGTCCGGCCGCCAGCTCGGTGGCGTAACGGTAACGACGCCCGGCGAAGCTCCTGCGGCGACGGTACAGCCGATGTCGGCGAGGATCGTGACGATACGCTCGGCGTCGACTCGTAAGCCGGTGAGGCGCTCGACCTCGGACAGGGGAAATTCGATCACCTCCGGCAGTGTGATCTCACAGTAGTCGGTGACCTCGGTGCCCGCCACGCCGCCGCCGTACTGCACAAGAATGTCAACCACGGCCTGCGCGGCCACAGGTGCCACCAGTGGATCGACCTCCCGTTCAAAGCGCTTCGAAGCCTCACTGGGAAGCTTATGACGCCGGGCAGTGCGGGCAACGGACACGGCGTCAAAATGGGCCGCCTCAATGAGCACATTGGTCGTTGCGGAAGCAATTTCCGTATCAGCGCCGCCCATGGTTCCCGCCAGGCCGAGCACCCGCGCACCATGCCCTCCGGAACAATCGGTTATGAGTAGATCCTCCGGGTCGAGCGCGCGGTCCACATCGTCGAGGGTGACCAGGTGCTCGTCGTCCCGTGCACGCCGCACCACAAGCGGGCCTACGACCGTGTCAAGGTCATACGCGTGCAACGGTTGACCGAGATCCAACATGACGTAGTTCGTCGCATCAACGATCAGTGAGATCGGACGCATCCCCGCCTGCGTCAGCCGGTCCCGCATCCACTTCGGGGATTGGGCCTGCGGGTCGACACCGCGCACCACCCGTGTGACAAAACGATCACATCCAGGCCGACCATGGATCGGTGCGTCATCTTCCACCACAACCGGGAAACCGTCGGGGTTGGCAGCAGGAAGCGGTGTCGGCAGATTCTCCGCCAGGCCCGGATCAGTGAAGACTGCACCCGTGGCGTGGTGGTACTCGCGTGCCACCCCGCGCATGGAAAAGCAATAGCCGCGGTCGGGTGTGATGTTGATTTCGAGCGTTTCGCCCGCGACGCCGAGCAACGGCAGAGCGTCGCTGCCAGGCTCGGGCAATGCCGCAATCGCGGCGGCGTCGTCGGCCTTCGCCAGTACGATGATCCCAGCGTGATCCTCGCCAATGCCCAGCTCACGGGCCGAACAGATCATCCCGTCCGAAATATGCCCGTAGGTCTTGCGAGCGGAGATCTTAAACCCACCGGGTAAAACCGCACCCGGCAGCGATACCACCACGTAGTCCCCGGCATCAAAGTTGTGCGCACCACAGATTATGCCCCGTGAGGGCAGCTCACTCGGCTCCTTCCCGGTGCCGGGGCTGTCGTTATGAACTCCCACATCGACACGGCAGTAGTTGATCACTTTGCCGTTCGACTGTTCCTTCGCCTGCCGGGTTAGCACGCGCCCGACGACGACGGGACCAGTAACCTCCGCCGGGTGAATGGCTTCTTCCTCCAAACCGACGCGCACCAGTGAGGCGGCGAGCTGCTGCGGCGTCAGATCTTCCGGCAGCTCAACATGAGCGCCAAGCCAACCAATCGGAATAAGCGGCATCTCAGTTTCCCCTTCCCGTCGTGCCGAACTGAAGTGAGAATCGCACGTCGCCTTCAACCATGTCGCGCATATCGGCGATGCCGTGGCGCAGCATCAGTGTTCGTTCAATACCCATACCAAAGGCAAAGCCCGAGTAGACATCGGGGTCGACGCCGACGTTACGGAGCACATTCGGGTTGACCATGCCGCAACCGCCCCATTCGATCCAACCGGCGCCACCCCTTTTCTGCGGGAACCACAGATCCAACTCCGCCGATGGTTCGGTGAAGGGAAAGAAAGACGGCCGCAGGCGCGTGCGAGCATCCGGGCCGAACATCGTCCGAACAAAATGGTCCAGGGTGCCCTTCAGATGGGCCATGGTCAGCCCTTTATCGACGGCAAGACCTTCGACCTGGTGGAAGACAGGTGTGTGCGTGGCATCCAGTGCATCGGTGCGAAACACCTTGCCCGGGCACGCGATATAGAGCGGAACACCGCGTTCCAGCAGCGCGTGTGCCTGGACGGGAGATGTGTGAGTACGCAGGATGAGCCCGCTCGCTTCCTGCGCGGACGGCCTAGAGGAATCTCCCGCTTCCGCGCCGATGCGGGCGACTCCATCAACGTAAAAGGTATCCTGCATCTGCCGCGCCGGATGATCCGGGCCAAAGTTCAGAGCATCAAAGTTGAACCACTCATGTTCCATCTCCGGCCCTTCGGCGATCTCCCATCCCATACCGACGAAGAAGTCAGCGATATCCTCCATCAGCACAGTCAACGGATGCCGTGCTCCGCGCGGAGCACGGCCTGTCGGTAGCGTGACATCAACACGTTCTTCCGCAATCGCTCGTGCAGCTGCTTCATCCTCAAGCCGCTGCGTCGCCTGCGCTAAAGCCTCCTGCACTGCCTTCCGCGCCGCTCCCATCAGCCGACCCGCCACCGGCCGATCAGCCTTATCCAAGTTGCGGATCAGCATGTTTGCGTGGGTGATTGGCGCATTGTCGCCACTGTGGGCAAGCCGAGCCGACTTCAGTTCCTCCAGCGTCGTCGCAGTGGCGAAGGCTTTCCGCGCCTCCTCCACAGCGCGCGTAATGCCCTCCTCGTCTAGGGGGCTGAGCTCGATATCAGACATACATGCCTTTCCCTTGGGTCCGTTCCAAGTGTAGTCAATTGCCACAAGCCGCGCCCGACTGCCCGCATCGCGTGTAATACGCTGCTCGCACCATGCTAGTGCCGAGTCCTGCCATAGGCAGTTCCCGGCCTGTGAGATCAGTAGGCGTCTACAGCTCCCAACCACGCCACAGCCGGCAGGTCCGTGCAACCACGCAAACCCGACTGGGCAACACGACCGTCAGCCGCCTGCCCGAGCGCCTGGGCTGCAACTAGGCTAGTGCCATGCGAACCGTCTTCTGTGGTCTGACGACCATCGACCTCATCCAAAATGTTGAGCATGTACCAGCGGCCAACGAGAAGGTCGTGGCAAACGGTGCCCTTCTCGATGTGGGAGGGCCGGCAGCGAATGCAGCCCGTATAGCCGCCATTCTGGGTGCGGAGCCCACACTCATCTCACCCATAGGCACTGGTGTCTTCGGCACGATGGCTTTGAGTTGGCTCAACGACTGCGGTGTCCACACTATCGACCTGGCAAGCGATGGGGACCCGGCGATATCCGCCGTCGCCATCGATGCCTGCGGCGACCGTACGGTTATATCAACGAATAGCAGTGGACGCAGCCATACTTTCCCATCTGCCGATGTTCTTGATAACGCTGCGGCTCTGCTTATCGACGGACACCTTCCCGATGTACAACTGCCCCTGGCGCGCACTGCGCAGCAGCTCGGTATTCCGGTGGTTTTCGACGGCGGATCATACAAAGACGGAACCGTTGCTCTTCTCCCCTATGTCTCACACGGAATCTTCTCCGCCGACTTCGTCCTGCCCGGAGCCGAGGATCAACTCCTGGAAATGCTCGCCTGGCGCGGAATGACTCTGGCGGCACGCTCGAACGGGAACGAACCGGTGGAAGCCATTGTCGGTGGGAAGTATTATTCACTGTCCGTACCGCACGTACCCGCGACGCAGGTCGTCGACACGCTAGGTGCGGGCGATGCGTTGCACGGGGCATTCACAGCTGCCCTTGCCGCGGGGCAAAGCGAACTGCAGGCGCTATCCGGTGCCATCGACATTGCCAGCCGCTCGGTCCGCGGTCTGGGTGCCATTGGCTGGGCGCTCACCAATGAGTCACGCGGCTCGCATACGTCGTCGGTCGGCACTCCCCGCACGGTCACGCCAGAATAGGCGCGCAGATCGCGCCCGGCGCCCCGCACACCGGTACGCCAAGCGGACCGTGGTGTCGTTACGCTCACACACACGCCTTCTGCGCCCGGCCGACGCTGACGACTGTGCCCTTGCGCCGACAGCTGACTCCGCCTCAGCCTGCACTTATCCCCGTCCGCCGTCGACGTTCGCGGGGTAGTATGCGTATATAGGACGGAGATCGTGACCGCCGCTGCGATGGAATTGGCACCGTGGAGGCACAACTAAGGAGGCGCCGTAACGATGGCTGACAACGACTCTCTTGCCAACAAGGCGAAGCAATTTGCAAACACCGCGACCAACAAGGCGAAGCAACTCGCCGACACTACCGCGCAAACTGCCAGGAGTGTCGCCACAACGGTACAGCAGAAGCTCGACGAGCCTGAAAACAAAGAACGGATCGCCAAGGCTAAGAAGGCCGCCTGTCAAGCTGGGCAGCAGTTGAAAAGCACCGCGTCAACCGTCGGCTCCAGGGCCCGCGACACCTTCGTCAATGTAAAAGGCAAGGTCGCCGAACGTCTCTCCAGCGGGAATTAGGAGACCGTATTGCCCTACCCGGCATGAGCAGTACGAGGAATACGTCTTGTAGTAAGTCTCTGATTCCGCAGGGAACACACCACCCAGTCTGCCGCCTCGCGCTGGTCGCATCACAGACAGTCAGGGCCAGTTGTGCGCCCAGCGCGAGGGATCAAGGCGCTCCTTTCTAGATTGCGCGACGCGCTTCTCGCTAATAAGTCGTCCCGCTCGCGGTCAAGCGTAGATGAACACTTGCGCTACAAGGAGCACCCCGCCGAACAAAAGCACGAAGACGACCATCGGCCAGACGAAGCGCAGCCAATGGGAGAATTTCATGTCGAGCATCTGCAAAGTCGCCATAACCAGCCCGGTCGGTGCCAGGAACAACATCGCGTACTGACCCCACTGATAAGCACACACCACGATGAATCGATCAATGTCCACGGTGTCGGCCAGAGGCGCGAAGATAGGCATCGATAGTACCGCCAATCCCGAGGATGAGGGAACGACAAAACCGAGCACAAAGAACACCAGCATCATCATGATGATGAACAACGGTCCACTCATATCTTCGACCAGGTTCGAAGCGGAATGGAGCAGGGTGTCGGAGATTCTCCCTTCATTCATCACCAAGTTGATGCCTCGGGCTAGACCAATGATTAAAGACACTGCAACAAGACTCGATGCTCCGTCACAGAAAGCGTCAACAAGTTCCTTTTCTCGCAGTCTGCCCCTACCCGTCATCGCTAGCAGCATGCAGATAATCGTGATGGCGAGGAATGACGCCGCCATGGTGGGAAACCACCATCCTTGTGACATGACCCCCCACACCATTATGAAAAAGGCCGATACAAACAAGAGGAGGATAACCTTCTTCTGCCAGGTGAAACCAGTCGCATCATTGATGTCCCCACTAAGTTTCCATCTCCGGTTGAAAGCATCTCTGTCCTCGTAGGTGTAGGAGAAGGCCGGATCCTTCTTCAACCTCCGGGCGTACCAGTACAGGTACGCCACGACGACGGCGCAGCCTACTACACAGCCGCCAGCGCGCCACTCGATGCCTTGAGTAAAGGGAATACCAGCGGCATTCGAGGCAATCACCACGGAGAACGGGTTGATGGTGGAGAAAGTAGTTCCCATTGAGCCTGCCAAGAAGATAGCACCGACACAGATAATCGAGTCGTATCCCATAGCGAGGAAAATAGGTACGAGGATCGGATAGAAGGCAACCGCCTCTTCTTCCAATCCACAGGAGGTCCCACCCAGAACCATGAGGATGGACACGAAGAACACGAGCAGGAACTCCCGCCCCTTGGTACGTTTTGTTAAGGCGATGAGTCCCGATTCAAAGGCTCCAGTGGCCCGCACTACCCCGATAAGGCCACCGAGCACAAGAATGAAGACAATAATGTCTGCGGCCTCGATCGTTCCGTGGACCATCGAACTCGTGATGTCTCCGATACCTGCAGGTTTCTGTTCAAGACTCTCGTAACTGCCCGGTACCGAGACCGCGCGGTTCAGTGCTCCAGAGGTAAACTGCGAGATGTCGATGGTTACACCGAGTTGATCCAAGCTCTCCTGAGTTGCAGGTAACGTAGTCACCTCGTCATGTGGATCCGTGACGGTGAGAGTATCGCTATCCGCATCGTATGCGAGTTTCGAATATGATCCGGCCGGAATGAACCAGGTAGCGGCCACGGCGAGAATCGTTAGAGCAAAAAGGATGGTGAAAGCCGAAGGGAATGTGAGCTTGCGTTTCCGGACAGTCGGCGCTTCTTCAGTTGTTTGCGTTGACACTGGTCTTCCCTTTCCATGTGTGAAAGCTGCTCGTCATACAGAAACGCCACAACGTACGAACCGGTTGGCGGGCGCTTCAGACGGTATGTGGAAGGCTAAGGAGCCACCTCTTCGCGTATCGCGATCTGGAGACTCCATCGCCCGATGCCACCCATATGTTTCGGGAGCAGAGAGGATAACTCGGCGGAGCCATCGCGACCCTGCTCCGCCGAGTGCCCTTATGAACGTTCGTTTGGAGCGGAGCCATCCGCGACGATGAGGGTACCGGTTTCGCCGAGCAAGGCCTCACTCGCTCGTCGTAGAGACGTAATTAGAGCCCGCGCCTGCGGACGGTTCTCTACGAAGTTGATACACGCCTCAACCTTTGGCAGCATCGACCCTTCGGCGAACTGTCCCGCAGCTGCATACCTGCGGGCTTCGGAGACCGTCATTACGTCGATTTCCCGGCACTCTGGCGTGTTGTAGTCAAGACACACACGGTCAACGGCGGTGAGGATAACGAGCATATCTGCATCAACATCCCCAGCGAGAATCGCTGCCGAACGGTCCTTGTCAATCACTGCGGCCACGCCGCGTAATCCGGTTTCACCGTCTATAACCGGTATCCCTCCCCCTCCGGAAGCAACGACGACATTCCCTGTCGCAACTAGTGCCTTGACGAGCGGTGTCTCGACAATCCGGATTGGCTGCGGCGAGGCAACTACCCAACGCCATCCGCGTCCGGCATCCTCAACGTAGGTATTGCCGGTTTCCCGCATGAGCACACGTGCCTGTTCCTCGGAAAAGAAGGCTCCGACGGGCTTCGTCGGATTGGCGAAGGCAGGGTCTTGCGCGTCAACAACCGTTTGAGTCACCAGCGCGACACACTGAACCTGCTTGCCGCGTCGTTTCAGCTCTTCGTCCACTGCCTGCTGAAGGTGGTAGCCGATGTAGCCTTGCGACATCGCGCCACACTCAGCGAACGGGATGTAAGGCGTTCCGCCATCATGAGCAGCCGACACGTCGGTAGCAACTTTGATCATGCCGACCTGTGGCCCATTCCCATGTGTGACGATAACCTCGTTGTCGGCAGCTATGAAATCCGCAATCGCCCGTGCAGCGTCACGAATCAACGCCAATTGTTCTTCCGGAGTTCTGCCCAACGCATTGCCTCCAAGGGCGACAACCATTGTCTGTTGTTTTGACATGCTTGCACCTCTAAGACAACGTCGCGTACATGACGGCTTTGATCGTATGCATGCGGTTTTCTGCCTGGTCGAAAACCCGCGACTGTTTAGACTCGAACACCGCGTCCTCTACTTCCATCTCCCCCAAGCCAAACTTCTCCGCCACTTGGGCACCAATGGTTGTTTTGGTGTCATGGAATGATGGGAGGCAGTGTAAGAAGATGCCGCTCGGATGAGCCATACTCATCACCCGTTCGGTCACACGATAAGGCTCAAGCAGACGGATACGTTCTGCCCACAGTTCATCGTCCTCCCCCATGGATAGCCATATATCCGTGTAGACAACGTGGGCATCAACGCAGGAAGCATCTATATCCTCGCTAAGAGTGATAGTTCCGCCAGTATCGCTGGCAATCTCGCGGCATTGCCTCACAAGCTCATCCTCGGGCATCTGCTGGTTCGGTCCGCAGGCCACGAAGTGCAAGCCCAGCTTTGCGCATGCCACCATAAGAGAGTTCGCAACATTGTTTCGCGCATCTCCAAGGAAGACGAGTTTTAGGCCGCGAATTCCCTGAGGAAAGTTCTCATGGACCGTCAACATGTCCGCAATCATTTGGGTGGGGTGAAACTCAGTGGTTAATCCATTCCACACGGGCACACCTGCGTTGACCGCGAGGTCCTCCACAATGTCCTGCCCAAAACCTCGATACTCGATACCGTCATACATGCGTCCGAGGACGCGTGCAGTATCCTCTATTGATTCCTTCATTCCCATCTGTGAGCTCCCCGGATCAAGGTAGGTCACTCCCATCCCGAGATCCATTGCTGCCACTTCAAAGGCACAACGCGTGCGCGTTGATGTCTTTTCAAAGAGAAGAACAATATTCTTCCCCGCCAGATATCTGTGCGGAGTTCCAGTACGTTTCAAATCTTTGAAACCTCTTGCCAGGTCGATGAGGTACTGGATCTCGTCGGGTCCGAAGTCAAGGAGCTTGAGAAAACTGCGTCCACTGAGACTTATCGGCATTGCAATCCCCTCCATTGGGTGTTGTTGTACTAGCAGATAGGGCCACCGTGATCTGGTCGTAGGTCGCCCGATGTGACACGTACTGTCACTAGCTCCACTCTCATTGTGAGTTCTGCCACGTTTCAAGGTCTAGCCGCGGCCAGTGTTTTCTCCACTAGGGTCTAATGCCACTACATCCGCCCTACACCCAGGAATAGAAGTGCGCGATTTGAACGATTCTTCCCACCGCTCGTCCCACGTCCTCCAATCTGTACCGACGCTGAGTCAGCAAGGGCCAAATGGTCCACATCTTGGCGCCCTTCACCCTTCCTGCTCGCGGTATGATAAGGCGAAGCAATACGAGAACCTCCGCATCTAGTGATCGGATACGAATCGTGACCCGGGTTGGGTTATCGTCGGATCATTAGTACGCGCGGTTCACGTACCGCATCCCACTTGATCCGAGTGGGCACCGTCGCTCGTCTCGCGCCCAGAAGAGTTACCGCCGTGATCGCTCTGTACTACTACACGCTCGCAGTGTTACTCATCTCAATAGCTGCTGCGGCTGGGTGCCTCGCGGCCTTTGTGGTCACACATCGCCAGACCTATGGTTGGGCAGCCGCTGCCTTCGCTCTCTACTTCTTAGACGTCGCGCTCGTATTCCGCACGGATTTTGTCCTCCCCCATCGCAAGGTCAGCTGTATCTACGAAATCAACAGTCCGGTTGAGTCAGTAGCTCTGGGGTCTTGTCTGCTTACCTTCTTTTGGCTTGTAGTTGCCAACTTCCTCGGCAAAGACCACAGAATTGCCATCGCGCCGCCGCTCGTGTTTGCATGTGGAAGTCTCGCCGCACTCTTACTCGTACCCGGTGGACGATGGATGGAGTTCACTTTTTTCAGCATGCGCAGTCTGTCGATCATCGCATTACTCACGTATCTCGCTCTTTGCTACGCAGTATCTGAAGATCCTGCGGAACGCGCACACATGCGTCAGCACTGCCGCCTATATCTTGCAGTCTGGATTTGTGTAGTCGGGACTATTGTCTGGAACGTGTACTTCCAACTAATCCACGACTGGGAAAGTGGCTCTCCACTTCCGTTTCTTCCCGAACGAAACTTCGCTGAGAACGCTCTCTTACTCTGTTGTGCCGCACATGCATGGCGCCGGGTCTACCGTGCCCTACATCTTCGGTACGAGCAGCCGCCCCGCTACGCGCAAAATGATCGGCGCAGTACCTTCATCTGCGAAAGTGCCACTTCCTTCGGCAGCCATTACAACCTTTCACCGCGGGAGATTGAAGTGCTCTGCCTCATTCTCTTGGGGCACGATAACCGCACAATCGCGGACACTCTCTTCCTAGCGCTTAGCACTGTGAAGGTCCACGTTCATAACATTCTACGCAAGTCTGGCTGCAGCAACCGCGCTGATCTCACGCGCCGCTTCTGGCATTCCAGCTGAAATCTCCCAGTTCCGGTTCCGCGAATTCCCGCCGAGCCACTCTGCACAAACGACTGGCATATTCCCATTCCTTCCAATCCCGTCACGCAGTCGCTAGTACGCGCAACACGGACAGCCCACAGTCAGGACCAAGTGCACCTGAGCAAAGTTGCCCCATCCCACCTTCCCTGCACATGAACCTACCCCCGTTGATACTGCAAGGGCCAGACTGTTGCGTCGCGGTCAAGTTCCGCATGCCAGCGGTTTGCAACATAGGGATCGTGCAATGCCACTCGGCCCACTTCAACCGCGTCGGCCTGCCCGGTGACGAGAATCTGCTCGGCCTGCCCCGCGCTACCAATAAGACCGACAGCACTGGTTGGCACTCGCGCCTCGCAGCGGATTCTCTGCGCGAATGGAACCTGATATCCCGGCGTGACCTGCGGCGGCGCGAACGGTACGTTTCCTGCACTGGAAATGTCCCAGAAGTCAACCCCATGCTCCGCGCCCGTGCATGCGAGCTCAACTGACTCTGCGAGCGTCCAGCCCGGGTGTCCTACTTCGTCCGATTCTTGGCCGAATTCGAGCCAGTCACTGGCAGAGAGCCGCACGATCAGCGGTGTATCGGCAGTGACAGCTCGCACAGCGTCAATCACCGCCAATAAGAAGCGGGTGCGGTTCTCAAAGCTTCCACCCCACCGGTCCTCCCGCCGGTTCGACATCGGAGAGAGGAATTGATGGATGAGGTAGCCGTGCGCAGCATGCAGCTCAATAACGTCAAATCCGGCCGCAACAGCCAGCTGCGCCGAGCGCCCAAACTGCGCGATGAGGTCCTCAATCTGTGCCTCTGATAATTCCTGTGGTCGCGGGCCATGCGTGGAAAAAGGCACCGCTGATGGCGCAACAGTCTGCCACGCCAGTAGCGAATCCTCCGGCAAGGATCGTTCCCATCCAGGCGGACCCGAGGCTTTTCGTCCGGCATGATTGAGCTGGATCGCAGGGGTAGCGCCACCCACCCGGATTGTGTCTGCCAGCCGAGCAAAGGCTGCAACGTCCGCCTCATCTCCGAGTGAGAGGCAGTACGGCGAAATCCTCCCCTGCCGGTTGACCGCAGTCGCCTCGACGATAATCATGCCGAAACCGCCTACTGATCGTGCGGCGTAGTGCTGCAGGTGCCATGCGTTGGGCCGTGCAGCATCACCGCCTTCAGGGTCGGCGCTGTACTGACACATAGGCGGCAACCACAGTCTGTTGCGGATGGTGATACCCCGCAATGTGATGGGCTCAAAGAGTCTTGCCACGTTCTTCTCCTGTATGTATGTGCTTCCCACTGCCGACGGAATCCTTCACCACCGACGGCTCCGTGCCGGTTCTGCTCCTGCTCGGCGGGTCTGTTTCTATCCTCGCCACGGCTTCCAATCCGCCACGGTATCCATATCCACGCGGGGTAAGTCGAGCCGCTCACTAATCGCGTCCATGAACATTTGCGACCAGCGCTGGTACCACGGTGTATTCGGGTGGAACATGTCTGCCGCGTGGTACTTCGTCATGTATTCCCACACGGAGAAGCTGTTGGAGAGAGCCTCCAATTCAATGACGCTACACCCGTGTGCCTTCGCCGCACGCGTTAACTCCGCCGAGAGCTGCGATGCGCGCTCTTGCGTCCGCAACGGTTTGAACGTTGGGATATCGGCAATGAAACTCGGTTGGGGCAGCGCGCGTGCAATCTGATCCATCGCATTGCCGAAATCCTCCGGTGTCAACCCGGCGACGCCGACATCGTTACCACCGATATCGAGGGTGACGATATCCGGACGCAGCGCAGCGGAACCTATTGTCAACCCGGCTAGTTGCGGCAACTGCGTTCCCAACACGGAGGCTGCGGTCCCACCCGATAGCGAGATATTCAGCAGAGCGACCGGGCGCCCGGTCGCCCGCTGCAAACCCGCCGCGATACGCGGCACATAGCCGTCTTCGAGCCGATCTGCGCCCAAGCCCTGCGCTGCCGAATCGCCCAGCGCCACGTAGATCAGCGGTAGCTCCTTGTCCGCCCGAGCAGCGGCGTCGAGAAGCCGGAGCGTTGTGATGAGGTGGTTCTCCCAATACCGCCGGAACACCGGGTTCTGTTTGGCAACCGCTTTCGCGTTGCGATAGATACCCGCTGCGGCAACGGAGACGCCTACACCTGTCAGATTCCGTACGGTAGTGTTCACATCTTTAAGCTACTCCTCAGTAGCTTCGCACGCATAGGACAAGCGTAACGGCGCGGCGTACCTCGCTCCGCGTGCAGGAGTGTCGCTTACCGAGCAGTTACACGCCGTAGCAGCGCCGCGTGCGTAGATCGAAACGCCCTCCTCCCACCTGTAACGTGGCCCCGGAGCGTGGCAGTGACCGGGGCCGATCATGGTCGGACTCCCGGTCACCCCAATCGCGTGCCTGATGCGGCGGCTTAGATCTCCTCCGGCACCATGGAAATCGCACCGCAGGGGCACTCCTCGGCACACACGCCGCAACCCTTGCAGTAGTCGTACTTGAACTCGTACTCCCCGGGCTTGATCTTGGTGATCGCATTGTCCGGGCACACGCCGAAGCAGTTGTCACAGCCGAAGCAGTTGCCGCAGCTCATGCAACGCCGCGCTTCAAACAGGGCGGAGGACTCGTCCAATCCCTCCACAACCTCGTCGAAGGTTGAGGAACGCCGTGCCCCGGCTAGTTTGGCGCGTACCTGATGCGGCGCATCCGTGTAGTACCACGTCTCCATCCGGTCCAGGGTCGCATCGCCGTGCTTTGGCGCCGGTTCATACTCCGCCCCGCGCAGATAGGCATCGATATTGCGGGCCGCCTTCTTTCCGTGGCCAATAGCGACGGTGACATTCTTCTGCGATGGCACCATGTCGCCACCGGCGAAGAGGCCCTTATGGCCGGTCATCATATGCTTGTCCACGGAAACAACACCGCGTTCGACCTCAATCCCCGACACGCCAGTGAGCAGGCCGAGATCGGACTCCTGCCCGAGGGCCATTACCACCGAGTCCGCTTCCAGCTTCGTGAATTCGCCGGTCGGCTGCGGGAAACCGTTCTCGTCCAATTCCATCTTCTCGATGAGTAGCTCACCCTCGTCGATATGCTTGATGGTGGCCAGCCACCGCATCGTGATGCCTTCCTCTTCCGCCTCGACGACCTCGGAGTCATGGGCAGGCATGCGGTCGCGAGTGCGCCGATAGACAATCACCGAGTCACTCGCGCCGAGCCTCTTCGCGGAACGTGCGGCGTCGATCGCCGTGTTTCCGCCGCCGTAGACAACCACCCGCCGTCCAAGCAGTGGCTTGGCGGCGTCCTCTGCCGCTTCGCCCTCGACCTCGATATCGCGCAGCATGGTCACGGCGTCCATCACCTTGGCCGCAGTCCCGGCCGGAATCTCCGTGTGTCGACTCACCTGCGCGCCGACCGCCAAAAAGACAGCGTCGAAATCCTTGAGCGCAGCGTTGAGTGAATCAACTGAGGTGCCCATTTCGAAGGTGACGCCCATGTTCTCGATCCGGGCGATCTCCGCGTCAAGAATGTCACGCGGCAGGCGATATGCCGGGATGCCGTAACGCATCATGCCGCCGGGCTTCTCTCCGGCGTCACGAACCGTCACCCTGTGCCCGAGCCGTGCCAGATGATAGGCCGCCGAAAGCCCGGACGGCCCTGCTCCGACAACCAGCACCGTCTTGCCACTCGGTTCATTAACCGGCTCGACGGTCCAGCCCTGTGTTATCGCGGTATCACCGAGGAAACGTTCAACGGCGTTGATGCCAACGGCTTCGTCGACCTGCGCACGGTTGCAGGCAGTTTGACACTCGTGGTAGCACACTCGGCCCATAACGGCGGGCAGTGGATTATTCACCATTATTTCACGCCAGGCGGCTTCATAATCGCCCTCTTCTGCGCGTGAGAGCCACTGCTGGATGTTTTCCCCGGCCGGGCACGCCTTGTTGCACGGCGGTAGAAGATCCACATAAACCGGTCGCTCGGTACGCCACGAGCCGGTCAGGTTCGTGTCCGATGTTCCCTTTCCTAGGGTGATGGCGAACGGGAGCGGCTTTCCGTGGGTTTCAGTCGTCATTGCTCAGCCCTCCTCTTCCGGCGTCTTGACGAATTCGTCCAACTGATCTTCATCAATGAGGTCGTATCGGCGAATATTGCGATCCGCCAACTCCTGCAGCCGGGCAATAACCGCGCGATCCGCATTCTTCTTGAACAGATGCGCGAAGCGCCGCTGCGGGCGCAGGTACTCCTCCACCGGAACCGGTCTGCGGATCTTCGCGGAGGAGACGAGCTCACCGTACTCCGCTTCAAAAACGGGGAACAGGCCAGATTGCGTCGCCAAACGCGCGATCTTAACCGTGATATTCGAGGCGGTACCCCAGCCCAGCGGGCAGGGAACGAGCACATGAATATAGCGCGCACCGCGGTACTGCATAGCCTTGTTCACCTTGTATTCGAGATCGCGCAGATCAGCAACCGTTGCCGTTGCCACATAAGGTATTTCATGTGCCATCGCGATACGTGGCATGAATTTGCCCTGGCCCCAGTCGTTACCCGGCTCGGGACCCACGGGCTGGGTTGTCGCGGTGCGCGCCGTCGGCGGCGTCGCACCGGACCGTTGCACGCCGGTGTTCATATAGGCCTCGTTGTCGTAGCAGATGTAAAGCACATCGTCGTTACGCTCGAACATGCCCGACAGCGCGCCAATTCCGATATCGACGGTACCGCCGTCGCCGCCCTGCGCGATTACACGGATGTCTTCACACCCCTTGGCCTTCAGGGCCGCCTGCACACCGGAAGCCACTGCCGGGGCATTGCCGAACAGGGAATGAATCCACGGCAAATTCCACGCACTGTTCGGGTATGGCGTCGAGAACACTTCCAGGCAACCGGTAGCGTTAACCGCTATGACCTTGTCACCCGTGGCCTTCATTGCAGTGTCAATCGCGTATCGTGCACCGAGCGCCTCGCCGCAGCCCTGGCAGGCGCGATGACCCGATGTCAGCGAATTCGCACGGTCTTTCTCCGACTGAAAGGAACGTAGCTCCTCCGGTACCAGTCTGTTGCCGACGGCGAAGGAACCGACCTGATAGAACTTGACGTGTTCACGTGCCGGAATCTGTGTTTCGGGCACGTCTGCCGCCCCGGGGTTCCCACGGATATAGCGCTTTTCAGTGAGCTCCGGAGGAACGCTGGCAGCCGTTGTATCGTTACTCATTGCGCACCTTCCATCATCTTTCGTGTTACGTCACGCACGATATTCTCCGGAGATGCACCCGAGCGGCGGTTGGCCTCCTGGCGCTCCAGTTCGCGCTTGACAATATCGGTTTGCAGGTCAAGGAAGGTCAGCCGTTCGACGGCGTCTTTCTCGGCCTTGTCGAAGTAGTCGTTCAACGACGGCTGGGTGACATCGCGTCCACCAAGCCCGGCGATTAGTTCGTAGATCCGAATGTCGCTGCCTTCCAATGCGCCACGTACGTGTGCGGCAACAATGCCTCCAATCCCGCTGGAGAACGCTTTCTCGACGACGAGAACACGCTTGGCTCCGTCCAGCGCATCGTGAACGGCCGCCGTCGGGAAGGGACGGAAGGCAACCAGCGAAACGACGCCGATCTTATCGCCCCGTTCGCGCCGCGCGTCCACGACATCGCGGATCGTGCCGGTGATCGAGCCCAGGCACAGGACGATGGTTTCCGCGTCCTCCGTCCGATAGGAGTGAAGCAGACCGCCGGAATCGCGTCCGAAGATCTGCTGGAACTCACTCTGAATCTCCGGAATACGGTCCAGTGCCTCCAACTGCTTGATATGCCCGAGGTATTTCACCTCGGTGAAGGCCTCCGGGCCTACCATCGCACCAATGGAGATCGGATCACTGGGATCAAGCAACTGTCGCGGTTCAAAAGGCGGCAGGAAGCGCGCGATCTGATCTTCTTCGGGAAGGTTCACCTGTTCAACGGCATGCGTGAGGATGAAACCGTCCATGCACACCATAATCGGAAGAGAGAGTTCCTCGGCGAGCTTGAAGGCCTGGACGTGCAGGTCTGCGGCTTCTTGATTATCCATCGCGTAGAGCTGCAGCCAGCCGGAGTCGCGCTGCGACATGGTATCCGACTGGTCGTTCCAGATGTTGATCGGACCGCCGATCGCACGGTTGGCGACCGTCATCACGATGGGCAGGCCGAGGCCGGAGGCATTGTAAACGGCCTCCACCATGAACAGCAGGCCCTGCGACGCCGTCGCGGTGTAGGTGCGAGCCCCCGCTGCGGAGGCTCCGATGCAGGCGGACATTGCCGCGAACTCGGACTCGACATTGACGTATTCGCATCCACTCAGCTCGCCTGTTTTGACCATACGCGAGACTTCTTCAACGATATGCGTCTGAGGTGAGATGGGGTAGGCCGATACGACCTCTGGATGGCAACGCGCCACGGTATGCGCGATTGCCTTCGATCCCTCGATTTGCTCAAGCATGAACAGCCTCTCCCTTCTTCTCCAGGACGAGTTCATAAGCCGCGGTTGCGGCGGCAACGTTCTTCTCGCCCACGCTTCCCGGGAACCGATTGCGGATCGCCGCGGCAACCGAATCAAGCGTGATCAGCCCGGTAAGCGCGGCCATGGCGCCCAGTAGGACGGCGTTCGGCACCGTTCGTCCGGTGTGCTCGCGCGCAATATCCGTGGCCGGAATAGACATGACGTGCCCCACCGGCCGTGACCGCGCCACGTCGGCGAAACCAAGTTCCTCCGGCGACTTCGCCGAATTCACCAGGGCGTATCCCTCCGGCGTCAAGCCGGCAAAAACATCGAGGATCGGCAGGAGGGTGGGATCCTGCACGATAATGACATCTGGATTCAGCACCGGTTCACGCGTGCGTATCTCCTCATCGCGGATACGGCTGTAGGCGACCACCGGCGCGCCAGTGCGCTCGGATCCGAAGGACGGAAACGCTTGCGCGTGATGGCCCTCCGCGAAAGCTGCCATTGCCACCATGTCGGAGGCGGTCACCACACCCTGTCCGCCCCGACCGTGGATTCGTATTTCGACCATATCTTCACCATAGGCCGAACATCCCAAATCGCAATCAGTTACCTTCGACCTTGCGCCGAGCAGGGATTTTCACAAAAAAAGACGTGCGTTTAATTTGCTCAAAACTGGGACCTAAGGCCTAGGGGTGTGATTCCTGTTCATCCGGCATTCTGGGCGAATAGACTCGTATACGCGCAGATGGCACCTGCCATCGATACATTCAACGATTCCGCCTGTCCTTGCAGGGGAATTGAAACACGGGCATCCACCATTTCCGTCGACTGCCCGGCGAAGCCGTGCGCTTCATTCCCTAAAATCCACATGGTCGGACGCGTTAAATCGGGACCATCGAACCATGTGCCGAGCACCTGCTTCTCCCAGGCCGCATTGACCAGTGCTTGCAGCTCCCATTCGCCCGCTCCATCTGCCGCTAAGCACTGCAATCCCGCGTCGTGCGCGAGACGCACCATGTCGGCGAACTCCAGGCCTGTCACACACGGCACATGAAACACCGATCCCGCCGTCGAACGGATCGCCTTGGGGGAATAAAGTTCGGCGCTCCCCTTTCCTATCAGAACCGCAGCCGCCCCAACCGCATCGGCCGTGCGCACGATTGTCCCCAGATTACCCGGATCAGAGAGCTCGGCAACCGCGATAACAAGCTGCGCTCCGCGCATCAGGGTGCTCGCTTCCCGCCGCTGTGGTATGCGGGCAACGGCGACCAATCCTTGACCGTCGCCGGACAGGTCTCGCATAGCGGCGGCATCAAGCACATGCGTCCAGACCCCTTTGGCCGCGATCAGCGCGCGAATATCGGGATGGCGCTCCAATGCCTCGTTGGTCGCGTACACATCACGCACTGTCTGCACCTGCCAGCTCAGAAGCTCACGGACCGCCTGCGGCCCCTCAACAAGCGCCTGCCCATGCTTTTCCCGCTGTTCACGCCGATGCAAGCGCTGTGCGCGCTGCAACTGAGTTCGCGACGCTTCCTTAATACGCGGCGTGTTCACAGCCGCCCCCTTTCAATGACCAACGAACGGCACGTGCGTGCCGAACAGATCAACGTCTACGGCGTCGATGCCTCGCGCACACGCAATAGCGATGACAGCAAAACGGGAGGACCCACGCGAGTCCTCCCGTCATACGACATCGTGTTACGCCGACTTCGGTGCGTTGACATCGGTGGGCAACGCCTGCCGCGCCTTTTCCACAACCGCCTTGAAAGCCACCGGATCGTTCACCGCCATCTCAGCCAGTTGGCGCCGATCAACCTCGATACCCGCCAGGCTCAAGCCCTGGATGAAGCGGTTGTATGTCATGCCCTCCGCGCGCACACCGGCATTGATACGCGTGATCCACAGCTTGCGGAATTCGCTCTTGCGGGCCTTGCGATCACGGTAGTTATACACCATGGAGTGCGTGACCTGCTCCTTGGCCTTGCGATACAAGCGGGAACGCTGGCCCCGGTACCCCGACGCCCTGTCCAGGGTGGTGCGACGCTTCTTATGCGCGTTGACTGCGCGCTTGACTCGTGCCATGTCTAAATCTCCTTCCGCCTCAGCGGCCCAGCAGGGTGTTGACTTGCTTCAGGTTCGCGTTAGCGACCGCCTGGTCCTTTGACAGGCGACGGGTTCGGCGCGACGACTTGTGCTCCAACAGATGCCGCTTATTGGCCTGCTGGCGCATAAGCTTCCCACTTCCCGTCACGCGGAAACGCTTCTTCGCACCGGAGTGCGTCTTATTCTTCGGCATATCAGCCCCTCGATCAGGCCGCACATAGCGGTGCGGCGTCTATTTGGCAACAAAAAGAAGTATCAGGCGCCGGGTGCGGATGGCTTCGGCTTGGCAGCGGGCGCCGCCTTGGCCTCGGCGTCCTGCGCCGCCGGAGACTCACTGGCCTCCGCGGCCTTTTCCTGCTGGCGCTGTGCTCGCTCGGCGTCGCGTGCACGCCGGTTCTCACGTTGCGCCTCCCGACGACGCCGCTGGTCCGACTTCGCCTCGGACTTCTTTCGTAACGGTGCGAGCACCATTGACATGTATCGGCCGTCGGCGCGCGGAGCTGCCTCAACGGTAGAAATCTCCGCCAGCTCGTCCGCCATGCCTCGCAGCAGCTTAACACCCAACTCCGGGCGCGACTGTTCCCGCCCTTTGAAGCGCAGGTCGAATTTCACCTTGTCGCCGCCCGCAAGAAATCGCTCCGCCTGGCTCTTTTTTGTGCGGTAGTCATTCTCGTCAATCTTCAGGCCGATGCGAATCGACTTGATCACCGTATTTGACTGATTCCGGCGCGCTTCACGTGCCTTCTGCGCAGCCTCATACTTGAACTTTCCGTAGTCCATGAGCTTGGCAACGGGCGGGTTGGAGTTCGGTGCCACCTCAACGAGATCCAATCCGGCTTCCTGCGCGAGACGAAGAGCATCATCCACCCGGACGACGCCGACTTGCTCACCGCCGGGGCCGACAAGGCGCACCTTGTCGACGCGGATTCTCTCATTGACCCGTGGTTCGTTGTTGATAACTGCTCCTCAGTTCCTGGACTTTGATGCGCGCAGAACACCCCAGGAACCGGCTGCCAAGAGCTGCCTACCATGTAACCCGGTACCCAGAGGGCCACCCAGGTGGGAGTACTCCACTTGCATTCCGGCCGCTTGGCCGGTTGGTCGCCAAATACTATACCAGCTTGACGGCGGCGACGACCGGCCACCAGGCCTCAAATAGGCCTTTTTTCGTGTCGCTTTGCACACACTGGCCACCCGGCCACACAGTGTCTCGAGGGTCCGCAGCCCTCGACATCGTCGCGTTTCACCCCGCATTCGCCTGCCTGGGCCCTGGTAGCAGCGAAAGCAACAGCCGCCTGCACAGTTTCGACGCGGGGCCTCAAATGTCACGCACGGGTACGACTTCAACGGCATCGAGGCGGGCGCGAAGATACTCGTCATGGGCGATAGCCTGACTTGCCCGCACCACGGCATCTGCGGCTGCGGCACGTTCGGCTCGCTGCGCCATATGCAGCAGTACCAATGTGACTCCTCCGCGACGCATGGAAATACTGAGTCCACGTACAAGCTCGCAATCACGCACCGACTGGCCAATTCGCGTCGCGATGTCGGTATCGTTCCATGGCGCTAACCAGGGTTCTGCGGCGGAAATAGCGGCCAAGGCGCTCCGACCGACGAATTCCTGTTCATCACCAGGATTCACTACCAGCATGCCACCTGTGGCAAGAGCCCGCGCCGCGGCGGTCTTCCCACCCAAAGGCAGCGGCCGCGCTGCGGAATCAAATGCCCCCACCTGATCGGCCGAGGAGAACACCGCGAACGCGGGTCGCCCACCCGGACCGTCTACTCGCAGGTTCGATGTGACATTACTAATTTCGCCGCTCGGCCCGGACTCTTCGCCTCCCGCAACGTGCCTACCAATAGCCGCCACGGTAGCGTGCCCGGGGTGTGGATGCGCCTGCACCGCGAGGAGAACGCGGCCCGTGGTCAGCGCCGCTACCACTGCCTCGTGCCGCCGCATGGGGTTTGCGATTGCGAGAGCCTGGGTAAACACGGCCTGTTCGGTGCCGTCGTCTTCCGCGAAGGCATTCGGCTGCAGCAGTCGCTGCGGATCCATCAGTTCTGCTCCCCCGCCACGGCAATCGCCTCGGAGAGTGTGAAGGCTCCCGCATACAGCGCCTTGCCCACAATGGCGCTATCGACTCCCAAAGGAACCAACTCGCGCAGCGCCCGTAAATCATCCAATGACGAGACTCCTCCGGAGGCTACCACCGGTGCGCTGGTACGGCCCGCCACGGCGGCGAGAAGGCCGGTATTAGGTCCGCTCAACATGCCATCGCGCGCCACATCGGTTACAACGTACCGCGAGCAGCCGGCGCCGTCGAGCCGTTCCAGCACCTCCCACAGATTGCCCCCCTCCTTGGTCCAGCCGCGCGCAGCAAGAGTTTCTCCGCGCACGTCCAGGCCCACGGCTATCCGTGCGCCGTACTTCCCGATCACACCGGCGGTCCATTCCGGATCCTCCAAGGCTGCGGTTCCCAGGTTGACGCGGGCGGCACCCGCAGCCAGCGCGCGCTCAAGCGACGCATCGTCACGGATACCACCGGAGAGCTCCACCTGGCACGGCGTGCTTGCCACTATATCGGCGAGTAGCTCGTGGTTCGATCCACGCCCAAAAGCGGCGTCGAGGTCGACTAGATGTATCCAGGTTGCTCCCTCGGCGAGAAAAGTCGCCACCGCTTCGGCTGGGTCCCCGTAGCTCTGCTCGGTACCGGCCTCGCCTTGCACCAGTCGAACTGCCTGTCCGCCGACAACATCAACCGCGGGCAAAAGTTGGAGACTATCAATCATGTCGTTAACTCCTCATCGCTTCTCGGCGCATTCACCGCATGCATTCAGTGCGTCTGATCCATGAATCGGTTCGGTCCACCGCTGCTGGTGCCGCAGGCGAACCACCACCGCACCAGAACATCACAAGGTTCCCAGCCAATTCCGCAACAACACCGCGCCCGCCTCACTCGACTTCTCCGGGTGAAACTGTGTAGCGCAAAGCGGGCCATCTTCCACCGCCGCAACGAAGCGGGCGCCATGTTCCGCCCAGGTGACGTTCGGTCTGGCAAGGGCATCGCTCATCTGCGCTCCGGGATCTTCCTGGACCGCGTATGAATGAACGAAATAGAAGCGCTGATCCTCCACCCCGGAGAAGAGGCGGGACCCTTCTGCCACATCCACCGGTGACCAGCCCATATGGGGAACGATTCGTGCCGGAAGGCGGTCCACTGACCCGGGCCACTGGCCCAAACCTTCGTGTTCACCGCGTTCCGTGCTGCGCGTGAACATCACCTGCAGTCCCACGCATATTCCGAGAACGCCCCGTCCTCCCGCTACACGCCGCTCAATAAGGCGGTGCGCGCCAACGCCACGCAGTTTCTCCATCACTGCGGCGAAGGCGCCCACACCGGGAACGATGAGGCCGTCTGCGGCCATCACCACATCGGGGTCCGCCGTGAGTTCGACATCAGCGCCCACGTGTTCCACCGCGCGAACAACGGAACGCACATTGCCCGTGCCCGCAGCAAGAACAGCAATCTTCTTCACGCCGGACATTCTAGCGGCCCACAGCCGTCAGCCGAATGCCTGCCCGCAGCGACACTCTTAGTCATCCTCTTCTCGCTCCGTTTGCGGGTTGTGCGCCTCGGCAGGCTCACTTGCTTCCTGCGGTCCGTCTCCGCTGGAATCGGTGTGATCGGAGTCATCCGATTGCTCTTCTCGTCCCTTTTTTCCGCCACTGGCGCTGCGACGCCGCGCCGCCAGCTTTGTCAGCATGGTTGGTGTGACGTCGCGGGCGAAAATACCGCCGTGATCTTCCGGTTTCTCCTGTCCGAGGATGATCTTCTCCAGCAGTGGTTCGGCGGAGTTGAGCAACAATCCGGCCGAAATCTCCTCCCCCGGTTCGCCCGCCTGGTAGCGCCAAGCGCGCACGGTTCCCGCTACGCCGGCGTCGAAGCCATCGCCGTCGTCCAGATTCACGTCAAGCAGCACGACGCCGTACTTCGAGAGACGAGAGAAAAAGGCGGCTACTGCCGGCGCATTATCGGCGGGCTCACCCGAGGCCGCCAACTCCTCCAGGTCCGCGTCGTCGGGTCCGAGAATATTGCGGATGTCCCACTCGTCGTACTGCGGCACAGGCAATTCGCGTACCACCAGCGCACCGGAGGAGGTCGGAACCACCGCAACATCGAGGTGTTGCAACGAGGCGATGCCCGCCACCACCTCTGCCTGGTCGAACGGCGTCAAGATGACATAGCGCTTGATCTTGGTGCCCACCGGTATTCGTCCTTTCTTGCATTGCGGATCCTGGATCCGCCTTAGAGCGCACCCTTCGTGGAGGGAATGCCCGATACGCGTGGATCGTATTCGACCGCGCCTCGCAACGCCCGCGCAAATGCCTTGAATTGTGCTTCTACGATGTGGTGCGGGTCGCGGCCGCGCAGCACGTCAAGGTGCAGGCAGATGCCAGAGTGAAAGGCAATGGCCTCGAACACGTGGCGAGTCATCGCCCCCGTGAAGTGCCCGCCAATCAAGTGATACTGCTGGCCTTCCGGTTCGCCGTCGTGAACCAGGTACGGTCGCCCAGAGATATCCACAACGGCGCGAGCGAGCGCCTCGTCAAGTGGCACCAGGGCGTCGCCGAAGCGCCGAATTCCTCGTTTGTCGCCCAACGCCTGCCGCAGTGCTTCACCGAAACAAATGGCGGTATCTTCAACCGTGTGGTGCACATCCACCGCGATGTCACCTTCCGCATGTACCGAGAGATCAATAAGGGAGTGCCGTGACAGCGCCGTGAGCATATGGTCATAGAACGGCACTCCGGTTGCGATGTCGGACTCCCCGTGCCCATCGAGGTTCAGCTCGAGCCGGATCCTACTTTCTGAGGTCTCCCGCTCAATGCGGCCAACTCGTTGTTCTCCCATTACATTGCCTCTCCCAGCGCCGCCAGGAAGGCAGCGTTCTCTTCCGGGGTGCCAATACTGACACGCAGCCACCCTTCCGGGCCGACTTCGCGGATCAGCACACCGCGTTCAAGTAGAGCTTGCCACACCGCATGCCGATCAGGGAAGGTTCCAAACAGAATATAGTTGGCATCCGACGGCGCAACACGCAGTCCGCGAACGCGCAACTCCTGTGCCAAGGCATCGCGAGCCACGCGTATTTCCGCCACCTGTCGGCGCAGTGGGGCCCGATGCGCCAACGCGGCGCGCGCCACGGCCTGTGTCACCGCCGACAGGTGGTAGGGCAGGCGCACCACGGTCACCGCGTCAACCACCTCCTGGCTAGCAGCTAGATATCCCAGACGCAGCCCCGCCGCACCAAACGCCTTCGACATCGTCCGCGTCACCACCATATACGGATACTGCGCCAGCAATTCCATCGCCGAAGGGGCCCCGTCTCGCCGAAACTCGGCGTAGGCCTCGTCAACCACGACAAGGCTGGACGCTTGCTCGGAACCGCCGTCGTCCGGGCCACTAGCCACTGCGGCGTCGAGGATCCCCTCCAATTCGCTACGGCTCAATGCCGTGCCCGTCGGATTATTCGGGCTGGCCAGAAGTATCACTGCGGGTCGTTCCCTCGTAATGGTCTGCCGGGCAGAATTCACATCAATGGTGAAATCCTCCCGCCGCGGTCCCACAACCCACCGCGAGAAGGTATCCCGTGCGTACTCCGGGTACATGGAGTACGTCGGCGTAAAAGAAAGAACACAACGCCCCGGTCCGGCGAAGGCCTGCAGCAGGTGCAGCATAACCTCGTTGGAGCCGTTCGCCGCCCAGATCTGCGCCGCCGAAACACGAACACCGGACTCCTCCGCCAGATAATCCGCCAGGTCCTGCCGCAACGCCATGAAGTCACGATCCGGGTAGCGATTCAGACGTAACGCCGCGTCGCGGGCAGCAGCGGCAATGTCAGCGAGAAGATCCGCGTCGGGCGGATACGGGTTTTCATTGACGTTCAGCGTCACCGGGACGTCGAGTTGCGGCGCACCGTAAGGAGCCTCATCGGCAAATTCCGCACGGATAGGAAGTCGTGTCACAATCCAAGACTACGGATATTTTGAGGCCGGGCGGCGAAACGTCCAGCGTGCAAACTCGCGCTTGCCGGACGTTCCGCCACTGTCGGAACACAGCCGTCCTTATTCAGCCGGCACCACCGCCACTACCGCTGCCCCGCCATGCAGAACACCGGAACTGACTGAACCGAGCATCGCCAGAGCGTTGCGGCCATGATTGCCCACGACCAGCAGGCTGGCGTCTTCGGACGCGGCCAAGAGGGCATCTACCGCGTGGCCGGAGACAATGTCCAGCGTGGCATGTACATCCGGGTAGTCAGCATCAAAGCTATTGAAGGCTTCCTTGCCGCTAGACTCCAAGCTCGCAACACCGCTGCGGATCGCTTCGCGCAGTGCACCTTCCGGTACCCGATTGACATTCGCCGCTGCGTGTTGCCGGGCCTGAATCACACGCAGTGCCACGCCGCGGGCCCGAGCTTGGCGGTATGCGAAATCGATCGCCGCGGGGGAACCCTCATCCGGGTCCATGCCCACGACGACCGGACCGTTTTCGTTGACCGGGGCGTGGCGTACTACCACAACGGGACATTTCCCGTAAGCCGCCACCTTATTCGATACGGATCCGAGGAGAAAGCGCCGAATGGCACCCAGCCCGCGGGCGCCGACATATAGAATATCCGCGCTTTCCGTTTCCTTTACGAGGGCAACCGCAGGGTCTTGAACCAATACCTCGCCGCTGATCTCCAGATCCGGATAGTGTTCGCGTAGCCCATCTATCTCACGATCAATGATTTCCTGGCATGCCTCAAGAACATTCTCCGGGGGCGTAGGATCGAGGCCAGCAAAACCGTAGAGTGGAGCGAAAGAGTAAACGAGCCGTAACGGCAGACCACGCCGCCGTGCGTCCGCCGCAGCTGCCGCTTCCGCCACTGCCGCGTGCGCCGAGCCGTCCGTTCCGACGACAACGGGATAGACATCAGCCATAACGACCTCACACAACGGGCCATCCGTGCTTGCGCATCGCAAGGCGTCACCGTTGGCCCCTCGCGTCACATTTTACGCGCATGCCGCCGTCGGCGCTGCCGTAAAACCTACCTTTCAAGGCTATATCCAGCTGGTTAGGAGGCCCAGCCTTACTGGATTCAGTCAAGATGTAGGCATACGCTACAGCTATGACCGCCCTATCGGTACGGCGCAGAAGACGGCGGGGCGCGGTCCCGGCGGAACAAGCCGCGCTACCTGCGCAGGAGGAGTCGCCGTCGAGCACGGTTGCCAGCCGTCTGAATTGGCTGCGCGCCGGCGTCCTGGGAGCAAATGATGGGATTGTCTCGACCGCCGGCATCGTTGTCGGTGTTTCGGGTGCCGCTCTCACCGGATCGGCGTTACTGGCCTCCGGCCTGGCAGGTGTCATAGCCGGTGCCCTATCCATGGCAGCGGGCGAATATGTCTCCGTCTCCACACAACGCGATACCGAGCGGTCCGAACTGGCCAAAGAGAGCGCAGAATTGGCCGCCGATCCCGAAGGAGAACTGAACGAGCTGGCCGGTTTAATCGAGGAACAGGGTGTCGACGAGCGCCTGGCTCATGAAATGGCGGAACAACTGACGCGGCGTGACGCCCTGGCCGCCCACGCACGCCTTGAACTCGGCATTGACCCGAACAGTCTCGCCAATCCCTGGCACGCCGCCTTCGCCTCGATGTTCTCCTTCATCCTTGGCGCACTTATCCCCTTCGTCGCGATCCTCGCCGCGCCAACCCGCATCGCAGTGCCCGTCACCGTGGTCGCCGTCACCTGCGCCCTCGCGATAACCGGATCGGTCTCGGCTCATCTGGGAGGCGCACCGAAACGCCCGGCGGTGCTGCGTAACATATGCGGCGGTCTGCTCGCGATGGGCGTCACCTACTCAATCGGAGCGCTTGTGGCGGCCTGCTTTTGACCGGTGACTGCGAATGAATTGGCGACTGCGGGCTAGTCGGCGCTATCGCCCGGAAGACGCGCCGCGAGAGCCTCGGCGTGTGCCGGAAGGTCTTCGTCGTGTGCCAGCGCTTGCAACGGTCCGTACAGGGCTGTCATAGCCTCGCGGGAGTACTCGATCTCCTGCACCGATTTGAGGAAGGCGTGCACGTTGAGTCCCGCGGAGAAACGAGCGGTACCGCCCGTTGGTAGAACATGGTTCGACCCGGCCATATAGTCGCCCAGCGGAACCGGGTTGTAAGGACCGACAAAAATCGCGCCCGCATTGTGAATACGCGCCGCATCGTCTGCTGCCTGAGCAGTGTGAATCTCCAGATGTTCGGCCGCATACGCATTCGCGACGGCGATAGCGGCGTCCACATCGTCGACCAGCACAATCCCCGACTGCGGACCGCGCAGGGCTGTTTCTACCCGCTGCGTATGCTTCGTCGCGGCCGCCCTCGCCTCGCACCTGCTATCAACGGCTGCTGCCAGTTCTGGCGAATCCGTAATAAGAACCGATGCCGCTGCCGGATCATGTTCCGCCTGCGATACGAGGTCGGCCGCGACATAGTCGGGGTTCGCAGTCCTATCGGCGACGATGGCGATTTCGGTGGTTCCCGCCTCAGCGTCAATTCCTACGACGCCGCGCACCGCACGTTTCGCTGCCGCCACGTAGATATTGCCGGGTCCCGTAATCACATCGACACCTTCGCATAACCCGTCCACCCCGTAGGCGAACATGGCAATCGCCTGAGCACCACCAACGGCGTATACCTCATCGATACCTAGAAGTCGGCATGCGGCCAGAATCGTTGGATGTGGTAAGCCTCCATGGTCCGCCTGTGGCGGAGAGGCAAGAGCAATCTGACCGACACCGGCCACCTGTGCCGCAACTGCATTCATTATCACGGAAGATGGATAGACGGCCAAGCCACCGGGAACGTATAGTCCGACTCTTCTCATCGGCACCCACCGTTGCCGCACGACGCCGCCCGAGACGATCTCCGTTTCGCGTTCAACGGGAAGCTGGGCAGCGTGCCCGGCCCGGTTGTGCGCAATCGAGATTTCCAAGGCCTGGCGTAGCTGCGGCGAAAGGTTCGCGAGGTCGGCCTCCAGGGCCGCTTGGGGTACCCGCAGGTTCTCCGGTCGCACGCCGTCAAAACGCTCCGCCAATTCAAGCAGTGCCACCTGACCGCGTGCGCGCACGTCGTCGATCAGCGGATGCACGGCCTCCAGCGCCTTGTCGACGTCTACCTCCGCCCGCGGAAGACGAGAGGCGAGGTCCTGACTGTCCGGGCGTGAGCCACGCAAGTCGATTGTCTGCAGCATGGTGACGATTCTAAAATGTCCGACACTCACACCGCAGCGCGGTCCACGCCTATTGAACTTTATCGACTGCTCCCCCGAAGCGCCGATCCCGCTCGGCGTAGGCCTGGCAGGCACGCCACAACTCGCGGCGATCAAAGTCCGGCCACGCCAGATCGGAGAAATAGAGTTCGGCATAGGCCGATTCCCACATCAGGAAGTTCGATATGCGCTGTTCCCCGCCGGTGCGGATGAACAGATCGACGTCTCGCATATGCGGCGCGTACAAATGGCGGGCGATAGTGCGCTCGGTGATTCGCTCCGGATGCAGTCGCCCCACTGCGGCCTCTGCCGCAATGGCACGCGCCGCATCGGTGATTTCCGCCCGTCCGCCGTAGTTGATGCACATATTCAACGTCAGAACATCGTTTGCGGCGGTCATTTCTTCTGCGATCCGCAGTTCGGAAAGTACCGACTTCCATAGGCGGGGTGTTCGGCCCACCCAGCGCACGCGCACGCCCCACGAGTTCAGCTCGTCGCGCTGCGCGCGAAGCACCTGCCGGGTGAACCCCATGATGAAGCGTACTTCGGATGGTGACCGTTTCCAGTTTTCGGTGGAAAATGCGTACGCCGACAGTTCCTTGATTCCTATCTCGACGGCGCCGGCAATCACATCCATAAGCATTGCCTCACCAACGCGATGCCCCTCGGTTCGTGGCAGACCGCGCGCGTTCGCCCATCGTCCGTTGCCGTCCATAACGACGGCGACGTGTTCCGGAAGCACCGGCAACTGCGGCGGGCGCGCTCCGGAGGGATGCGGTGGCGGCGAGATCATGATGCCGGTTCAACCAGCCGTAGCGACCGCACCTGCCGTTCAATATGCCACTGCAGGTAAGCGGAAATCAGGCTAGTGGACTCGCGCCGCGTCGGCTGGTCGGCAGCCTCTGCCACGGGCCAGTCACCCGATAGCAAAGCCCCGAGCAGTTCGACCGTGGCGGGCGATGGATGCGCGGAACCACGCGGTGCACAGTTGTCACATACCATTCCGCCCGATGCCACGTGGAAGGAGCGCAGTCCTTCGTCTCTTCCACAACGGGCACAATCCCAGATTGCCACTGCCCAGCCGGACAGAGCCATGGCGCGCAGCAAATATGAATCAAGAATCAGGGCGGGATCATGCGCTTTGACCGCCAACGAATGCACCGCGCCTAGAAGCAGCAAATACTGCTCCTCATCCTCCTGCCCTTCTTCCGGCGTAAGCCGCTCCGCCACCTCTGCCATGGCGTTGGCGGCGGTGTATGACTCATAGTCCGGAGCGATAGCACGTCCGAAAGGATTAAGCGTTGCAGCTTCGGTGATAACATCGAGACTACGCCCTTGGTACAACTGCACGTCAACCATGGAGAACGGCTCTAGACGCGCCCCGAAACGAGACTTAGTGCGGCGTACGCCCTTCGCCACGCCGCGCACGCGCCCATGGGCACGTGTCAGCAGGGTGATAATGCGATCTGCTTCCCCCAAATCATGGGTGCGTAGCACAAGCGCCTCATCCCGGTACAGTCTCACCGCATTATTCTCTCACACCGGTCAACGCAGAGCGCGATTGACGGCCGAGATAACGGCTTTGAAACTAGCGCGCATGGTGGATGGGTCAACTCCACAGCCCCACAGGACCTGACCGTTGACCTCGCACTCCACGTAAGCCGCCGCCGTTGCGTCGCCGCCCTCCGATAATGCATGCTCGGCGTAGTCGAGCACCCGCACCTCGATGCCCAACTGCGACAGCGCGCTGACGAAGGCATCAATGGGGCCGTTGCCGCGTGACGCCAGCGTGTGCTCCTCATCGCCGTCTGCGATGGTGGCTGTGAGCACGGATTGTTCACCCTCGTCCCCGGCCGTCACCGTCGTCGCTAGCAGCCGGAAACGCCCCCACGGTTTCAAGCCCTGTGCGGAGGTAAAGGGAAGGTACTCATCGGCGAAGATCTGCCACAAGTCGTCGGCCGTCACCTCTCCGCCGTACTGGTCGGTATAACGCTGCACGATTCGGGACAGCTCAATCTGCATGCGGCGCGGCAGATCGAAATGCCGTGTCGTTGACATGAGATAGGCGACGCCGCCCTTGCCGGACTGCGAATTGACCCGCACCACCGCCTCATAGGTGCGACCGACATCTTTCGGGTCAATCGGCAGATAGGGAACCTCCCACGGCACCGCCAGCTCATCTCCGCCCGCGTCCGCAACCCGCTCCTGCCGGTCGGCGAATCCCTTCTTAATCGCATCCTGATGCGAACCAGAGAACGAGGTATACACCAGGTCGCCCCCATAGGGCGTGCGCGGCGGCACATCCATGGAAGTGCAGTGCTCGACGGTACGCCGCACGCGGTCGATATCGGATAGGTCCAGTTGCGGATCAACACCCTGGCTGAAAAGGTTCAAGGCCATTGTCACCAGGTCCACATTGCCGGTACGCTCGCCCTGCCCGAACAGGCACCCCTCGATGCGGTCAGCACCTGCCAGCATGGCCAACTCCGCCGTCGCAATCCCCGTACCACGGTCGTTATGGTTATGCGCCGACAGTGCGATGTACTCACGCCGCGATAGATTTCGACTCATGTACTCGATCTGGTCGGCGTAAACATTCGGGGTACAGCGCTCCACCGTCGTCGGCAGATTCAGTACGATCTCCCGATCAGCCGCGGGCTGCCACACATCCATCACCGCCTCGCATACCTCCAGGGCGAAATCGAGTTCGGTATCAACGAAGATTTCCGGCGAATACTCGAATCCGGCAACCATGTCGTCGCCGAGCACCTTCTCCATATAGGCAACGATTTCCTGTGTTCCGGACACGGCAAGCTGCTTCGTGGCCTCCCGGTCATTATGAAAAACGACGCGGCGGAACACGGGCGACGTCGCATTGTAGAGATGCACGGTCGCCCGCGGCAGCCCTTGCAAGGCGTCAATCGTCTTATGAATGATCTCCGGGCGGGACTGTGTCAACACCGAGATCGTGACATCCTCTGGTACCGCGCTCTCCTCCACGAGCCAGCGGCAGAAGTCCAGATCCGCCTGGGATGCAGCGGGAAAGCCTACCTCAATCTCTTTAAATCCCATCTTCACCAGCAGCTCGAACATCATCCGCTTGCGCGCGGGATCCATCGGCTCGATAAGCGCCTGGTTGCCGTCACGCAGATCCGTTGACAGCCAGCGCGGCGCCTTCGTGATCCTTTTGTCCGGCCACTGCCTATCCGGTAGACACACCGGGTTAACATCGAGGAAGCTGCGGTACTTCCCAATGGGCATTGTGGTCGCCGTCTGCTGATTATGGAATCCTTCGGTCTTCATCTCTGCTCCTGAAGCAAGTGGTGGGCGACCGGCAAGGTGATACCCGCGGCGGGGTGCCGGTCTAGCGGATCCCGTCGCGGCTGGGAAGCAGGAGCAATGCCGCGCTCATGGTTTTACCTTAGAGCCTCGAGGGCGGATGTCCAGTCGCAACGCCAGAATGTGGACGTCCGCGCTGAAGCGCCAACTCGCTTGACGCGCCAGGAGTCTCTCCCCCGGCACGATCTCCAGCACGGTTGGCGATGTCGTCGGCTCGTCACACACCCGGAATCTCAAGGTCGGTCGGTTGGAGTCCGAGCTGCACTTGCACCTGCTGCAGGCCGCGTCCAAACGCGGCCGCGGAGGCGGTACGTCGGTGCGGGTTACGCGCCATTGCCTCCCGTAAGACGCGCTGCAGGGTCGAATACGCCGGTTCGGGCATGTCGAGCTCTATATCGGTCGGCTCCGAGCTCAGAACTCGTTCAATATATTCACGCCGCGTCAGTTGCCCCTCCACACGGAATGGCGCATGGCCCACCAATGCCGTGTACACGGTTGCAGCCAGCGAGTAGACATCCGCTTCAATCCCCGCATCCTGATTGTTAAGTACCTCCGGAGCCGCCCACGGCAGCGATGCCCCCATTACCTCCCGACTGGAGGCCCCCACCAGGGTCGCAATACCGAAGTCCCCCAGCAACGGGCGCCCGAAGGCCGAGTACAGTACGTTCGCTGGTTTTAGGTCATGGTGGGCAATACCGATCACATGTGCGGTGTGCACCGCACCGGCTATCTGCACTCCCATCTTGATCGCGTCCGCCGCTTCCAACGGACCGGTGGCGAGCCGTTCCGCCAATGACGGCAGTGGACAGTACTGCATCACAACATACGGCTGCCCGGAGCGGGCAATATCAGCATCGTGAATCGAGACCACCGAGGGATGACCGGACAGTTGCGCCATCAGATCCACCTCGTCGCGGAACTGTGATGTTCCACCCTCACCAAGGGAACGGCGCGAGAGCACCTTGATCGCGACCATCCGCTTCGGCAATTGCTCCTCGTACAGATAGACATCCGAGAAGCCTCCGGATCCCAGGTAGGACACAAACCGAAAATCATCTATTTCCGGCGGGGCGGAGTGGGAACGGCGTCCGTGTCGGCCACCGCGCAGTGAATCGACGCCGAGAGCCTCAAGACCCCAACTCCCGGTGATACGTGGATCCAGATTCGCGTCTTGTTCCGATGCATCCGGTGCCCCACTGACATCCGCCGCGTCCAGGGTCGGAGGCGACGCGAGGCCGACAGCCTCCTGTGGAGTCAGCACGTCGACCACAATTGCGGCTTGTTCGGGAGACGGGAAGGGAGACGGCTGGGCAACCAGTGTCGCAGCTGCCCGCTCGGCGCGTGGCAGCTGCGAGATGACCGCGTGCATACGCGTCAGAGTCATGGCCGCCAACAATGTCTTGGAAGCAAGTACGAAACGCTGTCCGGCACGAATCGGCATGGTCCACAGGTAGCCTGGAAGGTCATAGCCCACATCGTCACGTTCCGGCACCCGGGCCACGCCGTCGTCGCTGTTCTCCAGGAGGCCGACCCCGCCCGAACTGACCGCGATCCACATCGGCACCTCGTTGATCTTCGTTGCGATGAGACCTGCGATTTCCGGCTCGATGATGCTCTCCTGGTCGACGCCATAAATGGTCGCCTCAGCCGTGCGCCGTTGGATACCGCGCAGCACATCCCGCCATACGTCATGCACCGCCTGCACACTGGGACCTCCCGGATGTGCGTAGCGTAAAGCCTGAAAGGCGTCGATCATCATCCAAGTGGCTTCACGGGCGAGCGGGGTCTCATTGTCCGGGTCGGCCAGCAGGAAGACGGGTAAATCGGCGATCATTCCCTCGCCGCTTGCCGCCCTATCGGAAGTCGCCGCGCCTCCCCATCTCACAACGACATCTGCCCATTCGCGCGAATTATCCATTTTGCTGTTATCCCGTGTCACTGTGCGTCATCGTACGACGACGGGTCCTCCAGCTTGTAAAGGTCGTCGGCGCAGACGAGCCGAGTCGCCACCGCGTGCTCAACAAGGCGGGCACGCCGATTAACAGCGAGCTTGTCCGGGCCTCCGTGCAAGCCTCGCACGCCGTGCCGGGTGAGCTTGTCACAGACATGATCGAGTTTGCGGTTGAAACGCGTCAATGGCCACCCCAACCGATCCGCTGCCGCCTGTGAGGATGGGATCGACGCCGTTGTACCACGCCCGTTCAGCAGGGGTTCGGCCAGGGCCAGAACGAGAAGCTGCTGCGATGGCGTCAGTGACACCGGACCGATAGTTGTTTCGCCTGAGTCTGAGGTCTCCGCCACGGCGGAGGGAGCATACGTCGGCTGATCATTGACCAGGCGCATCTCATAGGTCGTAGGACCGGCGGTGAACAGGAGCGTTGTCTCCGCGTACACAAGCGGGAGACGCCCGCCCGCCTGCAGGAAGGCCTGCGTCACTCCGTCCTTATCTGCCAGCGTGGCCGATAGGCGGGACCCTATATTGTCGATCCACCACATGCCGTCCTGGAAGGTGATGAGCAGGAAACGCCGGTGCAGGTACTGATTATCGCCCAGTTCCAGCTGTCCCTCCCTGCCGATGAGGAAGGATTCGGCCGGATCAATATGGAACCACTCTCCGCAGAACTCCAACGCCAAACTCATAATGAATCGACACTCCCCAGTGTCACAACCGTGACATTGTCACGCCCTCCGTGCGAGACGGCCACATCGCGTAGTGCGAAGACGAGAGCTTCCAAGGAGTCGCCGGACAGGTCCTCAATAACCGCAGTGATCTGGCTGTCGGTGAGGGTATCGGTCAACCCATCGGAGCATACGAGCAGTACGTCGCCCGGGACCGTTGGCAGATACCCGACTTCCGGATCTGGATCGTCGTCGGATTCCGGAGCATCGTAAATCCCGATTGCCCGTGTGATCACATGTCGACGCGGATGACGATGTGCCTCCGCCTCCGTGAGTTCACCGCAGTCAACCAGCTCCTGCACCAGCGAATGATCCTTGGTCAGGCGCACCAATTCACCCTGCCGCCACAAATACACACGCGAATCACCGATATGGAACACCAGCCAGTGACCGTCGAGCCGGTTATCGTCCGCAGAGGAACCGGTCGCAATGGAGGGAACCGTGCCATCGGGTTCCTCCTGGCAATATAAGACACCGGCCAGGGTGGTACCGGCACCCGGCTGTGCACCGATTCGCGTTTCAGTGGTCTCCCTAATATCCCCTTCCACCATCTCGACAATCGACTTCCGGGCGCCGGTGAGTTGCCGACCCAGCAACGCGACCCGCTCGGTATCCGTGGTGAGCTCCGCCCAATCAACTGCGGCCAGCGCCGCGATTACCATCTCGGCGGCTTTGTCACCGACAAGGTGTCCGCCCATCCCGTCCGCGACGGCCACCAGGTTCTGGTGGAGTAGATAGCGGTCCTCGTTACGGCTGCGTACGCGCCCGACGTCGGTGACGCCGGCACTACTCAGGCTCAAGACCATGGGATCAACTCTACGCGATAGCACCATTTCCGACGAGTGCCGCCCAGCAACAGTGACCGGCATATCTTCCTTCCCCAACCCGGCGCGCGGCCGGAAGGAGAAATGTACAAGGCCTGGCGCCGGATCCATGCATACGCTCTGACCTGCGAACCCGGCTAGAACAACGCTGGGAAGGGACCCCAATAGGCCAATGCAACGATAAGAGTTACTTGGCCGATTAAACTCACCGCGATAACCGCCTGACCCAAGGCGTTGATTTGCCCGTGCTCTTTTCGTCTGTCTCCCTTCGCTGCATGCTGCGGAGCGTGCGAGCGATCACGATACCGCGCCTCCCGCCAGGCGTAATGCACACGAACTACGCACCAGGCAGAGGCAAGCGCCAAGAGTTGCACCGCCAGCCATCCGCCCTGCACGATCCACCTGTTCTGTTGGTAGGAGGTAGCCAGCGTCGCCACAGCTACCACATAGGCGACAATCGCTACCCACGCCGTCACAACAGCGATTGATGCAAGATAGACGGTACCGCCGCATCCGCCGGTATCGGCAAGTCGCCGCCCAGCAATGCGGAGCCTGCCGATCAGCCCCAGCAGTGCGCCGACCGCTGTCAGTGCCACACCGACCACTAAGATGATCACAGCCGCCTGGCCGGATGCGAACCAGTGGGTGCGACCAACGTCACCGGCCACATAGTCCTGCTTCGGCTGTGCGCCCGCCACCTGCGGCAGGGCCGCCGCGGTGTCCGGCATGCCATTGATCCAATCTGCGGTGTCTCGCATGGCCTCGGTAAGGAGTGTTCCCGCCACCTTCAGGCCGTGGTCGGCATCCGCGTAATACCTCACCGTCAAGTGGGTGTTATTGGCGACAGCGAGGTCCTCACGCATCTCCAACGGCCCCTGTACCGTCGGCATGGACATATCGCCCGTGCCATACAGCATGAGCACCGGCATCGTCATCTGCTGCTGGTACACAGACACGTCGAAGTCAATGTAATCAAAGACATTGTCGCCGAAATCCTGTCCAATCAGTCTCGGAATCGCATTGATTATCTGGATAGGGGCACCAAGATTGCGCAGATAGTTGTCGGCCGCCAGCGCCCCCTGCTGTCGTATCGGTAAAACAGGAGCCGATACGAGAACAACGAAACTGACGCCCTCAGTCTTGGTCACCGCCACTATAGGGGCAACGAAGCAACCTTCGGAGACGCCATAGAGCCCGGAGCGGTGCGGATCGACCTCATCCAAGGACAGCAAATAGTCGTAGGCGTCCTCGTAATCCCTCGCCAGCGCCTCATAATCGCGATGTGTCGTGGTGTAGTTGTCTATCCGCTTCTCCGGTACCAGTGTGACGATGCCGGTAGAAGCGATCTGTTCACTCTCCAGGACAAAACTTCGGTAAGAGGCCGTGCCCGTCCCGTGCACGAGGACAACGCCCGGTGCGAGCCCTTCTACTCCCACCGGCCTCTTCACCGTTGCCGGCACGGTGGTACCGTCACGCATCGTGACGTCGACGACGCTCGTCTCAACGGTGTAGGTTCCGATCTCGGCAGTCGGCGTGGTTGTGGTGATAGTCGTGTCCGATGTCTCCGGCACAATCATGGCGCGCATGGGTTGCGGGTTCCATCCGGGACCGGCCCAGACTCCCCATATGCCCAGAATCAATACGAACAGTGCCCAGCTCGTCAGGCGAGGATGCCGGTTGGAGAACCGGCGCACGAAGCCGCGTCGTCGGCCAGTGACCCCGCCCGATGGTACGAGGTCATCGGAGTGCACAGGCTCATCGGGGGGCACGCTCGTTCCAGATGGTGCGGTCGAGAGGCTACGCTGTGCCGCTTCGGTAGGATCAATCGACTTCTCTACCGTTTCCCTTACTTGTACCGACGTCGAATCGGGGACCGTGGCGCGGCTGCTTTCCGCCTCTTCGGAGGAATTGCGCCTGCCCTCAGCCATTAAAAGCCCAGCCGTCCCAATTTCTTCGGGTCACGTTGCCAATCTTTAGTCACTTTGACGTGCGTTGCAAGGTAGACGCGCGTGCCGAGTAAACGTTCGATGCCGGAGCGGGCATCCCGTCCTATCTGTGCCAAGCGGGCGCCGCGCCTCCCAATGACAATTCCCTTCTGAGAATCGCGCTCTACGTGTAGGTTTGCGTGAATGCGCACCAATGGCCGCTGGTCCGGCGCGCCGGGTGCGGCCGACTCCTCCTGCATCTCCTCAATGGTGACCGCCAATGAGTGTGGCAGCTCGTCCCGCAACTCTTCCAAAGCTGCTTCTCGGATCAGCTCGGCGATAAGCGTCTCCTCCGATTCGTCGGTGACCGCATCGAGCGGATACAGCGGAGGCGATAGGGGCATGCGCATAATGAGGAGTTCGCGCAGAACATTTACCTGCTCACCACTGACGGCACTTACAGGTACGATCTCATCAAAGTCGGCCATCTCATCGACTGCTAGCAGATGCTCCGCCAGTGCCTCGGGCCCCGCCAGGTCGCTTTTCGTTACGGCGGCAACGATGCTCGCGCGGGTTTGCCGTACGAGGTCGAGCAAAAATCGATCTCCCGGTCCAATCTGCTCGTTGGCAGGAAGGCAGAGCACAACCACCTCCACGTCCGCTAATGACTCCCGAACCATGTCATTGAGTCGTTCTCCAAGCAGAGTGCGTGGCCGGTGCAGTCCGGGCGTATCGACGAGGACCACCTGACCGGACGAGTCGTTGACGACGGCGCGTATAACCCGACGCGTCGTCTCTGGTCGGGCAGATGTGATGGCAACTTTCTGGCCGACGAGGGCGTTGGTCAACGTTGACTTTCCGGCATTGGGCCGACCGACAATACAGGCGAAACCGGCGCGGAAATCCTCCGGCCAGTCAGTGATGAGTTCACTCATGCTTTCCCTTCCGCATCCGGCTGCTCGGCAACGATACGCGTTGCAATAATAGTTGCCAGTCTGCGACGCCGTCCCACGAAGCGCTCAGCAGCCAAATGAACATCACCGATGTTCGTCTCGGCACCGGCAATGGGCACGCGCCCGATACTCTTTGCCAATAACCCGCCCGCCGTATCGACGTCGTCGTCTTCCAGGCTAACCCCGAATAGATCACCCAGCTCGTCAATTGGAAGACGCGCCGGCACGCGGTAGACGCCGTCGCCGAGATCCTCGACCTCCGGCTCCGCCTGGTCATGTTCATCGGCGATTTCGCCGACCAACTCCTCCACGAGGTCCTCAATGGTAACGAGTCCCGCAATTCCGCCATACTCGTCAACGACGAGTGCGATATGCACCTGGTCGGCCTGCATTTCCCTCATGAGCTCGTCGACGACCTTCGTCTCGGGAACGAACACCGGCTGTCGCATGACGTCGGCGACAACGAGATCATCAATGTCGTTGCGATGATGAATTCGGCGCATCACGTCTTTCAGATAGACCACACCGCGCACGTCGTCGACGTTCTCACCCACCACCGGAACACGTGAATATCCGGAACGTGTGAAAAGTGAGATCACCTTATCCAATGGCTGATCGGCATGGATCGTCACCATGTCAGTGCGTGGCACCATCACTTCACGCACCAGGGTGGTTCCGAGATCGAAAACCGATTGCAGCAACTCCCGATCCTCGTCATCGAGCGCCTCTGACTCCGAGACCCGGTCCACCATGCGTGCCAGTTGATCCTCGTGCAACTGCTCCGACTCTTCCGGCGTGGGCTCACGCTCCCGAACGAGTACCGAGAATATGGCGGTGATAAGCGCTGTTCCTAAGGAGAACATCCTGACAACGCGCAACGGTTCGCGCGCCCCGCGAGCAATCGGCGATATGAGAGCAAGGAGGAGGGAGACCAGCACAGTGGTGGCGAGGACAATCGCAATTGCCTCCCATGTAGGCGTAACGAACTCCAAGACGAGGAGTGTCACGCATAAGGCGTATGCGCATGTCAGAATGAAGCGCACCGCCGCTAACCCCGCTGTGGCCGCTGCCCGGTGAGTCACAGCGTACATAATGCGCACCCCCGCCTGCCCCAACGACTGCGACTCGGAGATTTCCGCTCGAGTGACTCGGCCCAGCGCCGTCGTGACTGCCGTACAGACACCCGCACCGCAGGCACTGAGCAGCGCAACGGCGCCTAATAGCACTTCCGCCATGGGCTCAATTCTCCGTGGGCTCGGGAGCTTTGACCGGCGGGTCGCCGGGGCCGCGCCGCTGCGCCAAGAATGTCAAAAGCAGCAGCCGTTGCAGCTCGAACATCTCTTGTTTTGATGCATCATCCGCGTGGTCATAACCGAGCAAATGCAAAATGCCATGCGTCACAAGTAGCAGGATCTCCTCCGCCGTGGAATGGCCGACAGCCAGCGCCTGCCTGGCGGCCACCTGTGGGCACACCACGATATCCCCGAGCACACCCTCACGCGGCTCCTCGTTAACCGGTGCGGGGCGCAGTTCATCCATGGGGAAGGACAACACATCCGTTGGCCCTTCCAGGTCCATCCACTCAATGTGCAGGCGTTCCATGGCGGCCTCATCTACCAGAAGTACATTGAGTTCTGCCTGGGGATGAACCCGCATCTGGTCGAGCACATAGACCGCAAGCCGCGTGATCTCCTCCAGTCCCGGCGCCGGCGTGAATCCAGATTCGTCGTTGACCTCAATGCTCATTCGTACTCCTCGAAATCCGGTGCGGAGACGTGCCGTGATCGCCACGTGGAACGCTCACGATTGGACTCATCCCATCTCGCATAAGCATCAATAATCTCCGCGACCAACCGGTGCCGGACGACGTCTGCCGAACCGAGTTCGACAAATCGGATACCCGGCACATCGCGCAGGATACGCCGGACCAGCACAAGCCCCGATGTTGTGCGACCTGGCAGGTCCACCTGAGTTATATCGCCGGTGACCACCATTTTCGAGCCGAATCCCAACCGCGTGAGGAACATCTTCATTTGCTCCGGGGTGGTGTTCTGCGCCTCGTCCAGAACGATGAAAGAATCATTCAAAGTCCGTCCACGCATGTAGGCAAGTGGTGCGACCTCGATGGTTCCGGCTGCCATCAGCTTGGGAATCGTGTCCGGGTCGAGCATCTCGTACATGGCGTCATAGAGCGGACGCAAGTATGGGTTGATCTTCTCCGACAACGATCCGGGCAGGAAACCGAGTGACTCTCCCGCCTCCACTGCTGGCCGAGTAAGAATAATCCGGGAGACGGCGTGACTCTGCAGCGCCACCACGGCCTTCGCCATTGCCAAATACGTCTTACCTGTTCCCGCCGGTCCGATACCGAAGGTGATCGCGTTCTCATCGATGGCATCGACGTATGCCTTCTGCCCCAATGTCTTTGGGCGAATCGTATGCCCGCGGGCGGAGAGCACATCCGTGGTGAGCAGCTCGGTTGGTTTGGCAATGCCCGCACGTGCTATGGCAACCGCACGTTCCACCGCATCCGCAGTCAGATGCTCCCCGTCGCCAGCGACGTCGATCAACTCCCCCACCAGCGTCTCTGCCAGCGTTACGGCGGCGGGCGGCCCGGCCAGCGTGATCTGATGGTCGCGCACATGGATTGTTGCCGGGGCGATGCCTCGTTCGAGAACGCGCAGAACTTCGTCGCGGTGCCCCAGCAGGTCAATCATCGGTACGTGTTGTGGAACGAGGATGACACGCTCCGCATCATCCCGGGCACCCTGATGGCCGGCCTCTCGCTCAAGCTGTTCATTCACCACGGGCGAATCTGAAGAGTCTTGTCTCATTGTCTCTCATCTATGCGAACGTTTTCCCTAGTCTACGCGCCGTGAATTGTACATGCGTAAATTCCCTGGCCCGCGTGGAGTCACCGGTCCCGAATTGCTTCGCGCCCACCTCAGTCCTCCTCCACACCGTTACTCGAGCTCTCTTCTGCGCCACGGCCACCTCGTCAGCTCAGCGGCTGTCATATTCCGCCAACACTCCGTGCAGCAGTGCGATGGCGTAAGCGCCCGCGCTTGCCGATCTAAGCACACTGCCGGAAAGCAGAACTGTCTGCGCACCCGCGCTCTGCAGGGCGCTTACTTCGGGGGCCGTAAGTCCACCCTCCGGACCGACAAGGAACCACACGGCACCGTCCCCGTCTGCGCCGCAAGCGGCTTCGTTCCGCAAGCAGCGGTATGCCGCAGCCGATGCCTCTGCCTGCCCGCGCCCGCAGGTTTCCGCGGCGTCACCTCCTGCATCCGCCGGGTGGGGATGCCGGGCACTGCGGCCAGTGGACGCAGCCCACCGCCGTAACACGGCCGTGGCGGAATCCGATGCCTCTTCGTGGCATGTGAGCACCAAGGCACCTCTGGCCACGGCGTTCTCTACTTGGGCCGTGAGTTGCGCCGTCGTATGGACTGGAGCAACATCGGGGAGCCACGAGCGCCGCGACTGTTTCATCGCAGCGCGAGCAGTTGCCTGCCATCGCTCCCTTCCTTTCGCCTCCTTGCCACGCCATGAGGCGATGCAACGCTCGGCATACCACGGAACGACATGAGCCACCCCATATTCGGTACATGTCTCGACGGCCTGCTCGTCACGGCCGCCTTTGGCAAGCGCTTGTACAAGCGTGATCTCGGGCGCCGGGGCCGGTTCGGCCGCCACCTCCTCCACCTCTAGCTGCAGCTGTTTCGATACAGCAACGACGACGCACCGCGCACGCGTCCCTCGCCCGTCAACGAGGTCAAGCCGTTCTGCGCTGCGGGTGCGCCGAACGGTCGCGGCATGTCTGCCCTCTTCGCCGTCCAAACAGATCCTGTCACCGGGCTGCAAGGCCGCAAGCTCCTCACGGATATACACGGGAGCAGTCATCGGCCGGCGAATCGATCCCGCAACTTGGAGAACAACGAGGAACCCTGTTGCACAAATCGCGCGCTCGGCTGTTCTTCACCGCGCAACTGCGCAAGCCGTTCCAACAGGTCACGTTGTGCGTCATCCAACTTGTTCGGTGTGACAACTGCCAGTGAGACCTTCAGGTTGCCGCGTCCGCTGCGGTGGAGACGGCCGACCCCGAGTCCGTTCAACGTGATGGTGTGCCCGGACTGCGCACCAACCGGAATATCGATGTCACGCATTCCGTCAAGTGTGTCGATACTGACGGTTGCGCCAAGTGCCGCCGTGGTCATTGCCACCTGGAGCTCACACAGCAGGTCATCGCCCTCACGCTGGAACACAGGGTGCTGTTTTACCCGTATCTCGGCGAAGAGATCACCGGTCGGCCCGCCTTCCGCTCCGGCGTCGCCCTGGCCCTCCAGACGCAGACGCATGCCGTCCTCCACACCTGCAGGCACCTGAATCGGGATTGTTTTCGTGGCACGAACTCGGCCCTCACCCGCGCATTCCTGGCATGGCGTGGTGATTACAGTGCCGTGGCCGCGGCACGTTGGACAGGGCGACTGCGAAACCATCTGCCCGAGGAAGGAATTCGTCACTCGCTGCACCACACCCGTGCCACCACAATCGTTGCACGTCACCGGTGATGTACCCGGCGCAGTGCAACTGCCGTGGCACACCGGGCACTCCGCCAGTAACGTATGCACGATATCCTTCTGTACTCCGAAGACGACCTCTTCGAGTTCCAGTTCCAGCATGACGAGAGCGTCCTGCCCGCGGCGTCCTCGCGGCGCTGGGCCGCGCGAAGCACCCATGCCACCCATGCCACCGAAAAAGGTGTCGAAAATATCTTGGAAGGCGCCGAATCCTCCACCCGCACCGGCTCCACCATGCAGCGCACTCTCACCACCGATGTCATAGAGGCGACGCTGCTCCTCGTCCGAGAGCACGTCGTAGGCTTCGTTGACGGCTTTGAATTCCTCCGCCTTGTCCGGGCCCGCGACGTCGGGATGCAACTGGCGCGCGAGCTTCCGGTAAGCCTTCTTGATCTCGTCTTGGGTTGCATTACGCGGTACACCCAGGGTGTCGTAATAATCTGCCACAGTTTCTCTTCTTGTGTTCTTTCTACTTGGCTGAGAGTATCTCAGAAAGATAGCGCGCCACGGCATACACCGCAGCCATCGTGCCCGGATAGTCCATGCGGGTAGGTCCGACGACGCCCACCCGAGCCACGGATCGGTCATCGACATCATAGGTGGAGGAAACCACGGAGGCCTCGGCGAGGCCCTCGTGGAAGTTCTCTTTGCCGATGGACACGGACACACCGTCCTGCATCGTGGTAAGCAACCGCATCAGAATAACCTGTTCCTCGAGCGTTTCCAAGACCGGCTCGATGGAGCGGGCGAAGTCCACCGCATGGCGCGACAGATTCGCGGTTCCGGCCAGCGCTACACGTTCCTCACCTTCCGCGCTCAGGGCCTGCCTGACCACTGCGACGAGAATCGCCGCGATGTCCTGCATGTGTTGTGGGCGACCCTCAATAACCGTGTCGGCGGCCTCCGCCAGTTCGGAGAGCTGCTTTCCCGCGCATACGCTGTTGAGCGCCGCCGCAAGTTCTTCGAGTTCTTCCGCCGTCACAACGCTTTCGAATCCAAGTGTGCGCTGCTCAACACGACCGGCGTCGGTGATGATCACGAGAAGGGCGTGCCGTTGCCCGGCGGGAATCAGCTCGATGTGACGTAGCGCGATACGGTGAAGAGACGGGTACTGTACCAGAGCGACTTGATGGGTGATCTGCGCCAGCAACCGGACCGCCCGGAAAACAACATCATCCAGGTCGACGGCACCGTCCAGCAGCTTCTCAATGGCACGGCGCTCCGGCACCGAGAGAGGCTTGATGGCGTCAAGAGAATCGACAAATGCCCGATACCCCTGATCGGTAGGAATCCGGCCTGCCGAGGTGTGAGGTTGCTGCAGAAGGCCGGCCTCCTCCAAGGCGGCCATGTCGTTGCGGATCGTCGCCGGTGACACTCCGAGATGATGCCGGTCCACAAGGGTTCGCGACCCGACCGGCTCCCGCGTAGAAACGTAATCGCGCACAATGGCCTCCAAAACCTTCGTGCGGCGTTCTTCGTTCCCCATGTGGCCTCCTCCCGCCGGGAATCTCGGCACGGTAGCACTCGACGCGCCTGAGTGCCAATTCTACGCCCGGATGCTTCCGGCGCCTACCCTGTGGGAGTGAGTTCTGACCATGATCATCGCTTCGGGCGAAACAGCAATCCCGTCGGCCGCCGTCGACCCATCCCTTCTGATCAAGGCGGTAGTGCCAACGGCACCGCTGTACCGCGTGCAAGCCATGCCTCCAGTACACAAACGCGAACAAGCCGTGCCGACGGTACACAAATGGGCGGCAGGAGACGCCCGCTGGACCGTTACGGCGCCGACGTTCTCACACACGATCCGCATCGCTACGGCAAGTTCGCTCAGCATCCCGCATCGCGGCGTACCGTCTCCGAGCTCGGGCTGGTCATTGAGGACGTGCAAAGCGGTTTCGTGGGTGAGATCGTGAGCGTGGGCAGGGTTGCCGGCGCGTGGAGGTTCGAGCTGGAGGACAGGCACGGGCAACGCCGGTCATTTCCCATGGGGCGGGGGTATTGGATCGATGGTTTCCCCGTCGAACTGGTTCCACCTCCCACCGCCACGCAGCCCGACGGGAGGCGCCGGGTCGCCGGGCATACGCTGACTGCCTCCGGTTCCCTACACGTCGTAGCCCGGGCCCGAATGGCACGCGAATCCAGGATTTGGGTGGAGGGTAAGCACGACGCCGAACTAGTGGCAAAAGTCTGGGGCGAAGATTTGGCCTTAGAGGGCGTCGTCGTCGAAGAACTGGCAGGGGTGGACCACCTGGAAGAGGTTGTGGCCGACTTCTCCCCCAGCGAGCAGCGGCGGGCGGGCGCACTCGTCGACCACTTTCTGCCCGGTACGAAGGAGTATCGAATTGCGCAACGGGTAGCCTACCTGCCGGGAGTTCTGGTGCTCGGACATCCCTATGTGGACGTGTGGCAGGCAGTGACTCCACGGGCCGTCGGTATTGAGCGTTGGCCAGATGTGCCCCGCAGTGAGGATATCAAGCGGGGAACGCTGCGCCGCCTCGGGTGGCCGCATGCATCGCAGGAGGATATCGGGCGGGGCTGGGCACGCATCCTCGCCTCGGTGCGCTCCTACAAGGATCTGGAACCCGGACTGCTGGCACGTATGGAGGAGCTCATCGACTTCGTCACGGCGGTCGGCACCGTGTAGGCGACGCGCGGTGTGGCTCATGGCGCCGTGTGGCAGGAGGGGACCAGTTATTCGCGACGGCTCCGTAGTCCCATTGCACGGATATCGTGAGTGCTGGCACACTCGACGCCGATAATCCGCAGTGGCCCGCAGCGGCCTCGTCGGCCCGCCGTGATTGCGGGAAAGATTTCTGCCATCATATTCCGATAGGAATGAATCGCCAGGGAGCATAATGAGCGCCGCCAGCCACAAGAACGCCGCCAGCCACAAGAACGCCGCCAGCCACAAGAACGAGGATCCTTCGCTTGCCGACGACGAGCGTTACTTCAGACGGCAGGGTCTCCCGCTCCTCATCGAGGACTATTCCGCCACGGAAGATGTTCTCACACGGGCACTGCCCACCCTGACCGTTATTTTCATTGTCCAGATTGCCAAAGGCATTCTCACTTCATGGACCCCGTTAGCCGCTTCGGCCATCGCCTGTGGCACGGCACTACTGGTAGCACTTACCTGGGTTCTGTCCAATATGCGTCGGGGGCGCCGTCCTTTCGCCCTGCCGCGTCGCGTCGGCTGGTGGTCTGCGGCCGTTTTCATCCTTATTCCATCGCTGGTCAAGCTCGTTGCCGATGACGGCCCTGCTCACGCGCTGCGACATCTGGTGTTCAACACGGTGGTCTGCTTCGGCGTGGTTGGCGTAATTGGCTGGGGTCTTATCCCCAGCCTGCTCGGCGCCCTGGGCCGTGTCCTTCGCGATCTTCTTGTCCAAATGACGGCAGTTATCCGGCAGATGTCCGCCGTCTTCCTCTTCACCATCATCATTTTCATCAACCAGGAGGTCTGGCAGCTCAACGAGCAACTGACCACCCGCCGCTTTATACTCCTCGCATGTGTAATCGGCGGTTTCGCCGTACTGGTGCTGGTGCTCGGCACGCCGCGCCTCGCCCGTCTCCTTGAACAGAGCATTCCCGGTGGTGACTCTCTTTCCCGGGCACAACATGCCAACCTTCTCTCGCTTCTGGCCCTGCGGCAAGCCCTGCAGGTCGTGATTCTCACCCTGGCCACCTATCTCGTCTACGTCGCCTTCGGTACAGCGGTTATCGGTACTGACCTCTATGACACCTGGCAACTCGATCCCCGTATCGTGTACGTCTTCGTCATTGGAAATGACCCCTTCGTCATCACTAGCACCCTCCTACGTACAAGTGCCATGGTGGCGCTACTGGCCGGCCTCAACTACTCAATTAGCGCCCTGACCAGTTCAGCGGGGCGGAGCCAGTTCCTAGATGAGGCTGGGCAGGAATTCTCGGCCATTTTTGAGCGGCGAGAGGCCTATTTGGCGCGCCGTTCGCAGCGTTGCGCCGCCACCGATCCGGCGTGACAACCACTCCCAAGGATTGACATCACTGCGCAGAGACTTGTCCCACACTGTTCGCGTCGCAACGCCGCTCAGCACTTTGTGCCAACGCGCCCCAGTGTCCCACTCAACACGACGCCAGTAACCAGATGCGCCCCGTAGGGAACATGACACACGCGGAACACCAAGCTCACCACAGTGCGCGGGTCACGGTGTCCGCCAACAGGCGCCCACGCAGTGTCAGGCGCAACCTACCACGCAAAGCCGATCTTGGATCAACCAACCCGTCGGCGATCAGGCCCGCCACCACCGCAGATTCGGTCCCCTGCGGCACGGCGATTCCTTCCGCCAGGCGAATGCCCAACATGATCGCTTCCTCACGCTGTTCCCGCTCTGTGAGCGTTTCCCGGGCCGCCGAGGGACTCTGCCCCGCCGCGACGCGCTGCGCATAGGCCAGCGGGTGTTTGACGTTCCAGAAACGCGTCCCGCCGATGAAGGAATGCGCACCCGGTCCGTATCCCCACCAGTTCCCACCGGTCCAGTAGGCCAGATTATGCCGTGAAGCATGACCGGGCTGCGCCCAGTTCGAGATCTCGTACCAGCCATAGTGGGCTGCCGCCAGTTCATGGTCGGCTATTTCATAGAACGCTGCCTGCCGATCCGGGTCGGGCGCTGCGATTTCACCGCGCCGGATGCGTCCACCCATTCGGGTATCGGGCTCCACGGTGAGCGCGTAGGCGCTGATGTGGCTGGGACCCATCGCAACGGCCGCGGCCAGCGAGGCGCGCCAATCGGCTTCCGTCTCCCCCGGCGTGCCATAAATCAGATCGACGGAGACATCTAAACCAGCCTCCTGCGCCCACGTGACGGCCTTACCGACCTGGCCGGGTGTGTGCCACCGATCCAGCGTGCGCAGCACGTGGGGAACGGCAGACTGCATACCGAAGGAGATCCGGGTGAAGCCGCCGTCGGCGAGTCGTCGTATGGAGTCTCTGGTCACCGATTCGGGGTTGGCTTCGGTGGTAACCTCTGCTCCGCACACGAGGCCGAAGTTTTCGCGCAACATGTCGAGCACATCTACGAGCGCCTGAGCGTCTAGAAGCGTTGGAGTGCCACCACCGAAGAACACGGTGCGCAGCAGCCCATCGCCACGCGAGCGTAGCGCCGTGGCCCCACCCACCGCTGAGGGACCGCCGCGTTGACCCGCCTGTGCGCTGTTCGCCTGCCACTCAAGCACGCGGCGACTCAGGTCGATTTCTCCGCGCAGACTGGCGGGAAAGTCTTCCGGCTGCGCGCCCGGACCCAGGTGAAGATTGCTGTAGGTGTTGAAATCGCAATACCCGCACCGCACCGCACAAAAGGGAATATGGACGTATGCGGAGAATCCCCCGCTGACATCCGGCTGTGGCAGGCGACCATCGAGCGGCGCAGCTTCGCCTTCCGGCAGGGAGGGCACTAGACACCCGCCTGCCTCGAATTGCTCACCCGCTGCGCCACGAGGTCATGAACATGACGGCCGGCTTCCTGCCCCCGCCTTTCAAAACGGGTCAGCGGGCGTTCCTGCCAGCGCGGGGCAAATCCGCCGCGCGCGGGCTGCGGATCTGCCGGGTCGGGGCGCTCACCGGCGTGAACGTTTCGCAGAAGCCGCTCCGACTCAACGGTATCTCGCATCTGCCAGGCGTAATCGTCCCAGTCGGTCGCGAGCCGCCAGAATCCCCCCGGTACCAAGGCATCGGCGACAACCGCCGCGAACGGTTCGGCCACCAGGCGTCGTTTGTGGTGGCGAGCCTTACGCCACGGGTCGGGGAAAAAGGTCCACACTTCCTGTGCCCGCGGATTGCCCGCGTTCGGATGCGCCGCGTCAACACCACGCGGAACTGTGCTCTCACGCGGATCATCGTATGCCGCGGCCCGCAGGCCGAAAAGCACCGGGAGCGCCTGAGCTGCGTCGGCCTCCAGGAGGCGAATATTGTGCACGTCTTCCTTCACCGCACGCGCCATGCATCGCGCAACGCCCGGATGCCACGCTTCGATTGCAAGCACGTTCCAATCCGGATGCGCACCGGCGAAAGCAACCATGTGTTCCCCCGAGCCAGGTCCGATCTCGACGGCCAAGAGAGCCTGCCGCCCAAAAACCTCGTTCAGGTCACAGCGCGCATGCGTTTTGATCGTCGTCGGCGTGGCGCCGCGCGGCAGGTCGAGCAGGTATTCACTGGCATGGCGCTCGACAATTTGCGCGAAGGGTCGGGCCATTCGTCCGCCCCGGCGTGAAAAGGAGCGGATTCGTGTTGGCTGCTGCCCGGGCATATGCGGCTTTGCCGCTGCCGGTTTGTCTCGCGTGTTATCGTTCTGTGTCCGCTCCACGGCAGTCGCCGCACCGGGCACCCACAGCATGGAAGAGGAAGCAGTACCATCGGGCGTTGCATGCCCATCGCCGCACGGTTGTTCCTTATCCGAACCCGTCGCACCGAATAACTTTGGCTCGGTTTCTTTGCCGCTCATCGTTGCTTTCCTGTCGGCGCATCGGAGGTCAGCGCTGCCACGAATGCTTCTTGCGGCACATCGACCCTCCCGATCGACTTCATCCGCTTCTTGCCCTCTTTTTGTCTTTCAAGCAATTTTCGTTTGCGCGTGATGTCGCCGCCATAACACTTGGCAAGCACATCCTTGCGAACCGCCTTGATCGTTTCCCGGGCAATAATGCGGCTTCCGATCGCCGCTTGTACCGGGATCTCGAATTGCTGGCGCGGAATAAGACTCTTGAGCTTTTTGGTCATCTCCACGCCGTAGGAGTAGGCCTTATCCCGGTGCACGATTGCCGAGAAGGCGTCCACTGTTTCGTGGTTGAGCAGGATATCGACCTTGACCAGATCCGCCTCCTGCTCCTCGTCGACGTCGTAGTCCAGTGATGCGTAGCCCTTCGTGCGGCTCTTCAGCTGATCGAAGAAATCGGTGACAATCTCTGCCAGCGGCAGGCGATAGCGCAACTCCAAGCGGTCGGACGAGAGATATTCCATTCCCAACAGTCTTCCGCGCCGCTGTTGACACAATTCCATCAGGGTCCCCGTGTAGTCGCTCGGGCTCAAGATCGTTGCGCGTACCGAAGGTTCGTAGATATGCGAGACCTTTCCCTCTGGGAATTCAGACGGGTTGGTCACTGTGACCTCCCCGCCTGCTTCAGTGACAACCCGGTATACCACCGAGGGAGCAGTGGCGATGATGTCAATGCCGAACTCACGCTCGATGCGCTCGCGAATGATCTCCAGATGAAGCATGCCGAGAAAACCACATCGAAATCCGAAACCGAGCGCCACCGAGTTCTCCGGCTCGTATGACAGCGCCGAATCGTTGAGCTTGAGTTTATCCAGCGCGTCACGAAGGTCCGGATAGTCGGAGCCGTCAATCGGGTAGATGCCGGAGAACACCATCGGCTTGGGATCCTGATAACCGTCCAAGGGTTGCGTCGCGGGGTCCGAGGCGCCGGTCACCGTGTCGCCAACCCGCGATTGCCGGACGTCTTTCACGCCGGTGATCAGGTAGCCGACCTCACCGGCCGCCAGTCCTTCCGAGGGTGTCGGCTCCGGGGAGATCACACCGATTTCGAGGAGTTCGTGCACCGCCGCCGTCGACATCATCTGGATTCGCTCACGGGGCGATAACTGCCCATCTTTCACGCGCACATAGGTGATGACTCCGCGGTATGTGTCGTACACGGAGTCGAAAATCATGGCGCGTGCACTGCCGGTTATCTCACCGGCCGGTGCGGGAACCTCCGCGACGATCCTGTCAAGAAGCTCTTCCACACCCTCCCCGGTCTTTCCCGAAACGGCCAGGCACTGCTCGGCATCGACGCCGAGTAGAGATACCAGCTCTTGCTTGTATTTCTCGGGCTGCGCCGACGGTAGGTCGATTTTGTTGAGTACCGGGATAATGGCCAGGTCATTGTCCAAGGCCATGTACAGGTTCGCCAGGGTCTGCGCTTCGATGCCCTGAGTGGCGTCCACCAGCAGAATCGCTCCCTCACACGCCGCCAGTGAACGGTTCACCTCATAGGAGAAGTCCACATGCCCGGGCGTGTCAATCATATTCAGCGCGTGCGCCTGCCCGTCCACGGTCCACGGCAGCCGCACCGCCTGCGATTTGATGGTGATGCCACGCTCACGTTCAATATCCATGCGATCCAGGTACTGGTCGCGCATCAGCCTCTCATCCACGATGCCGGTGAGTTGCAACATGCGGTCGGCCAGTGTGGATTTGCCATGATCGATATGCGCAATGATGCAGAAGTTACGGATCAACTCCGGCGGCGTGGCTGCCGGCCGGATATCGTTCAACTCTGCGCTAGTCGAGGCGGGCACAGTACTCCTTCTCAGATGGACTCCGTCTATTGTAGGGGGTTACGTCAAGGGGGCGATCCGCGGCACCCGGCAACTCCATCCGAACCACTGCCGCAGTACGACGGTTGCGCCACCATTGCGCCACGCTGGAGAGCCGTCGTAGCCCCAACATCCTTGCGTCGCATGCTCTTTTCACCGACCGCTGTGCCCTTGGCAAAACAGCACCGCTTCGGGCCTAGACCTGTGCCATGCTGTAGTTATGTTCGGTCTTTTCGGAAGTCTTAAAGACATCGTCCCCGTTATTGAACAGTTAACACGTCTACCCGGCCAGGCTGTTGCACGCATCGGCCTGGTGCTACAACTGCTGCTGCTTATCAGCGGCGGCGCTCTCGTCCGTCGCAGCGGCAGTTTTCTCGGTTACATAGTTCTGATCGGCGGCCTTCTCTTCGGCGTCGCTACCGCATTGTTTGCGTGGCGACGCCGCCGCCTCGAGAAGGCCGTGGACAAGTGGGTCATGGACCGAATGCGCACGATGGTCGGTGACACGGGCCAGGTGCGTCTCGACTATTCGGAAACCTACCAGGGCCATAACCCCGCCGAAAGTCACGGCGTTATCCTCAATCAGGACGGAACAACCTTTACAAGTTCCCGCCCCACCGATACATCGGAGGGGAGAACATATTCACATGTGGACACCGCAGACGCTGCGCAGCAGCGACAACTTCGCCACGACGCAATGCTGGAGGCGCAAGATCTACGCGATACCTGGCTGCCTCGGGTGGAAGCGGCGCAGCGCTCCGCCGTCGCGGCTGTCGGCGGGCTTGTGAACGCACCGTACCTCAAGGACGACCTGCGTATCACACTCGTATCGGGACTGGTAGCGGTCATTGGCCTTCCGCTTGGATTCTTCCTGCTGATACTCGCAGCCTTCGCGCTTCTGTAACGAGGCAATCGGCACATGAGTAATGGCGCCCTCGCCGCCCGACTTGTGGCACGATGGCGCTATGGCTCTTTCTCGGAAACTGCTCGGTCAGGACGAGCACGTCATTCTTCAGACCCGCGAACACGTCAAGCGACTCTTCCCCAATATCGTCGCCGCCGTGCTCATCATCGTCGTCGCCGTCCTGGCGCTCACGCTACCGGATAGCTTGCCGCATTGGGCCACAATCGCCATTGCCGCAGTTGCTGTGGTTCTTCTCATCATCGTCTTCGTCTGGCCGTGGATGAACTGGATGACGAGCACGTACACGGTGACGAATCGGCGGCTTATCACCCGCAAGGGTGTTTTCACCAAGACCGGTCACGATCTGCCGCTAAGCCGTATCTCCAATGTTGCCTACGAACATGACATGATTGATCGCTTCTTCGGTTGCGGCACGCTCATCCTGCAGTCCTCCGCTTCCGATCCGCTGCAGTTGCGAGACGTTCCGAAGGTTGAGGCGTTGCACGTGCAGCTCACCGAGTTGCTGTTCGACTCACCCGCCGATGGCGTCGGCAACGGCCGCACCCGGGATGCGGAGTCGGACTACTAGATGCGACAGTTCACCGAAAGACGGTCATAGCATGGGAGTTCTAGACGGCGTAGCCGCACTTCTCACACGTCTCGCGCGTAGCGCATCCAGCACCCGCAATGCGCGCCCGTCCTCTTCCAACAACTCGGAGGGGCCGACAGGCCGGGTTTTGGTTCGCCCAAGAGCTGGAGCCGAAACCGCCACCCCCACACCGGTAGTACGACGAGTACAGGACCTGCCCGGTCCCGGTCAGATTCCGATGGAGTACGACGTCGACGCGCTCGGGCTGCCCACCTTCACATACGCTCCTCATGCGAATAATCGGCCGGATCCCGGCGAGGTTGTCTGGACGTGGGTGCCCTACCAGGAGGACTGTACGCAGGGCAAGGACCGACCGGTTCTTGTACTCGCCGTCGTTGCGGGACGGATCGTCTTCGCCCAGCTCACCAGCAAGGATCACGACCGCGACGCCGCTCAGGAGGCGAGTGCGGGGCGCTACTGGGTCGATATTGGTTCTGGAGCGTGGGATTCCAAGGGCCGTGCCTCAGAGGCACGTATCGACCGTGTGCTGTGCGTTGATCCCGGGCAGATGCGACGGGAAGGAGCTCGGCTTGATGAAGCGCGCTTCACACAAGTCGTCGCCGCTTTACGGAAGCTGCACGCTTAAGTTCTGGTAAAGTTTCTCCTTGGACTTCACACCTGGTCGGGTGGTGGTCCAGTCGTAGGCTTTCCACGAGCACCCCACGCTCCAGTCCGCCGACGGCGTATCCCTCACCGACCATGTACATATCGCTGTCGGCGATTGGATTGAAAGAGTAGCAAGTGGCAAATATCAAGTCGCAAAAGAAGCGCATTCTCACGAATGAGAAGAGGCGCCTGCGCAATCAGGCCGTTAAGTCGGAGCTGAAGACCTACGTGCGTAAAACACGTGAGGCTGTCGAAGCGGGAGATGTTGAAACCGCTCAGGCCGCTTATCGTGCCGCCGCCCGGAAGCTCGACAAGGCCGTGTCCAAAGGAGTCATTCACAAGAATCAGGCCGCGAATCGCAAGTCGAAGCTTGCGCGTCGGGTCAACAGCATAAGCGCCTGACGCACACGTCATCTACCGCCGCCACGCCTTGCCATGCCGCACAGGGCTTGGTTGGACGCGGAGAATTACGAAGGGGGACGACCGCTTGTCGTCCCCCTTCTGTATCGCGCATCAGAGGCGAAATTTACCGTGCCTCCTCCGGAGCTTCTCCGGTGGCAACGGCAATTTCGATAGGTGCCTTGGGCAGCTTGGTACTCGAGACCACCTCACCCTTGGTGTAGTCCACTGTGTGCAGCGTATTCGTCGCCGGGTCGGTCACATAAACGAAACCTTCATGTTCCGCGATAGCGGGGTGTGCAGCATGCCAGTCCTCTGGCACCTGCCACTCGTCGATAACGGGAATTGTCCGCGTGATTTCACCCGTCTCGGCATTGATCACACGCAGTGCGCCGTCAGTTCCCATTACAAGGGCTGAACCGTCGAAACCGCGCGCGAGGCCACGCCACGTGTATGTGGAGCCGGTATCAACGGTCCGCAATGTTGCATCAGTGGTATTAATGAGAGAAATCTGCTTCAGGCCAATGCCGCCCTCCGGATCAGTCTTGTAGTCGCCCACCGCAATCGGCGACCCTTCGGTGGTCCGTAGATTGCCAATACGGCCGTACTCATCGGGAGCTGTTGCCTTTGAGAAAGTGCCATCGCGCAGAATCAGCGCGCCGTTCTCACAACCGGCAACTGCGCCATCATCCAGTCCTTCAGCTCCGTGCAGTCCCGGGCACTCGCTGCTTTCAGCACTCACCTTGCCGTCAACAACGTACTGTGCACCCGTACGGCCTTCTTCAGTTCCGACCGAGACCAACGCTGTCTTGTCACCGAGTGGAACTGCGACGCCATGATGTGGTGCGGCAGCTTCGTACTCCCACACCCCAGCGAGTTCGTCAGTCTCATCCACACCGGTAAGCGATTCAGTCTCGAAGAACGTGCCCTTACCGTCTCCATCCGCCCAGGCCGAGGTGCGTCCGGCGTGATACACCACATGTCCGGGTTCCTTGCCCTTGATAACCACATCAGTAAGTACGGGATCCGTAATGAAGGAGTGCGTATGGTCCCCATGCGGCACCGTGAATGTACCCGCGTCTAGCACTGCCCAACCGCCCGTCGTGGATACCAGTACATTCCGCCCGTCTCCTGCCGCATTGAGCCGACTGTACCCGTCTATCGGCAGATCCGCCACAACTGAGGAGTCGGAGGTGTCAACGACCATCAGCCCACCCTCGTATGAAAGCGCAATGCGTGCCCGGGCTCCCCCGATTTCCGTGACGTCCGCATCACTGTCGTGGTCGTGATCGTGGTCATGATCGTGGTCGGCATCTGTCATCGCTGTGTTACTGCCCGTGGCATTCGCGCCTGGATTAGCTGAGGTGCAGGCTCCCAAGGCGAATAGCGCAGCCACGACGCATGGCAGCGCGCGACGATAACGCCTAGTCATATGGCTCTTCCTTCCTAAGATCGCGGCCTCCCATTCTGTCTGCTGCGGGCGGCAGCGATCAATCTTCGATGTATACCCTCTGCCGCACGAATCCAGCCTCGTGCGAACCAGCTCACCAAGCATATCCGAAGCTGAGAACGATTATCAATCTCGTGGGACTTGTGACGTGTGAAAGTGCTAACCTTGCTGCGGTCAGGGGACCAATGGCGGTCAACTCCCGACTGCGGATGGCGCTAGTACTGCCGCTTGCTGCGCCGCTCTATTCTCTCCGAGTTTTCGGCAGGTCTCCGTGAATTACCCGGAAAGGAGAGGAAAATCCGGAGATTGTGCGGCTTCGGGCGAAAGATAATCCGTGCCCGCCACCGCCGCGTTATTCACCAGAAGCACGCTGTAACAACGGATGCCCCACAGTCCACAACTGCGAGGCATCCGTCACTACGAGCATCCGAAGCAAGCAAGACAGCAGAGCTTCGCGACACATCGGGGTATAAATCTAGAGAACAGAGATGATCTCCTCCACCGTATTCTTCGCATCACCTAGCAGCATCTGCGTGTTCTCGCGGAAGAACAGCGGGTTTTGCACACCCGCATATCCGGCATTGCCCATCGAACGCTTGAACACGATGACGTTGCGGGCCTCCCAGACATGCAGCACCGGCATGCCCGCGATGGGCGAACCCGGCTCTTCGGCAGCCGCCGGGTTCACGGTGTCATTCGCACCAATCACCAGAACGACGTCTGTATCCGCGAAGTCGTCGTTGATCTCATCGAGCTCCAGAACAATGTCGTAAGGAACCTTCGCCTCCGCCAGCAGCACATTCATATGCCCAGGAAGACGCCCGGCTACGGGGTGGATACCGAAGCGAACGTCGACCCCTGCGGCGCGCAGCCTGGCGGTGAGATCTGCCACCGGGTACTGCGCATGTGCCACGGCCATGCCATAGCCAGGGGTGATAATCACAGACGAGGCGTCCTTGAGCAGCTGGGCCGCATCGGCCGCCGTCGTCTCTCGATGCTCGCCGTAATCATGCTCGGCTGCGGGAGCACCCGTGGAGCCGAAGCCGCCGAGGATAACCGAAACGAAGGAGCGATTCATCGCTTGGCACATGATGTAGGAGAGATACGCACCCGAGGATCCGACCAAGGCACCGGTGATGATGAGCAGATCGTTCTCGAGCGTGAAGCCGGCCATCGCAGCTGCCCACCCCGAGTACGAGTTCAACATTGAAATGACAACCGGCATATCGCCGCCACCGATAGCCAACACCAGATGTGCCCCGAGAAGCAACGCCACTATGGTCAGAATAATCAGCGGAATAAGGCCGGAACCGACCGAGCGTGTGTGGGCAAGCCAAATGATCAACGCCAGCGAAGCGATTACCGCGCACAGATTAAGGATGTTGCGGCCCGGAAGAGTCAATGGCCGTGACGATATCTTCGCGGACAGCTTCAGGAAGGCAACAATCGAACCTGTGAAGGTCACCGCTCCGATGAAAACCGCTAAGCCGACCTCACCCATATGGAAGGCATTTGTGGGAGCGTCTGACCCGGGGGTTTCCAGGAAGGAGTTGTAGCCGACTATGACGGCGGCCAGACCCACGAAGGAGTGGAGCATGGCGATCAGTTCCGGCATACCCGTCATCTCAACCTTGACGGCCCGCCATACCCCAATGGCTGCGCCGATCAGCATCGCCGCAATAATAAGGAGAATAGCCCTGGTCTGGTTGCCGCCACTGATGTCAATCGCCACCCAGATCGTGGCAATCAGCGCAAGCACCATACCAACGATGCCAAGGATATTGCCGCGCTGCGCGGTGGTCTGCCGCGACAGGCCCGCCAGCGCGAGGATGAAGAGGAGTGCGGCAACAATAGATGCCAACGCATCGAAGCGACCGGCAGCATCGCTTACGTATCCCACTGTCAGAATTGAGTTCGAGTACATTATCTCAGCTCCTCCTGAACATCTTGAGCATGCGGTGTGTCACCGTGAAACCACCGAACACATTGATAAACGCAACCGACATGGCGATGAAGGCAAGCACTGTAATCGCCGCACTGCTCGATCCGATTTGCTGGATCGCACCGACGACAATAATGCCGGAAATCGCGTTGGTCACGGACATCAGCGGGGTGTGCAGCGAATGCGTGACATTAGTAATCACATAGAACCCGACCACTATCGCCAAGGCGAACACAATGAAGTGGCTGCGCATACCAAATGGAGCAGTGAGAATCAGCCACACGAGCACGGCGGCGGCAGCGATCCGCCACCACCACCTTCGCCATGCCGGTTTCTCCGGCTCCGGTTCGGGGGCGGCCACTTCTTCCTGCTTCGGAGTGGGCGGCGGCGCCGCCGATACCTTAACCGGAGGCGGTGGCCACATGATATGACCGTTGAGCGTCACCGTCATCGAGCGGACGACGACGTCGTCCTCGTCCAAGGTGAGCTGACCATCGCGTTGCGGGGTCGCCAACTTGAAGAAGTTCACGATGTTCTGGCCGTAGAGCTGAGAGGCCTGCCCGGGAAGTCGCCGTGGCAGATCCAGGTAGCCAATGATGGTCACACCATTGTCTGTTTGCACCACTTCCCCCGGCACGGTGAGCTCACAGTTCCCACCGGAGGAGGCAGCCATATCCACGATCACCGAGCCGGGCTTCATCGCGGCGATAGCCTGTGCCGTCAGCAGGCGCGGCGCCGCGCGACCGGGGATCGCTGCAGTGGTGATGACAATATCCGAGGAGGCGGCTTGCTCGGCGTACACCTTCATGGCGAGTTGTTCCTGGTCCGCAGTCATCGCCTTCGCATAACCGTCGGTTGATTCCTGTTGAACTGGAATTGCGACGAATTCTCCACCCATCGAATGGACCTGCTCAGCAGTTTCCGGCCGCACGTCCGTGGCCTTGACGATGGCACCGAGCGAGTTAGCCGTCCCAATTGCCGACAACCCGGCAACTCCCACGCCGATCACGTACACGGTGGCGGGCGGAACCTTGCCGGCAGCCGTCACCTGACCGGTGAACAACCGCCCGAATCGATTCGCGGCCTCGATAACGGCACGGTAGCCGCCGATATTCGCCATTGATGATCGCACGTCCATCGATTGCGCGCGCGAAATGCGGGGAACCGCGTCGATTGAGAGAGCTGTGATGCCCCGCTGGCTGAACTTCTCCAGACGCTCCGGATGGGAGCCAGGATCCAGGCGGGCGATCAGTGTTGCTCCCTCTCGCATCAGCGCCAACTCGCCGTCTGGCGGCGCGTCGAGACATGTCACAATATCCGCAGCCCAGGCACGATCTCGATCAACGATCTCTGCTCCGACCGCCTGATACTGCTGGTCGAGATAACTCGCCGCCACACCGGCGCCCGTCTCAACGCAGACCTGGTAACCCAATTTGATGAGCTTACCAACAGTATCGGGGCTGGCGGCGACGAGAGTCTGCCCTTCGCTGGGCTCCTTCGGCACTCCTATTTGCACCTTGCCTCCTCGTTATTCCTCTATGCGTGGAATCATGTCGACGGTGTCGTGAATCCCACATGCCTCAATCTTAGTCTTTAGGTCCCACATAAACAGCATTCCTACCGGATTGCCGCCTATGGAACACACTATGAGCACGGGCAACTCACAGTGCTGCGTCAATGCGCCTGTGACAAAACGTCGGCAACGCTTCTGATATTATTCACCCCGTTTTCTCCGCTGGTGTTCGCACCGTTGGCCATCGGAAAACAGGGCAGTTCTCTGACTTCCGATCAGAGTAAAGATCGAGACCCGCAGAATCCGCCACGAGTCATCGTGCTGAGTTTCGCCGTGCCTCCCCAATCCGCAAGATTGCGCGCTCTAGCGCGAATGCGGCATCACGCGAAGCTCCTTTTACTTCCGCATCAGCCTGTGCCACAACGAGGATTGCTTGCGCGAGGGCCTCACCGCTCCACCCGCGCAGATCCTTTTTTGCCCTATCGATTTGCCAGGGTGCTAGCCGCACCTCGCCGGGGCGCGCCTGCCCGCGCATTGCGAGGACCAGGGCCATGGAGCGGAGTTTCGTGGCGATCGCGGCAACAATTGGAACCGGAGCGGTGCCAGTAACCATCGCATGCCGAGCGAGCGCGATGGCGTGCCCGTGTTGACCGGCGACAACGGCATCTGCCACGGCGAAGGGCGTGGCCTCGATTCGGCCGCGGTAGTATTCGTGCACCGCGGTCTCGTCAATCGTGCCGTCGATATCTTCCAAGAGCTGCGTAACCGCCGCGAGAAGCTCGCGGATATCTCGTCCGAGTGCATCGACGAGATCGTGTGCCGCACCTTCGGTCATACGACGACGCGCCCGCCGAGCCTCACTACGCACCAGTTCGGCTTTCTCAGCATCGTTCTTTACCTGCGGAATATCGCTGTGTTGAAAACCTCCGGCCGTGATCGCGGTGAGCAGCTTCCTACCGCGGTTGCCCCCGTTGTGTCGTACAACCAGAACGACGTCGGGCTCCGGTGAGTCGAGGTAATTCAAGGCATCTGCCGAGAAGGCGTCGGACATCTTCTCCATATTCGGGACCACGATCATCCGATCCTCGCCGAATAGTGACGGGCTCGTCAGTTGCGCCAGCGCCCCCGCCTCGTATGCCGCCGCGTCGAGTTTCGTGATCTCGACACTAGGAGTTCGGGCGCGTGCCAATGCACTCAAACGCGCGAGGGCGCGATCCCCAAGAGCTGGTTCTCCCACGGTCAGTAAAACAACCGGTGCCAACTCTAACTGGTCCCAGCGTGGCCCACTCGGGCGGCGTGCGCGTGCTGCCATGTATGCAAGTATCCCACGAACCTCCGCCGCGGCACGACGCGTCGATCCCAAAGGTGGCCAGGCCGGATGCGCTCAGCCGATCGGCGCACTACAGGCCGAGCCAACACCACCGCGGGCATCCAGCGTGATCGTTCCGCAGTCTTTGGTGCTATAAATGTCGCTTTCCGCGTAGAGTTCAAGAACTCGCTGCGATGGGTGCCCATAACTGTTCTCCCCCACCGACACCAACGCCAGACGTGCAGAGAGCACATCAGCTAAACGCGCCGACTGGTCGGCGCTACCGTGGTGGGCAACGACAACCGTTGTCACCACGGGTGCGTCCCTCGCTAGAGTCGACTGCGCGGACTCGTCCATGTCCGAGAGAACAAGCACTCCACCCACCGCGTCGATCCAGAGTGCAATCGACTGGTGGTTGGCTGCCTCTTCCCCACCTCCTCGCGTCGTACGCGGCCACAGCACAGCGGCTGCCACCATGCCATCCGTTCCTTCCAATTGCGTCCCGGCAGAGGCCGTGTACACCGGCACTCCCGCTTCTTCCAACTGCCGCAACGCCCACGCACTATTCGCAGCGGGTTCGGTATTGGGCGACACCCATACCTGTTCAACTTCGGCCTGGTCGAGTACTGCCGCTAACCCGCCGATATGATCACTGTGGGCGTGTGACAGCACCAGCAGATCAAGATGTTCGACGTCGGCTTGCTTGAGACACTGCGCAGCTGCGTCAGTCTCAGGTCCGACATCAATCATGAGTGTCCTGCCGTGACTGCGTGCTATAAGCCCCGACCCTTGGCCCACATCGCACTGCACGACGGTCCAATCGGACGGAATCCCACCGGGGGTACGCCGCTGACCGACTAGGATGCAGATCGCGAGAGCCCCCAGAACTACCACTGCCAGGGCGACACGCGAACCTCCTCCTCCACGGCGCCCGCACCAATCACCCCGCAGGATGAGAACTAAGCCCATCACTCCAGCCACTATCAGGACGCTGCCGAGGCTCGCCATCCACAGTGGAACACCCGAGCCTGGCCACCCGGCCAGGCAGGTAGCAATCTGCCAGATCCACCAACTCGCCATCTGCGCCGGAAGCAGGATCAGTGAGGCCAGCGCGGGAACGAAGACGGCGAGCAGGGCCGACGCCATTCCACTGATCGTCAGCGGCGCTACAACCGGCGCCACCAGGCAGTTCGCGACAACGCCCCATATCGACCCGCTGTCGGCAAATAGAAGAAGGACCGGCAGGCATGCCAGTTGCGCGGTCAGTGGAATGGCGATTGCCTCCGCTACCAGGCGCGGTATGCGCTCGGCCAACCACGCGGCCAATGGACTGCCCGCCAGTACAATGCCGGCCGTCGCGCTTGTCGACAAGAGAAATCCGTAGCTCGTCGCCAACCACGGATTGAGAAGTACCCCAACTATCACGGAGACGCACAGTGCTGCCACAGCCTGTGCAGGGCGCTCCAGCGCCAGCGCCACAAATATGAGTGCGGACATCAGTGCGGCGCGAACCACTGATGCCTGACCTCCGACCAGGATCACGAGGCCACACAACGCCAACATGCTGAGAACCGCGCTGAGGACGGCCCTCCTCCTCCCGAGAATTGCGATAAAGGTGCCGGTTATGACGGCAACATGCGCACCGGAGACGGCCGTGAGATGCGATAGTTGGACAACTTGCATAGCGTCACGCAAACTGGCGTCCATCTGTGCTCGGTCGCCGAGCACCACGCCGGGTACGAGCTGGCGCACCGGCGTCGGCTTGTCCGCCAGAAGATCGCCCAATGCTGCCTTGACGCGCAGTGCGAATGCTTCGCGCATACGCCCCTCACCGCTGAGCACCGCGTCCGAAGAACGTAGGCGCGCCACCTGCCGTCGAGTCCCCTCGACCGTTGAGAGCGGCCCTACCGCTCGCAGATCTTGACCAGTCATCGCCTCGCATGGCACTCCGATAACCACCACACGGGCCTGTTCGGAGACGGGGTACACTATGGAGCGAATGGTGACCCGTTTCAGGCTGACATCCGCGGTGCATTCGCCGTCGTCCCAGGGGCCGGTTGCGGATGAGACGCGGCTCGCGATGGTCCCTTCGATACTTACTCTCCGATGCTCCTGGGCTGCACGAACCACAATTGCCGGGTGGGCGAGCTCGGCGCGATAAGCGCTGATGATCCAGGATGTACTGGTCACCGCTCCGGTGAGCAACACGACGGTGATGCAGGCTCTTCCGGTGGAGATCTCGCTTCGTGCTGCACCTTTTGTGGCCACTATGGCCACAAGTCCAAGCACCGCGATAAGGGCCAATGCGGCTCGCGCGGCACCGCTGGAAAGCGGAAGGCGCAGGCCGCACGGCGCACCGGCCAAGGCGCCGACCGCAATCGGTACAAGCCGCAGATCCTGCATGGGGAGCCGCCGTTTCTGCGCACCTGGCGCCTCCGCGTAAGAGCTATGCGCCGCAGCGATGGTGCATAACGGGCACATGCTGCGCCACCTTCTCGACCATTTCCTTCACACCACCACGTGATCACGTAACTTCTCAAAGGTGGCTTGGCCGATTCCCGAAACCTCCATGAGTTCCTCCGGGGCCGAGAAACCGCCGTTTTCTTCCCTCCATGCCACAATCGCATCGGCCAGCACCGGGCCAATCCCCGGCAATTCCTGCAACTCAGACGTAGTGGCCGTGTTGATATTGACCAGACCGGACCCACCCGCCTGCCCGGACTGTATCTGTTCTCCGGAACCACCCGCAGCCGGAACAGGCGTCTCTCCGACGGCGGCAATATGTACGTGGTCCCCGTCCCTGATCGGCGCCGCCAGGTTGATGGCCGCTTGGTCCGCATCCTGTGTCATCCCGCCGGCCATTTGGACGACGTCGTTTACGCGCGAATTGGTCGGCACCGTGTAGACCCCGGGGCTTGTCACGGCACCCGAGATATGCACAACGGACTGGTCGGAACCAGTTGTGAAGTTGCCAGAGGACTGCGGCGTGGACGCAGGAGGTGCGACCATCGCAGGCGATGGCCCACCCCCTGCCGATGTGCTCACCTGCGGTAATGCTCCGGTACCAGTTGCGGAGGTAGAAGGCTGCTGGGATGACAACCATGCCACAGTGCAGAGAAGAGCGAGTAGCAGGGCGACCACCAGGGCGCGTAACGCCGCCCCTTCAAGCCTCCAGCGCGGCCTGCTGCGGCCCTCGGCCAGTGCGGCAATGCCCTCACCCGTCCCGGATGCAAGTGCTAGGCTGGCCAGGCTGCGCTGTGCGCCGCGGTCTGGGCCGGAGACTGGGCGAGCATTCTGCCTTGGCGCGCTGGCAGCGCTGTGCCGCCCTCGCCGCCTCGGCAGGCCCGGTTCAGATGGCTCCAACCATTCCTCGCCGTGCTCCGACACCGCATTCCACTGCCTAGCTGCATCCGTATCCGGCACCTCAGATGTGCTGAAGTCCCCCGGATGCGGGTGCTCATCGCCGCGCGAGGACGGATCCCGTGCGCGAGAAGACGCACCGCTCGCATCGGCGGAGTACCGTACCTCGCCGTCGGCGGAATACCCTCGGCGTGGGAGCCGAGGGGGAACAATTGATCGAGGAGGTGGCTGTCGCATACGTCGATCTTGCCGTCCCGCCTTCTACTGGGCGAGGCCCGCGCACACTCCTGTGGATCAGAACGACACAACGCAGCCTGTGGAGATATCAGGGCCCTCGTGGGAGGCCCACCGCCACACTTCGAGCAGACTACGCGGTCGGCATTTGACCCATGGCGTCGAGAGCAAGACGCACTGGGCGGCAGTCCGCGTGGTCGGCATGTCACCGGTGCCACCGAAAGCAAGCCCACCGCCGCATCGGGGCGGCCGCTCTTCTCGCGGCGGGATGCGACTCGCCCCGAACACCGGGATGATCCCCAGGCGGTCCGGTCACACCCGGCCCGCCCAGGTTCACCCTGTACACCGGCGAGATCTCCTGCAAGAGCGACGGGCACTCCCGTTACGGGACGATATTGACCAGCTTCGGCGCGCGGATAATCACCTTGCGCGGTGCGCCGTCGAGGTACTTCTGCACCTTTTCGGAGGCGAGCGCGAGTTTCTCAAGCTCATCCTCGGCGATGTCCGCCGGAACCTCGAGGCGATCACGGACCTTACCCTTGACCTGAACGACGCAGGTGACCGTATCGTCAACCAGCAACGACTCGTCCGTCACCACCGGGAATGGCTCACGCGCCAAGGATTCTCCGTGGCCCAACCGAGCCCACAATTCCTCAGCGATATGAGGCGCCACCGGTGCCAGCATCAGCACCAGGGCCTCCGCTGCCACCCGCGGTACCGTAGCGAGCCCCGTCAGATGATTGTTCAGCACAATCATCTTCGCAATCGCCGTGTTGATGCGCATACCGTCGTACTCAGCGGTCACATCGGCGATGGTACGCGCCAGCAGACGGGCCGTCTCGGCCGAGGGCGCCTCCTCACCGACAATGACCTCTCCGGTCTCCTCGTCGATTACGTTACGCCACAGCCGCTGCAGGAAGCGCTGGGAGCCGACGACGGCGCGCGTTTCCCACGGTCGCGACATATCGAGTGGTCCCATCGACATTTCATACAGGCGGAATGTGTCCGCTCCATATTCCTCACACATCGCATCCGGCGTAACAACGTTCTTCAGGGACTTGCCCATCTTGCCGTATTCGCGGTTGACCGGCTGCCCCTGCCAGGTGAAGCGCGGCTCGCCGTCGTCGCCAAGGGTCTCCTCGACTTCATCCGCCGGAACATACTGGCCACGCGAGTCGGTATAGGCATACGCCTGCACATAACCCTGGTTAAACAGCTTGTGGAAGGGCTCGGATGAACTGACATAACCGAGGTCGAATAGTACCTTGTGCCAGAAACGCGCGTAGAGCAGATGCAGCACGGCATGCTCCACACCACCAACATAGAGATCCGCCCCGCCAGAGGTGTTACCCGCCTCCCGTCGCGGTCCCATCCAGTACTTCTCGTTCTCCGGGGCGCAGAAGGCCTCGTCGTTGTCCGGATCGAGATAGCGCAACTCGTACCAGCACGATCCCGCCCACTGCGGCATCGTATTCGTATCGCGGTGATAGGTCTTCACGCCGTCGCCGAGGTCCAGCTCAATCTCCGTCCATTCGTGAGCACGTCCCAACGGCGGCTCCGGCATGGAGTCGGCATCGTCGGCGTCGTAGGTACGCGGCGAATAGTCGGTGACTTCCGGCAGCTCGACCGGCAGCGCGGATTCCGGGAGCGCGTGCACGTTCCCCTCATCGTCCCACACCACCGGGAACGGCTCACCCCAGTACCGCTGGCGGGAGAACAGCCAGTCACGCAGGCGGTAGGTAACCGTGGCGGAGCCTTTCCCGATCGACTCCAACCACGCCGTCATTGTGGCCTTCGCGGCATCCTTGTCCAGCCCGTTCAGGCTGATGTCTTCATTGGCGGAATCAACGGCGACGCCGTCGTCCACGTAGGCGCCTTCATCCAGGTCCGGACCGTACGGATCGTCGGCCGGGCCGATGGTGCGGATGATGTCAAGGTCGTAGGCATGCGCGAAGTCCCAATCGCGTTGATCGTGCGCCGGTACCGCCATGATTGCGCCGGTACCGTATCCCATCAGCACGTAGTCCGCCACGAAGATCGGAATCGGCTTTCCATTAACCGGATTGATACCGAACAGCCCGGAGAAGACTCCCGTCTTCGACCGGCCCTCGTCGGCCCGCTCCACTTCGGATTTGGAAGCGGCCTGGGCGCGATATGCGGCCACGGCTTCAACCGGACTTGCGGACCCCGCAGTCCACGCCTGGCGGGTGCCCTCCGGCCAACTGTTCGGCACGGCGAGCTTCGCCGCGTCGTCAGACGCGCCCGGCATCGAACCACCGAGAATAGGATGCTCCGGTGCCACCACCATGAAAGTTGCGCCGAAGAGTGTGTCTGGACGTGTGGTGTAAACATCCAACTCCGTGGGATCGGCACCCGGAACCTCGAAACGCACGGTCGCACCATCGGAGCGACCGATCCAGTTACGCTGCATGAGACGCACTTTTTCCGGCCAGTCGATGGTGTCAAGATCCTCCACCAAACGGTCGGCGTAAGCGGTGATGCGCATCATCCACTGCCGCAGGTTCCGCTTGAAGACGGGGAAGTTGCCACGCTCTGATCGGCCTTCGGCAGTGACCTCCTCATTCGCCAGCACCGTACCCAAGCCGGGGCACCAATTGACGGGCGCCTCGGATACGTAAGCGAGCCGGAAGGAATCGAGCACTTTTAGCTGTTCGGCCTTCGTCAACGTGGACCAGTCGCGCCCATCCGGCACGGCGACGTCGCCGGATGCCAGCTTCTCCCATAACTCGGAAATGGGACGAGCGGCTCCCTTTCCACGTCCGTCGCGGCACTCGGCCTGCGGATCGAACCAGGAGTTGAATATCTGCAGGAAAATCCACTGTGTCCAGCGCACATAATCTTCGTCGATGGTGGCGAAAGAACGGCGTGTGTCATGTGACAGGCCGATTCGATGCAGCTGTCGACGCATGTTTGCCACGTTCTGCTCGGTGGTGATGCGTGGATGTTGCCCCGTCTGCACCGCGTACTGCTCCGCCGGAAGACCAAAGGCGTCGTAGCCCATCGTGTAGAGAACGTTCTTGCCCTTCATACGCTGGTAGCGCGCGACGGTGTCGGTGGCGATGTAACCCAAGGGGTGACCGACGTGTAGTCCACGGCCCGAAGGGTACGGGAACATGTCGAGAATGAAGAATTTCTCCGCCGGGACCTCACCGTTGGACAGCTCTCCGACGGGATTCGCCGCGTAGAAGGTGCCCTCGGTATCCCACCGCTCCTGCCAGCGCTCTTCGATATCATTGGCCAGCCGTGCGGTATAGCGAAATGGGGTGTTCTCAGCACTATCGGCCTGTACGCTCATTACTCTCCTTCAATCGGTACTAGAAAAGACTAGCGCACCGCGGCCCGCCACCCTGCCTGCGTTCCAGCTAGATTGCTCATACTGTTGCCGGATGAGCCGCCCATAGCCGTTCGGATCCGTTAACGAACCCACCGTGCCACAACGCCATCAGCCTGGACAACCCGTGTTGCGCACGTGCACCCACGGTCTAGGATCAACGTATGAGTGTGTTTACGGAAATCATCGCCGGAAATATCCCGGGCCGTTTTGCTTACGCCGATGAGGTATGTGCAGTGTTCGGCACTCACGAGCCGATTGCCGATGGGCATATGCTCGTCGTTCCCCGGCAGGAGGTATCGCGCTTCACGGAGTTGCCGGATGAGACATTCGCCCATTTGGCCCTTGTCGCCCAGCGGATTGGCCGCGCCCAAGAACAGGCGTTTCCCGGAACCCGCGCCATGGTCATTATTGCCGGGCTGGAAGTGCCCCACGTGCACCTACATGTGATCCCGGCCCTGTCGGAAGCCGATATCCAATTCGCTCGCGCCCGCCGCGGTTTATCCGGCGAGGAACTGGATGCAGGGGTGGAGCGTGTGCGCGAAGGGCTACGGGCGACCGGCTGGGACGAGTTCGTGCCTGCCAGTATTCACTCGCTGACCTGACGCTCATTCCGGTTGTGCGTGTTTGCTCCGGTATCTGGGTCGTGCGTCTTGCTCCGGCTGGGCTGATCCTCCATTCAAGCAGATTCTCTATTCGAAGTCAGCCGACTGGGCCTTGCGCCAGTAGCCGCAAAAGTCAATATTCTCGCGCGGCATTCCCGCGTCTAGGCAACGGTTGCGCACGGCCAGTGCAAAGGACGCTTCCCCGACGATGTACGCTCCTTCGAACCCGCTCAGGGGCATATGGTCTAGTAGGGCGAGAAGGCTCTGGCCCACTTCCTGCCCACGAGGACGCGTTGTCCACAGCACGTCGTCGAGCCAAATGTCACGTCGATCTTCACTGGTTGGCACCTCGATAATCGCCGTGGTTTCGGGTACGTGACCGCCCGCGTGCAGCGAACGCGCTATCCCCTCAATTCCGGGTAGGCCCGTCTCATCGGAGACCAAAAGAAGCGGTCCCTTGGCGCCATCGAAACGAAAGATGCGGCCCTGGTCGAGGAATCCCACCAGTTCACCGCGTTGTGCTCGGCGCGCCCATCGTGCAGCTCGCCCTTCAATCTGACCGTCAGGGGCGCGGTGGATCGCGAAGTCCACATCGATATACCAGGTGCCGGATATACGGCGAGCATCACGAATGGTGTAATTGCGCACCGTCGGCCGATTCTTCGCCGGCAGAGCGCGGTAGCGCTGATACCACCCATCTGCGGCTCCCCAGGGTAAAGGCGGCAGACCGGGCCGACGCGGCCCGTAGGCGGTACTGCCTCTGCCTGCCCGGGCATTCGCGCTATAGGCGGGAATGGCAGGACTGTCCGCGCGAACCGATCCGCGTTTGCCCGCCACCGGCCCGACGGTCTGCGCGCGGCGCTCCATTCTCTCTTGCAGCGGCGGCCAGAAGAAGAATCGAAACCACTGGTCAAAACCCAAGAAGTCGAACTCTTCATTGAAGCTCTCCTCGTGCGGAGCGAAAGAGAGCCGCTGGAAGGTGGGCGAAATACGCCTGCTGTCCGCTACGCGCAGCAGCTGCACCGAAGCACGCGTCGGCCTTATAGGCCGTGTGGATGATAGTTCTTGGCGCATTCCGCCTCCTTCCTGCATGCCGGCGATCTGCTATCCGAATGCTCTAAGCTCTACGCGCTTGATTCTCCGTACTTTCGGCACTTGTGGTTCTCCTTACCTTCAGCACTTGCACTGTCCGTGCTTCCGCAAGTGGCGGAGCGGCCACCGACTATCAGTCGTTGCCTTCCGTCGCCTGGTCGATCAATGGCGCCATCTGTTCAATCGCGTAGAGGGTCGCCGCTGGGGTGCCCAGCGAATAGGCGCTGGAGAGCTCATCCTCAATAACAAGTACACGGCCGTCCTCCACCGCAGGAATCGCCTGCCAACCCGCATCTCCGGTAATCTCCGAACTGTCGATATAGATCGGGAAGGCGACAATGAGGTCGGCATCGAAGAGGTCGAGTTGTTCACTGGAGACGGAAACCGACCAGCCGTTCTCCGACGTCGATGCCAGGGCGTCGATCTGCGGGTTCTGTGCGAATCCGAGGTTCTCCATGAAATGCACACGTGCGTCGTCGAGGTAGGCGCCCCATCCCTCCGACGTGCGTGTGGCAACCGTAACGGTTTTGCCATCCCAGTGCGGGTACTCACTGCGCGCCGCCGCGAAGGCCTCGTCAACTTCCTCAAGCAACTCCTCCGCCTTCTCCGGCTGGCCGAGGGCCGCCCCGATCATGCGGACCTGATCCGCGGAAGAGGTCAGGTAATTGTCGCCGTCCTTGCTGACACCGATCGTCGGGGCAATGGAGGACAATCTCTCGTAGCGCTCCTCGTCGCCCGAACTGCGCACGTCCAAAATGAGATCCGGTTCGAGGGCGGCAACTTCCTCGTAGGAGAGTTCGAGTGTACCGAGGATCTGCGGGGACTCGTTGTAGAGGCCCTCGGCCCACGGGCCGACGCCGTCTCCGCCGAATGCAAGCCAATCGGCAGCACCCACCGGTTGCACATCGAAGGCGAGTGCAACTTCCGCATCACCCCAGCCGAGCGCAACCACACGCTCGGGCATCTCTTCAACGGTGACCTCACCGAACTTCGTTTCGATTGTTGCCGGAAATGCGTCGGACTGCACACTCACGTCCGTATTCGCTGCCGAGTTCGACGACGTCGTGTCCTGTGCGTCATCGTTACCGCAGCCGACCAGAGCCAACGCAACAGCGGCGGCCACGGCCATAACACGACGAATTCTTGGTCTCTTCACGTTTGTGGTTCCCTTCGGTTATGCGTCAATATGCTGTCAGTTCGCCTGTGCCGCCACGGCCCGGCGAACGTGTGTCGCGGCTAGCGGTTGGTGCCGAGGGCGAACGATGTCGTCCATTTCCAACACCATCCCATCCAGTTAGGCTACCCTAATCGCAGCCGCAATACTAGTGTCGCATGTGGAAAGGAGACGATGGGACTGCAGATGCATCGATCACCATTCTCTACCAGCAATGCGGCGACGCTGCGTAACCGCCGCGTCTTCGCACTTGTCGGTGGCCTTGCAATTCTCGCCGTCGCCGCACTGGCCTCCTTGGTGATCGGCAGCAGGCCTGTACCACCTGCCACCGTAATCGCGGCTCTTTTCGGTGATGAAGTGCCCCGCGCCGACGCCCATGCAATATTGGAACTGCGCGTGCCGCGAACCGCTCTGACAATTCTCGTTGGCGGCGCCCTTGCCGTCGCGGGAGCGCTCATCCAGACTCTCACCCGCAACCCGCTGGCCGATCCCGGCATCCTCGGGGTGACCTCCGGTTCTTCATTCGCTGTGGCACTGGCAGTAGGCCTGCTGGGAATCACTCGGCCGTCGCTATATGTATGGTTCGCCCTCGCCGGTGCTTTGGCTGCCACACTGGCTGTGGCATTGGTGGGTGGAGCGGCGCGCGGCAGTGTCGATCCGGTTCGCCTACTCCTTGCCGGAGTAGCACTCGGAGCCATTCTGTCCGGAATCGTCTCCGGGCTGCGCATCGCTAGCCCGCGCACCTTCAACACCATCAAGGTGTGGGAAGTCGGCACATTCGTTGATCGGAACCTCACCTCCTGCCTGCCGGTTGTACTTATCATGCTCACCGGCGCAGTTATCGCTCTCGTACTCGGAAAGTCACTTAATGCCCTGGCACTGGGCGAAGAAATGGCATCAGCCTTGGGCACCTCCGTGTGGCGTACCCGCCTTCTGGCGGTGGCGGCGATTACCTTCCTCGCCGGCGGCGCCACCGCACTCGTCGGCCCCATTTCATTTGTCGGCCTCATGGTGCCTCATGTAGCCCGGTGGCTCACCGGGCAGGATCAACGGTGGATCATAGCATGTTGTCTGATATGGGGACCGATTATCACCATTTTTGCCGATATTGCCGCCCGAATCGCTGTCTCCCCCGGAGAAATGCCAGTGGGAATCGTCCTCTCCTTCCTCGGCGGCCCGGTGCTCGTGGCCTTGGTGCGACGCAGAAAGGCGCTGGCACTATGACGGTGAGGTACCCGCGGATTGACGCTTCCGATTCCCAGCCCGCAACGTCGGCGAGTTCGATGCATCGCCCACCGCACCCCGCCGCACATGCTAAGGCGGCGTACTCGCGGCGCCCACGCGTGGCGTTACGATCACGCCTGTGCGTCGTCGCCGTTGCTGTGCTGCTGGTGGCGGTCGCGGTCATCGCGCTCTGCCTGGGTGACTACCCGCTATCCGTCGGAGAGGTTCTGCGGGCGCTGACCGGCCGGGCGGGTTTCGATTCAACGGTTGTCCTGCAGTGGCGCCTGCCGCGTATCGTTGCCGCCATCGTCTTCGGTGCCTGCTTGGGCATTTCGGGCGCCCTCTTCCAAACCCTGACCCGCAATCCGCTTGGTTCGCCGGATATCATCGGCTTTTCAACGGGAGCGTATACCGGTGTGCTTGCCGTGCGCCTGGTGTTGCCCGGTTCCACCTTAGCGGCCTCAAATCTGGGAGCATCGGTTCTCGCCTCGACGACGGCCGGGGCTTTGCTCGGCGGCTTCGTAACCGCCATCGTCGTCTATCTACTCGCCTATCGGCGCGGAGTGCAGGGATTCCGGCTCGTCATCGTAGGAATCGGAGTCACCGCAGCACTCTCTGGGGTGAATTCCTGGCTGATCTTGCGTGCACGGGACGAAGTCGCCATGGGAGCGGCCATTTGGGGAACGGGCACACTGAGCCTCACGACCTGGGGTGACGTGGTCCCAGCTGTGCTGACTGTCGCCTTGACCGCACCGCTTATTGCGGCGGCGCGGCGCCCGCTGCGGCAGTTGGAATTGGGCGACGACGCCGCCGCTGCCCACGGGCTGCGTGTGGAGCGGGCACGCCTCGCCATCCTGGGCCTGGGCGTGCTGCTCGCAGCATTGGTCACCGCTGCCGCCGGCCCTATCGCCTTCGTGGCCCTTGCCGCGCCGCAGATCGCCAAACGATTAGCCGGGCTTCCGGGCATTCCCCTGCTTCACTCGGCCCTACTCGGCTCACTATTGTTGCTGGGGGCCGATGTCATCGCTCAGCACATCGGTGGTAATCCACTTCCTGCCGGCATGATCACCGTGATCTTCGGCGGAATGTACCTTTTCGTTCTTTTGATAATGGAGTCGCGCGCATGACGATCTCTCCGGACCATGGCGATCATCTCAATGGACGGCCACCCACACCACGCTCCGCTAATGCGGCAGCGTCGCGTTCGAATTCCTCCGTTCCCTCGCCTGCCGCTGCGGCGCCTCCCACTGCACCACTTTCCCCTCACGCGACACTGCGCACATCGGAAACCACTCCTACCGGGCGCCTGCGCACGGAGCAGCTGAGCCTGGGGTACGACGGCCGCATCGTCGCCCGCGATCTCAAGGTGGAGATTCCCGATGGCTCCTTCACCGTGATCATCGGGCCCAATGGTTGCGGCAAGTCAACGCTGCTGCGCGGTCTTGTTCGACTGCTGCGGCCTGACCAAGGCGCGGTGTACCTCGATGGACGATCAATCGCCGGGCTCAAGCCCAAGGCGCTGGCGCGGCACATCGGGCTTCTACCGCAGAGCGCCATAGCACCCGAAGGGATCACCGTCGCGGACCTTGTGGCGCGCGGTCGCTACCCACACCAGGGTGTGTTTCGCCAGAGTACGCGCGACGACGCCGCGGCGGTGCAGCGTGCCATGCGAGCAACGAACGTGGAGGAACTCGCCGAGCGCGCCGTGGGCGAACTCTCCGGTGGCCAGCGCCAGCGCGTGTGGGCTGCCATGGCCTTGGCGCAAGAGACCCCCTTGCTCCTTCTTGACGAACCGACGACGTATCTGGACATCGGCCACCAAGTGGAACTGCTGGAGCTGTTCACTCGCCTGAATAGAGAAGGAACGACCCTCGTTGCCGTACTGCATGACCTGAATCAGGCCGCTCGGTATGCGTCGCATCTGATCGTGATGAAGGAAGGAGTCGTGGTTGCCGAGGGAGACCCGCACGCGGTTATGACGCCGGAGCGTATTGAGGCCGTCTTCGGCCTCAGTTGTGTTGTTATCGAAGACCCGGTCACCGGCGGACCGCTGGTGGTGCCGAGGCGGTGACCGGTCAAGACTGTACGCACCAAGTCGCGCGTGCGATGGACCTTTTGGACGCGACCGCCGGGGACATGGGAATAACACAGATAACCCGGTTTGCACAGAACTTGGAAGACCACTGAGCCCATCGGGGCAGGGTCACGCCTCCGCCGAACGACGTTTAGAACACCATCGCCCACTGGTCCCAGAAGCGTACAACCGCGATCAAGACGATCACTAGGTAAACGCCGATGGTGATGTACCACCGGCCGTGGACCAAGAAACGGCGGAGTGCATCGGGAGCGGGTACATGACCCGCCTGCACGGACCTGGCCCATGTGTGCACGATCAACGGAATGGTAGCGAACCAGGTAAGCAGGCAATATGGGCAGAGCGCTCTCTCTACCACGAAGGACTGGTACTGAAACCATACGAGCCACGCGGCAGCGAGAACCATCGCTAGGCAAAGAGCCTGCCAAAGCCACCTGCCGAGGCGCCCGCCCGACAGCAGAACGAGTGCCAGAGCGACAATACCGGCGAAGAAGGCTAGCCCGTATACCGCGTTGGAAATCCCGAAGAAGAGTTGGTTTTGCGGCGAGTCCAGGAAGCTACCGCAGCCGATCAACGGGTTGATATCGCAGGCCAGTTGCGACGCCGGGTCCAGCAGATGCTGCTTCTCGGTGCGGATAAGCAAAACCGAGGCGTACATGCCGAATATTCCAGCGGTAAGCATGAGAAGCGCGAATCCGCGCGTTGCCCCGCCATCCTCCTGCTCCGCGGTGGGCAACGCCTGCTTCCGCCGCTGCAGCCCGGTCAGGTAACCCTCCACTTCAGCGTCGCTCATCTGCGCAAGCACGCCGTCGCCCGTGCGTTCGTCGCCACTAGACACAACAGCCTCCAAGTTCCGCAGTTATCACACGGTAGTGTGCGCTGCAGCTACATAGCCTTCCACAAATGCCGCGGTATCTTCCCAGTCCGTGACCGCGTGGGTGGGAATCCCCAGGCGGATCACGGGGAAGTCATTGCCGCCTTCGTCGAGCCTGTCTCCAACGAACAGCATATCTTCGATGGGAATACCGGTATGCCGTGAAAGTTCGGCGATCCCGTATGCCTTATCGACGCCCCGCCTGGTGATGTCCACTGAGGTAGACCCACCGGAACGTACCTCCAGACCGGGCAGACGTTCGGCGACGGCGGCGCGCAGCCGCTCCTTTTTGCCGCCATCGGGATCCCATGCCTTCTTCGCTTCCAGAGGCGCCTGCTGGCCGAGAGCGGAGAAGGTGATCTGCGAACCACGGTCTTCCAAAATAGGACCCCAGGTGTGTTCTTCCCATAGTCCAAGCCGCCGGGCCTCTTCCTCAACGGCGGCCCGAGCCTCTGCGCGTTCCTCGTTGCTCAGATCACGGGCATATACCGTCTGCCACCGTCCATCGCGGTGCACAAGGTAGCGGGTGCCGCACGTGGGCATGAGATGCAGTGCGCCGAGCTGCTGTTCGCCGGCGTCCAGATGTGCGAGCACCTGCGATTCGAATTGTCCGAACTGACCACCGGAGATGACGCAGACCTGCGTCACATCAAGCAGTCCACGCAAAGCCGCCGCCATCCGATCGGGTAGCGGCGACTTTGAGGGAGCAAGTGTATCGTCTAGGTCGAAAGCGACCAGCGAGTACAGTTGGCTCATGCCTGCGGTTGTGATGCCTGCGCGGCTTCAGCTTCAACCTTGGTGGCGTCCTGGTCCGCCTTCACGGCGATTTCCAGAATGGCGCGGACGAGTCCGAGCGCGACCACAACCACTCCCAAGACGTAGGCGAACTGGAACAGCTCCTCCAAAATGGCGAGAGCGCTCGCCCCTCCATACACTGCGCCGTCGTTGGTTGCAACCCGAATGAAGGTGAACAGTTCTTTTACGACGACGATGCCGCCAGCAATCAAGGCGAATAGCTGCACAATCCCGGCAATCGAGCTGGAGACTCGCACCTTGAAGTTCGTGGAGAACAGGCCAGCGAAGCCACCAGTGCTACGAGTCGGCTGCGGAGCGGCAACGCCATAAGCAGGCTGGCCGTAGGCATACCCCTGGTCGTAGCCGGGCTGCGGCTGACCGTAAATGTTCGGATCGGCGCCCGGCTGGCCGGCCGCCGGAGCGGAGTAAGCGGACGGGGCCCACGCCTGGTTCTGGTACCCCTGTGCATACTGCTGGTCGGTGTATGCCTGGGGGTTATTCTGCTGATTTTCCGGGGTGGACGGCTGAGACATTACTTTTCCTTTCCGGATACGCGAGCGCGTATTCCTGTGTCCGCCTTATTCTCACGGCATTCCCGCGCGAATTGCGAATCCTCCTGCCGAGCATCCCGTACTTTGAGCCGATTTGACAACAATTTGGATGCTGTTGTGAGAGTCTTCACGGCTTTCAATGACCCGCGCTAGACGCTGCCGCAGCAAAGCGACCGTCCTTACCCTAGCAGCATCGGCCACACGAACTCATCCGCGCGTTCCCCTTCTGTGCGTGGCCTCCATTACACTGGTCGTCATATCAGTGTGTTGCTGAACGGCGCGAGCACCGGGCTCGCGTCGCTTGATCACGGCCACCAGCCGAGAGGAGAAACATGTCCACGCCGCATATTTCCGCCGAACCCGGGGATTTCGCCCCCGCTGTCCTCATGCCAGGCGATCCCCGCCGCGCCGAGCGCATGGCCGCGCAGCTTATGCCCGACGCCCGTAAAGTGACGGATGTGCGCGGCATAGGAGGCTACACCGGTACCTACCAAGGCAAGCCGCTATCGATTATGGCCTCCGGGATGGGACAGCCATCTTTATCCATTTACGCCACGGAGCTCTACCGTTTCTTCGGTGTTGAGCGCATTATCCGCGTCGGCACCTGCGGCGGACTCTCTCCGGACGTTGAGCCCGGCGACGTCGTCGTCGCAATCGGCGCGCATACGGATTCCTCGCTCAATGACGCCCTCTGCCCGGGAATCCACTTTTCCGCCACTGCATCGTGGAACCTGCTGAAGGCAGCCGTCGACGCCGCTGGCGACGACGCCAGCGTCAAGGTCGCCCCCGTTGTCTCCCGCGACCGCTTCTACGACAATCCTCCCGAGCAAGTGCAGCGCCTGGCGGAACTGGGCACACTCGGCGTCGAGATGGAGGCGGCGGCGCTTTACGGGCTGGCTGCCCAGCTTCACAAGGAGGCACTGGCGGTCCTGACGGTCTCCGATCATCTGCTTGATCCCTCCAAGGATATGAGCGCAGAAGATCGCGAAACGAAGTTCCAGACCGCGTTGTCTCTCGCTGTCGCCGCAGCTCTGAGCTGATTTCATGGGTCTTACGGCGTCTAACGAGGATTATCTCCGGGCCATTTGGAAGCTCGAGGAGTGGCAGGATCACCCCGCCACCTCGGGAGAGTTGGCCCGCGCACTCGGTCTATCTCCGTCAACGGTCTCGGAAGGCGTGAGCCGACTTGTTTCCCGGGGCCTCGTGCGGCATGCACCGTATGGAGCCATCTCGTTAACGGATGAAGGGCGAAAGCAGGCTGCCCGCATGGTGCGAATCCACCGGGTGCTGGAGACAGGCCTCGTGCAACTGTTCGGCTACTCCTGGGACGAGGTCAACGCCGAAGCAGAACAGTTGGAGCACGCCGTCTCCGACCTTTTCATCGAGCGTCTGGATGCGGCGCTCGGGCATCCGCAACGTGATCCACACGGCGATATCATTCCCCTGCCCAGTGGTGAGATTCCTGACGCCGTCGCCGCGCCCGACGAACAGATACCTTTGTGCGATCTGGCCGTCGGGGAGGGCGGCAGAGTCGAGCGAGTCTCAGACACCGATTCCGACGTGCTCGTCTACCTCGATGAACTTGGAGTCGTCCCCGGCACGCGACTGCGCGTGACCGGGGTACGGCGCGGGGTCGGAATTGTTCGGGTGACGGTTTCCGACCGGGAGTTCGACGTAGCTTTGAACGCCGCACAGGTTGTCCTGGTTGCGGTTGACCGCGACGCCGCGCACTGATCCTGCAGGTGCCCCTGCCGCAAGACCTGTACCGCATGACGCCGGAGCCGCGTAGTGCTCACACGAAGACCCAGCAACGGAAAGGCATGAATCGCAGCTCACAGGCATATATCGCCTGCGGCCTGCCAAGTATGGCGTTGTCGCGCTCCAGCCAGACACAGTCAATGTTCATGCCTCCATCATGACAGGGGCCTCCGACACCTTCTTCCTCACAAACGCCGCCCTGCTCGGCTACGGTCCGGAGAACCTGCGGCTCCGACCGTCGTCGACCAAGTGGGTGCCTCGACCGACCCTGCTTTCCCGCCTCCCCCCGCGCCGCGGCACTGCGCAGACGGGTGCCCGAAATACGGGTCACACCTTCGCTCATCGCGCAATTTCTGCTCACAACGTGGCCCGTGTTGCGCAACACCCCGTCATCGTGGTTTTCTAGTAGCCGTTCATCAAGAGCAGCTGAGAGACGTGGCTCAACGACACTGCAGCAACCCGCTCGACGGGTGCTTCCGCCACGATCGATGGAGGGAATATGATCGAGTTTCAAGACGTCGTGAAAGTCTATCCGCGCCGCGGACAGGACGACGTCATGGCGCTTGATGGCATTTCTCTGACCGTGCCGGACGGCGATATCCACGCCATCGTCGGAGAATCCGGAGCCGGCAAGTCCACCCTGATTCGCTGCCTCACGGCACTGGAACGGCCCACATCCGGCCGCATCCTGTTCAATGACATCGACCTGACCACTCTGGCACCCACCGCTCTACGCGATGTGCGGCGTTCCATCGGTATGGTGTTCCAAGGCGGTAACCTGCTTGATTCACGCACCGCCGCCGGGAATATTGCCTACCCGCTGAAAATAACCTCCGCGTCTTCCCAGTGGCAGTCACGCGCCGCTATCCGCGAGCGCGTGGAAGAGATGCTCGCGCTGGTGGGGCTTACAGACCGTGCCAGTTCCTTCCCATCCCAGCTTTCCGGAGGCCAGCGCCAGCGTGTCGGCATCGCACGCGCCATGGCGGACTCCCCTTCGGTACTCCTGTGCGATGAGCCGACCTCGGCGCTGGATACGGAGACAACGAACCAAATCCTCGACCTGCTCAAGTCGGTTCGTGATCAGTATGGCGTGACGGTCCTCATCATTACGCATGAAATGTCCGTTGTGCGGCGCATATGCGATTCGGTGACGCTACTGGATCACGGCCGTGTGGTGGAATCGGGATCCGTCGCCGACATTGTCGCTGACGTTAACTCGCCACTGGGGCTGCGGATCATTCCACCTCCAGCGGTCGACCCAGTCGACGGTCAGGCGGTAATTGACGTCTCCTTCACTTCTCACCCCGGCGAACCGACCGGATCGCGTGTGATGACTCATGCCGCCACACTCGGGGCAGACATCGGCGCCGGAGTGTTCGAAACTATCGGTGCAACACAGGTCGCCCGGCTGTCTTTGACCGTGCCGACGGCGGAGGCTCGACGGGCAATGGCCTCGCTCCAAGAGCTACCAGGTGTCAGCGCAGTTCTGCAGCAGGAGGTGGCGGTGTTATGAGTTACCTTGCCCATCTCGCCGTCATCGCTGCGGATAATGACCGCACCTGGTTCAACAGTCCGGCAATCCAACAACAGCTCGGAAGCGCCGTGAAGGAGACCCTCCTGATGGTCTCCACTTCAGCTCTTGTATCCATCGTCATCGGCCTCTTACTCGGAGTTATCCTCACGGCCACACGACCTCATGGACTGCTTCCCAACCGGCCCGTCAACCAAGTCCTCGGGCTCGCCGTGAACCTGGGACGCGCGATTCCCTTCATCATCCTCATGTTCTGGATGATTCCCGTCACACGCTTCATCGTGCAAACGTCTTCCGGTTGGCGCGGCGCCGCAGTGCCACTGGCGGTTTCGGCAATTCCGTATTTTGCCCGCCTCGTTGAATCGAATCTCTCCGGCGTGGAGTCCGGCAAGGTTGAGGCCGCACTCATGATGGGTGCCTCGCGCATGCGTATCTTGGGCGGGGTACTGGTGCGTGAAGCCATGCCGGCGCTAATCCAGTCCGTCACGATCCTCATCATCACCCTGATCGGATACTCCGCCATGGCCGGATCGATCGGAGGCGGGGGCCTTGGCTCTCTCGCGGTCAACCAGGGCTACTACAACTCCAATGTCGATGTTGTCACCATTGTGGTCATCGTCATCGTGGCCATTGTTGCCATTGTCCAGATGTGTGGTGACATGCTCAGCCGGCTGGTAGATCACCGCTGAGGCACTGCCAGCCGGGAACCCACGAAGCCACAGCATCACTGCACATATCTGAAATAACACGCAATCACAACATCTTTGGAAAGAGAAGACCCATGAAACGCATTCGATCCTTTGCCGCTATTCTCGGTGTAGGAGCACTGGCTCTCACCGGTTGCGGCTCCTCGAACGATTCCAACGAGCGAACGAATGAGTCCAGCGATACATCTACCAGCACTTCTGGCAATACCACCGCTGCCGACTCCACCGCAGATGGCCCCGTCACCATCACCGTTGGAGCCTCCCCTACCCCGCATAAGTTGATCCTTGACTATGTGCAGGAGAATCTCGCTGCCGATGCCGGGATTAACATCGAAGTGGTGGAGTACCAGGATTACGTGCAGCCGAACGTAGCCTTGAACAATGGCGATATCGATGCCAATTACTTCCAGCATCTGCCCTATCTGGAGGCCCAAGAGGCGGACGAGGGCTACGACTTCGAGCACGGTGATGGCATCCATATCGAACCGTATGGAATCTACTCCGAGAAGATAACCGACCTGAAGGACCTCAAGGATGGTGCCACTGTGGTTATCACCAACGATCCGTCCAACCAAGCCCGTGCCCTCCAGCTGCTGGTGGACAACGATCTGATTGAACTGGAGGATGTTGAGTCGCCAACGATCTACGATCTGGCCTCCAACCCGAAGAATCTGCAGTTCAAGGAAGCCGATGCGCCGTCGGTGCCGAAGCTTCTACCCGATTACGATATCGGAATCGTCAACGGCAACTACGCCCTGCAAAATGGTCTCGAGCCCTCCACAGACGCTTTGTACCTGGAGGCCGGTGCTGACAACCCGTACGCGAATATCTTGGCGTGGAATGCCAATACCGATGACCAGACCAAGGCAGCGGTTCAGAAGCTGGACGAGCTTCTGCATTCCGATGAGGTCGCACAGTACATCGAGGAGACTTGGCCCAATGGCGAGGTTATCCCCGCCTTCTAGCTCTAGGAGTCTCTAAGACGGCTTGTTACAACATCCGGGTGGGTGGGAGCGCATAGGCTCTCACCCACCTTTACGTTCACAGCCGCCGCTCCCGGCAGCGGTGCAAAGCGGGGGACGCGCACCGCGCCGACGGTTCCGTACACAACGACCATTGCCGCACGAGGCCCAGGCGGCACGCCTGACTGCCCCACCATGTGTTCGCGGTCAATCCATCACTTACGGCACCCGCCTGCGGAGTTGCCAGTACTACAACGAGGACATGTGTCGGTCAGTCCATCACCTACGCCACCCGCTCAATCGGTGACTTCAAGAGTTCCGTGTGCGCCGCGTTCCGCATAACTCATCGCGTGGTTGACAATCGAGTAGTGTCCGGCCTCCACGGGAACGAACTCAATGAATCCTCCCTGCGCTGCTTGTAGCGGCAACACCTGAGCCGCCGAGTCTCCTCCCACCTGCGGATCGCAATCAACACCGGTGAGCGCGGCGTCATTCGAACATCTGCGGCGCAGGGAATACGATCCTTCCGACCACACAGTGTCGAACTGTGTTCCGACAATATGGAAAGCAAAATCGAGATTCGGCCCGGCATCCAACACCCATATTCGCACTCGATCACCGGTCGCAGCCCGCAGCGGCGCGTGGTCATACTGGAACGGGTAGCCGTTGAAGTTCACAACATCGGGCTGGACCGCTACCACCTTCGTGGCATCGGTGCCGACGTTCAGGCCATCGGACCAATACTGCTCCGATTGAATCAGAACGTATTCTTCATCGACCTCATCCAACCCCTCCTCCGTGTCAATAATGACGGCACCGAACATTCCATTGGCGATATGTACGCTTATGGGCGCAGTTGAGCAGTGATACAACCAAATCTCGACTCGCTTCGCCGTGAAGGTGTAGCTAAGGGACTCTCCCGGGTCGATAGTACGCATATTGTCATCGGGGGAAACGTCGCCCGCATGAAAATTGATCGAATGGCCCATCGAACCGCTGTTGGTCAAGGCAATGACGAAAGTGTCGCCGACCCTGCCGCGCAGTATCGGGCCGGGAGTAGTGCCGTTGAAGGTCCAAGTTGTCTGTGTGCGTCCGGGAGCAACCTCACGCTCCTCCTCCCGCGCTCGGTTCAATGCGTTCAATCGTTGCCCGCACACGTGCCGGGCCACCGCCGAGAACCACGGGCAATAGGTACGTCAGCGAGCCGAGGATCAGTTGCAAGGCGCCCGCCGCCAGGAGAAGCGCGTATGCGCCACCCGCCACGTTTCGCGCAGCTGCTGCGCTATCTGCATTAGGGAGTTGCCAGCCCCACAGCAGCGCCGCGAGCTCCATCCAGCAGATCCCCGCACCCATGAACCAGCCGTCGCCCACGGCAAGCATGGAACCCCTCCAGGCCGATAGGACCAGAAGGAGAACTCCCCGGCTCCCATCACAACCCACAGGAGCACTCCGAGCCCGGTAACGCGGGGAAACCCGAGCACGGCGGCGAGTGCTGCGACGACGATGGCGCCCACCAACCATGGCATGAGGCGCACCGCCTGGTGTATGCCGCCCGGTGCCATTCTGGTGCGGGCCACGGTGGGCCCGAAGGTCACAAGCGTACCCAGCACCGTCATCCCGACAAATCCGATGGCCATGGCAGCGGCATGCGCGATGGCCATGCCATCATGATGCGAATAGAGCACCGGCCACCACGCCACTGCCCACTGCCGCTCGATGACATCAATTGTCATGATGAGTCCCAGCAAAGCACCGAAAACGAACTGGGTAGCTCCCGCGAAGTGGCAGCGCAGTGTCACCGCCCCAGCACTGGCGAACTTGGAACGCAGTGCACGCCGCAGCGCGAGCACGTGCCATGTGAAACCGCTGAGAATCCGGGCCGCACCCACCAACGCGCAAAACGCGCCCTGGGGGCCGCTGATGCCGAGCGCAACCGCTAGGAGCACCATCCCGACCCCAGCATCCCCAGCCGGATGAGCCGACGTGCCTGCGACTGTTTGCGCCGGGTGAGGGCGTCGGCGAAATGCCACGTCCATATGAGAATAGAACTACTGATAACACCAAGGCCTGCCACATGGATGAGGTACCAACGCGGAGTGGGCAGCACGCTTTGTGCCGCAAGTGCTGCGACCAACATAACGATCCCGATTCTGGTGACCACCCAGGTGACTCGATGCCAGCGTGCGCCAGGCAGCTTCATACGTTCTCCTGACGTACGGCGATAACGAGAATGGCGAGGAATCCGAAAGCGGCGGCTATGACTCCTTCGCGCATGGCACCCACCGATCCCGTGAGGGCCCCAATGATTCGGATACTCACCCCGCCGTCGAGTAGCAGCAGCGGCACCAGGATTCTTCTGGTCAACGCGGCGTCGGGAACCCTGGCCAGAATCATAGAGCCGAGGAAACCGAGCATGATCACCTGAATGACTATGTCATATCCGGTGCGCCAGTCATCGGATAACAGCAGCACCCCCGCCGCAACCGTCACCCGCAGATAGCCGCTGAGGATACCGAGCGTTACGCTGCGAGGTGTTGTGAGCGTGGCGGTGTGTGGCCTCTCTGTGCGGCTGAGATTGTCTCTCCGGGTGAAGGAGGGGACTCGGCACCGAGCGCGCGGCGGTTGCCGACAAGAGCCAAGCCGACCAGGGCAAGCAGACAGGCTCCCAGGGCCCGCGTCCCACTTGCGGCGATGGCGGACCATGCCGTTGCTACGAGCACGGCCAGGGTACCTCAAAACGCGCGCTCGTCGTCGTGCAACGCATGCTCTATAGCGCCGACCAGTAGCAGCACCACGAAGGCCACCCACCACAGTGCGATATCCTCCGGCGCCGCGTACCCCCAGCGCGCCTTCGCCGCTTCCAGAGCGGCTAGGATACCGACGAACCCGAGAACAAGGGTGCCGTGATGGTCGGCCAGGCGAGCACCGGTAACAGAACTCCACACTCCCAGGCGCGTGAGTCTCGCAGCCAAACCGCCCAGTCCAATGACGGCGGCGGTCACGAGAAGGATACTTCCGTGGGCGCAGGAGTGATAGCCCACGCTATTGTTTTTTCACGGCTCTAATCGTATAAATTAGGAAGTTATCGTCCACCCTCGTAACGTCACAGCAAAGGAGAATCATCATGCCCGAGGAACTCCACGCTCAGAACCTGCCATTGAGCGGCCCCAAGCACCGGATCGTCCGCATTACCCACACCGCGCTCTGATCGGGGCGGCCGAGCTCTCGCAGCCGTACATTGGCGTCGCGTGGGAAGCCCGGTCGCCACTGAAGAACTTCGACCTTGCAACCGTCCCGAACCCACGCGACGCCAACAAGCGCTGCCGCTACTGGCGATGCCTACTCTCGACGCGCCGCGGCCGCGTCCCCAGCGGTATCCCCCGCCTCTGCCTTCACTTGCACCTTTCGCGCCACGATTGCCACCGCTATCAGGTCATCCCCGTGGGCGCGGAAGCTGCGCCGCATGGCAAACACTCGCTTTCGCGCTTCGGGCCGATGCATGAGGCGCCAGGCAAAGCGCGCAGCACCGCGAATTCCTTCGTCGGCAACCAGCCGCGATGGTTCGAGCAGGTGCATGGGTGCGGTCCCCGACCATTCAACGGTCAGCCCCGCGTTCTCCAGAAGCTTCTTCCACGCCTGAATCTTCAGGGGACGCGCCCCCACCTTGATCTCACGCGAGATGGCACGCCCTGTTTCACCCCGATCCGTCGACGGTTCCGGGTCGGGCGCAGTATCGGTCAGTGCTAGCTCGTGGATGGCGTAGCGACCTCCGGGAGCCAGTATGCGCGCGGCCTCACCGACAATCGCAGCCTTGTCCTCCGGCCCGCACATGGTGAGCATCGCTTCTCCCAGAACGAGATCCGCACTTCCGTCCGGCAGTCCCGTCTCGGCGGCGTCCGCAACCACGATCTGCGCGTTGGAGTGCCAGGCGAGCACGGCTTCCAGTTGCCGACGACCCTCCGGATTCGGATCGACACCCACATATGAGGCAGGATGCGCCTCAAGCAACAAGGTTGCCGTCTTGCCGACACCCGGACCGAACTCCACGATTCTGTCATTGCCACCCAGAGCCGCCGCACTCAACAGTCTGCGGGTCAACCCCAGCCCACCCGGGCGCAGCACCCTCTTCCCGAGAGACGCCAGCAGCCAATGCCCTTGCAGTTTGTGATCAGCTTCGGCCTCAGCCATGAAGAACCTCTTCCGGCACCTCGGTGACATCCACCATGACCAGACTCATCCGGCACGCAGTCTTGGCAACCAGCGCATGCTTGGCTCCGGGCGCGAGGTAAACAACGTCGGCGGGATGAAGCGTTCGCTGCTCCCCTTCCAACGAGAAACTCATCTCGCCTTCCAGCAGCTGGACGACCACCGCGCGAGGCGAAGAGTGTTCCGTGAGTAATTCGCCCGCATCGAAGGTAAACTCGACCACTCGCAGCAGGCGGTTGTCCAGAACCACCCGCGACGTCGTCGACTCCCTGACAACCGGAACCTCCGCGGCTATATTGCCGTGAAGACTGGCCTCGGCGACCGGTGTACGTTTTGCCATATCCCCTCCTTTGAACTCGCGACAAACCGACGCGGAGACAATCCGCTGCGATTCACCACACAACCAATACGCCTGCCCTACCGGCTAAACGCGGTGTTTTCCGTGTTAATTCTTCCATAGAGTACAGGAAAGCTACTCTTCATGACCAAATTCGTGCGACGCCTTGACGGCACCCTACCCAGTCAGGCTAGCCTTACCCTATGGAGACTACTCGAATGCGAGCGAGGGCTGAGCGGTGAATCCTGATCTGACGCTCTCGCCCGACCGCAGCGCGGTATGCACCCACGTGTGGGAAGCCCGCAGCCTGTCAATTGCCCAGCGTCTTCTAGCCGGAGCGGGGAAGGCCACCCTCGTCGCCTACCACGTGGGCCCAATTGTTACCATCTCCTCCCTCGCGCATGGCTTGGGTGCCGATGGCAGCGTCTATATCGCGGCGACAGCAGCGGACGATGCATCCCTCACCGATCTGTGTAGCGACGAACCGATGGACGTGCGCCTATCCATTGAAAAGCAGGCCCCAGACCCCAGCGTGCAAATCACAGCTTGCGCAGTTCACGCGTTGGCAACCGCACAGTGGCTTGAACGCGACGAAATCCTCGACCTGCTCTACAGCAGCTTCCTCCCGTCGCGCGTTGCCGAGATCGCAACCGCTCCCCAGGCCCGGACCGCACGCTTAGAGGGTACGCGGGTCTTGCTTCACGACGCAGGAGGTGTCACACCGGTCAGCCTCGCCGCCATTGCAGACATTCATCGCCAGAGATGCCAAAAACCGCCCTGCCCCGGTGCGCTATTCAACTCACCGTATGGCGAACTGACCGCTCTCGAACGGATCAGTGCTCTCAACTGCACAATTCCCACATTACTGTTCCAAGCCATGCGTCGACGGGAGATCTCCGGCGCCCTGATGTCTCGCCAACCCGTGCATATCAATGTTGAAATGTCCGCTCCAGCAGTTCTCTGCCTGGATATCGACCGCACCGGCCTCACTCTTATGCGTATCGACGACGACGAAGCCCTCACCGGTTTCGTACCCTTTCCGCAGCAAGTTGAGACGAGCGTAGAACTCGCCGAGGCACTTGCCGCGCTGTAGACGTGTCCCGGCACCGCACTATGCGCGCCTGACATGCGCCGGGATAACGGAGCTGGGACCCCGCAATGCGGGGTCCCAGTCTCATTTGTCACTTCATACGCGCAGCCACCCTAATGTCTCAATTGCGACACGGTGCTCCGCGGAGCTACACGTCCTCCAGGGAGACGCCCTTCGTCTCCTTTGCAAACAGATAGATAATGCCGCCGAGGAAGAGTAGCGCCGCGAAGATGGTGAACGGTACGAACACGACTTCGGCCGAAAGTTCTGCCGAACCAATCAACGCACCCACGAAGTAGGGACCCACCACCTTGGCAATGGCTCCGATGCCGTAGCCCAATCCGAGGCCGGTCGAACGTGCCTCCGTCGGAAACTGCTCGCCACCGAAGGCATTGAGTATGCCAAAAGCGCCGTCGCCGAACATCATGATGATGAAGATTCCCGCGAAGAAGACATAGCCGGCGTTGCCAACGTTGTCACCATCCACCATCCGCGTCGAAAAGGCTGCTATCAGGGCACCGATAGCGCCAATCATGCCGCAGCCGAACATGGTCCAGCGCCTTCCGATTTTGTCGGAGATCCACGCCGACCCAAGGCGTCCGAGCAGATCGCCGAGGGAAACGAACATGAACAGCGTAGCGACCATGCCGGTATCGAACTTGAAGGACTGACCGAGCAGAGTCTGACCCCAGGACTGAACGGTGAAGGAGCCGAGGATGAAGCAGAAGGAACCGGTTGCCACAACGAGCAACTGCTTTGGATACCTCTGGAAGATAACCGAGTAAGACGCCGACGAGGACTCCTTGATCTCCGGCAGGTCCGCCACCTGCTCCACCGGAATCTCCATCGCCCAAGCGTAGGCCTCCTTGGCCTCCTTCTCACGTCCGCGCGACTGCAGGAAACGAGGCGACTCGGGTATGAAACGCGCCCAAGCGAGCAGGATGATCGGTATGCAGCCGACCGCAATTAAGCCACGCCAGCCCAGCGTATCGCCAAAATACTTGGTGACAAGGCCGCCGAGGAAGATACCCGCCGGAATGAAAACGCTTGTCAGTCCGGCCAGCAGCCCACGTTGCTTGGCAGGAACGAATTCCTGGACGAAGGGCACGGAAGTGATGTTCAGACCACCAACGCCGAATCCAACACCCGTGCGCAGAATTGTCAGAAGAATCCAACCGTTGACGGGGGTGAAGGCCGATGCGGCCGTAAAGACGACCAACACAATGATGCAGGAGATGAAGGCGTGCTTACGGCCGAAGATGTCGGCCAGGCGCCCCCAGGTAATCGAACCCAGCACTGTGCCCAAACCCGCACCTGCCAAAATCACGCCCGAATGGAATCCTGTCAGGTTCCATCCCGGTGTCTCGATAAGAAGGTTGACGATGAAGCCAATGAGGAACATATCGAAAAACTCCGACACATTCCCGACGATCGCCATACCAATAAGGGACTTCTGATGTCCCGTTAGTCGATGATTGTCAATTTGTTCTGCAGCTGTTGCTCCCGCGGGAGCCTGCATAGTAGTAGCCATAAGTTGTAGCCAATCTCAAGTCGAAGGACTGTCAGCGAGTGCGTGGTGGAAGGCCAGGCACTGCGGACGACCCCCATCCGAAGGCGCGCTTCGCCATACTCTTCGCCGGGGTGTGAATCCCGAACCGTCGGCCGTCGCATGGCACAACACGACAGCCGATGCGCGCGGCCGACGCATTCGGGTCTAGTTAACGGACGATATCCGTCGTGGTTGGGATGCTCAGTTCCGCCGCAGAGACTCGTGTCAGGTCTCCGTAATGCGTGAGTGCATGAGCAGATGTGCGCTGACCGTAACGGATGCCCTGGACGACGTCGTCGTGCAGAAAACCGTGGATCACTCCGGCAACGAAGGAGTCGCCTGCCCCGGGCCGGTCAAGGACGGGAACTTGGGTGACTTCGAAGACCTGATCTCCCAGTTCCTCGTCGGAGAGGTATACGCCGTCGATCTGATCGGTAGAGACAACCGTCTTCACACCGAACTTGTCGCGCAGAGCGCGGCACACCTCGACTCCTTCACCCTGGGCATGGAAGACGATTTGACCGTCTTTGCGCGAGCAGAAGAGAATGGACGACTTCTGCGCAATCGGTCCCAGAACTTCACGCGCCCGCTGCGCCGTCCACAGCAGCGAACGGTAGTTGACGTCGAGCGCGATCTTGATGCCGCGCTCGTACGCCAGATCGACGAAATACGTGATGACATCTGCCGTACTCTGTGTCAGTGCGGCCGTGATACCCGTGACGAACACGAGCTCGGTGTCCAGCATCGACTCCCAGGCGAAGTCGTCAATCGTAATATCGCGGAAGGGCGTGTGCTCACGGTCGTAGGTAACGCGGGAGGGCATGGGATACTCCCCCGGTTCCATGAAGTAGAGGGCGGTGCGGCCCCCTTCCGCGAGTACCACGTTGCTGACATCAACACCCACACTCCGGTACTCATGCAAGATGCGGGTGGCGAGGCTGCCACTGGGTAGCTTCGACGCCCAGGAGGTCTTACGCCCCAGCTGTGACAGCAGACCGGCGACATTCGCCTCGGAGCACGCGGCGCTCATGCGCAACTGGTTGGCTGAGACGAGACGATCACCTTTGAAACAGGTGAGGCGGATCTGCCCCTCACCAATGGTTGTGAGATCGAATTTAGGCATGGCTTACTCCTTGTGAGGCGGCCGCCGTTCCATAGCGGTGGCTGTATCGTTCGTAGTTTTCGTCAATGTCGGCCTGCGGCAGAGGTTCTATCGTCCCGATCTGCATCGCGATGGACACGGTATGTGCGACATCCTCCACCATGACGGCTGCCTGGATGGCCTTTTCTATTGAAGGCCCGATTGTGAACACGCCGTGTTTCGCCAGCAGAATGGCGGGCGAGTGTCCAATGTGCTCGATGATCTGCTCCCCTATCTGTTCAGTTCCAATCGAGGCGTACCCTCCGCAGGGCACCGGCCCGCCGAATTCATCGGCCATCGCGGTTAGCACGCACGGGATAGGTTGTCCGGTTGCCGCCCACGCCGTCGCGTAGTTTGAGTGAGTGTGAATGACAGACCGTACATCCTCACGGTGCCGGTAGACGTACAGATGTGAAGCCGTGTCCGACGACGGGCCCCGCTCGCCCTCGACGACTTTCCCATCCAGATTTACAACCACCATATCCGCGGGTGTCATCTTCTCGTACCGCACTCCGGATGGTTTGATGACCACTAGTCCGGTTTCTTCGTCGCGGGCCGAGAGGTTACCGCTCGTCCACGTAACGAGGCCATGCCGGGGCAGTTCAAGATTGCCTTCGCAGACCTCTTCCTTGAGTTCCTCAAGCATTATCTTCCTCATTTCTTGGTTAGTATTGCGCGGCGCATGCGCCGCAGTTCGGCTCCGCCGCACATACGGTGTGGCGAGATCGTTGCTTACACTGTGGCAGCTGTTTTCACGGCACCACCGCCATTCCATTAGCGGTCACACGCGCGGCGATGAAGTCGCGGGCAATGCGAGCCTTGTCGACGGAGTCCGGGGCGTCGTCGTTCCACATCTCGATCATCAGGCGGCCGACCCACCCCTGCTCGCGCAGGAGCTGGAAACTGCGATCCCAGTCCACGATGCCGGTACCCATATCGACCCGTCGCGGCTCGCCGCACCGAACGTCTTTGGCATGCAGTGCCACCATGTGCCCACGCCCCGCTGCCAGTTCCGTCGCCGGATCTAGGCCCTGTTCAGCAATATTGCCCAGATCCGGATACACCTGCAGGTACGGCGAATCGATAGCGGAGACGAACTCCATCGCCTTGCAAATCGAGGTGACATCGGCGCCGTCGACGTTCTCAATTCCCATGACAACGCCGAGGCGTGCAGCCAACGGAACTGCATCGGCAAGCATTTGCTTGTACCAGTGTTCGGCGTCCGGATTGGGATCCTCGTAGTAGCAGTAGTATCCGGCAATTTGGATCACGCCTACACCCAGTTCGTGACACACTTTCAGCCCGCGCGCCATCACTTCCCGGGCGCGCCGCCGCAGCGTCGGATCGCTACTACCTGGCGCAATCTTGCGATGGACGGACAGGCAGATTCCACCGATCATTGTTCCTACCGATTCGGCCGCGTGGCGTACTTCACGGCATGTCGTCGCGTCCCAATCCAGGCGCACCTCACGTTCCGCTGACTCATCGATTGACAAGTCGAGGAACGAGAAGCCGGCTGCCGGTACTTGCTCGAAATACGCACGCCACTCGTCGCCGGTGATCGGAACTGAACCCAGTGCCTCGCTGGCGGATGCTCCCGCGCGAGACGGGTTCGAGATCAGCGCCTTTTCGTAGATACCGAGACTTACACCATCGCGCAACGGATCATCGGCAGGGTGTTGCTCTGCCTTCGTGCTCTGCGCGGCGAGGCTCATGACCACACCTGTTCGATGGTTGTGCGCAGCTCGTGGGCTGCGGCTTGGGGGTTGTCTGCCGCCACAATGGACCTGCCGGCGATGACGATGCCCACCATTCGGTCGGCGAAGGCAGGAAGATCTTTGGCCGAAACTCCGCCAGTTATAGTGACGGTGAATCCCATATCGGCCAGTTCATCGACGCGATCCATGTCCTCCGGTTTCCAGGAAAGGTCACCGGCCGCCTCCCGGTCACGGGAACGCTTGACAATGACGTGTTCCACGCCAGCCTCACGCCATTTGCGGGCACGGTCGGCATCGAACCATTCGTCTGCCAGTTCCACCTGCACCTCGCCGTGGAATTCCGCGGCAACTTTGCAGACTTGCTGGATGGTGGTCAGCGATGCGCCGGCTACGCAAGAGACCATGTCTGCCCCGGCCTCAAAGGCTAAGCGTGAGATCTTCTCGCCGGCTTCGGCGATCCTCACATCGGCCAGAATCTTCTTGTCCGGGAACAAGGCACGAACAATGCGCACGGCATGGTATCCCTCGCAAAGCACGAGAATGGTGCCACATTCGATGATGTCAATCTCATCCGCCGCCTTCTGCAGCGGACCGAGAGCGCTGGGAAGATCGTAAGTATCCAGTGCAACTTGCAAGCGCGGTGTCACGTCAGCCCCTCACCGGATCCCAGGCGAAGAAGGTGGCCGCATTGTTCACCAGTAGGTCCTGCACGTAGCCACGGTCAAAGCCCTCGTCCTCCACCAGGCGCGGCGCGAACACTGCTGGGTCATAGTCCACGCCGGAAACCGAGCCATAAACCTTTTGGTAGGAGGCCTTGCCGGAATCGGTGCCAAGCAGGATCTGTTTGCCGTATCCCTTCTCGCCGAGAACCTTGAGCAGGTTGACCCGGGCGTTATCCGGCACGTACTTGATGCGGTTGGTGCCGTCCAGTTCCACGTAGCAGCCGAGCTTGGTGATTTGCTCCTGTACCCACGGATCCCAGTTGCGCTGAATATGACCGATGGCGATCTTCTCCGGTGCCACGCCCTCATTGACCAGGAAACGAGCCTGTTCCGGTCCGCAGGTGCCGGCCGTGACGTGGGTGTTGATTGGCGCCCCGGTCTCCTTCGATGCAATGGCGACGGCCTTGCCGGTCTTCACCTCCCAGTCTGTGATCTTGCCGTAGGCGGTTGCCCACTTGATCACACCTGCCTTCACATCCGTTCGCTCCACGATTGGACCCATGTAGTCATAGCGGTCAATGCCTTCAACAATGTCCGCGATCAAGAGATCGGCGATTTGGTTGACCGTGTACTGGTTCACCCAGCTCTGCCGCCATTCGAGGTATACCTTCTGCTGGTGGAATCCGGTGGAAGCAACGATTTGCAGATCGGGCACCTTTGCTGACACTTGGCGAAGCTTGAGCACATCACGGCCGGATGAGGCCGGGCACATGTCGATGACTGTTCCACCGCCCGCCCAGTTCTTCGACGCATCGACGAAGTAGCTGGCCTCTTGGGCAGCCTTTTCAACGTCGTCAAGTAGATGGTCCGGGTCGATGTAAACCTCTCCAGCACCAACGCGAATAAGATGATCGTGGGCGTTCACAACTCCCAAGGTCTCCGGTGCAACATCGCCGTCGATAGTTCGCACGATTGTCATTGACTTTCCTTTCACTTGTCGGTCCGCGTCCTTTGCGGTTGTCGCATCTGGCTGCGACACATCTACTGTCACCCTGAGCAAGCCGGAAATGAACACCTACAATGCACATCTGTGCTATCGTTGTGCTAACCACGTCAGCATAAATCCCCGATTTTCTGCGCTTTGATTCCGAAAAGAAGTGGAAATATACACATGTGTGCATCAATAGCGATGGCTAGGCAGCGACGTCGACTCGAGTTGCTCCTCAAGGTTGCAACACGGTATTGGGTCGATGGCGCCTCACAGGCCGATATCGCTCGCGAACTCGGCTATTCTCGCCCGCAGATCTCGCGCCTGCTGCAGGAGGCGCGAGAGCGCGGTGTCGTCCGCATTTCTGTTCAGCACCCGCTCAGTCGCGCAGTCGAGGCGGAAGAGCAACTGGTGAGTCGCTTTAACCTTGCGGGCGCCCACGTAGCCTTCGCCGACGACGCCGATCCGCAGTCAACGGCACCCGTCCTCTCCCTGGGCGCTGAACTCCTCTTATCGATGCTCAAGCCAGACTCCGTCGTCGCGGTAACAAATGGCCGTGCGGTCGCCGGAGTCGTTGCGGCGCTGCCCACATCGCGACACCACGAGGTCACCGTGGTACAAGCCATTGGCGCCATAGCGCGAGACAACCACATGGTTGATTCCCCGGATCTGTGCCGCCGCCTGGCCGCTGTATTGGGCGGGAATTACCGCATCCTTCCCGCGCCTCTTTATGTCAACGACTCGCATGCAGCCTCGGCACTGCGGCGCGAATCAACCATCTCACTGACTATCTCGATGGCGTCACATGCCGACATCATCTTGACCGGCATCGGCGCCACCACACGCGCAGGAGCCGGCGCAATCTTCGATCTCTGGTACGGTTCGGCGGAAATTGCAGAACTGCTGCGCATGGGGGCCGTCGGTCATATAGGCGGACATCACTTCAATGCCTCTGGTCAGCACACCGACGGCAACCTATGCCGTCGGTTGCTCGGGGTTCCCTTCGACCGCATCCGCGACTCCTCGGATGTTATCGCCGTCGCTTGGGGGGAGGAGAAGGTGCCAGCCATTCTCGGGGCGCTGCGGGGCGGGCTCGTGAGCCATCTCGTCACCGATATGCGCACTGCCAATGCCGTGCTGGCACTTGACGACGCCGCCTGACGTGCACAACGCACGATTCTCCGGGTTATCCCCAGTTTTCCGCGAATAATGCGGAGCTTGGCGGAAAACCCGGAGAACAGCATCGGCCTGGCATGTGAGTTCGTCCTCCAACCCGACGACTGGTTCTCAAGCGCGGCCCACCGGTGTACTGTTCCGGCACACTACCCACCGCATCATCAGGGCACCCGGCGCACCATCAGGTCACTGACCAGCAGGTAGGCGGCCGCACCACCGGCAAACCACTCACCACACGAGTAGGTAGTCATCCCTCCGCCACCCCCACCGCACCAGCAGGTCACCAACCGCACCGGCACAACAGAAAGACCGGCAGCCGCCACGTGCGACTGCCGGTCACAAGTACTGTTTGAACCGCTGCTTACCTCACGGTGAAGGACATACAGGAGGCGGTCTCGCCACCTACGGTGATGCCCTCGGCCGTACACATGAGGTCATCGTTATATGCGCATTCGAGGCGCTGGCAGGCACCGACCTGACCGTTAGGAGAAGGAAGGCCTCCGCGGGCGTCGAGTGCCACAAAAGTGGTGCAATTCGGCTGAGCTGCGGAACCAGCCACGGTAATGGCGAAGGCTGAGCATCCACCATTGTTGTACGCGCAGCTGGTCACGGAACAGGTCGTCACGGGAGCGGGAATGCTCATGATCGTTTCCCCTTTCGATAGCAGGAATCACGCGTCTGACACTTTGACGCTACGACCACCGCGGTCCGACGACCAGGCAGGTTATCCTCCCCGACTTTACGTTCTCGCCACAGCAAAACCGCGGAGCGCCGCACAAAACGGCATATCAAGCGGAATCAAGCACCGAATTAGACAAGGAAAATCGCGCACAATAGTTCGCCGCACTACCAGCCCGCCCAGCTACACCACCAGCCTGAGCAACCGCGCCGCCAGCCGCCCGACCAGCTACGCCATCGCCCCAAGCAGCTAGGCGTCCCGCGAGGCCTCATCCAATACCCGCACCATCTGCAGCGCTGCGACAGTCGCCTCATAGCCCTTATCCTCCGAGGAGTTCTCCAGTCCGGCGCGATCCAACGCCTGCTCCACGGTGTCACACGTGAGCACTCCAAAACCAATGGGGGTGCTCTCTTGCAGCGCCACATTCGTCAACCCAATGGTTGCGGCGTCGCAGACGTAGTCGAAGTGGGGTGTTCCACCGCGAATAACCACGCCCAAGGTGACCACGGCGTCGTGCCGAGCCGCTGCCGCCTGCGCCGCCAACGGCAGTTCGAAACTGCCCGGCACCCGGATCACGTCGGCCCTAATGTCGGCATCAGACGCAGCTCGCAGTGCTCCTGCCAACAATCCGTCCATCACTTGCTTATGCCACTGTGCCGCAACAATTGCCAGACGGATCGCACTACCGTCAGCATGCCGCCCATCACTGGGTGATAGAGCCGTCTGCGGCATCCCTTGATTAGACATTCTGTACTCCTTCCACATGCAACAGGTGGTGCATGCGATCACGTTTGGTCTGCAGATAGCGGATGTTTTCGGGGCGAGCGGGAACCTCAAGCGGAACGACGCCAACGACGTCGATACCGGCGTCGCGCAATCCCGTCACCTTGTCCGGGTTGTTCGTCAAGAGGCGGACACGCTGGATTCCCAACGCCCGCAGAATTGCAGCGGCAGCCGTGTAGGAGCGCGCATCCACGGGCAGTCCTAGCATTTCGTTCGCATCGACGGTATCCGCCCCCGCCTGCTGCAGCTCATAGGCACGCAGTTTGTTAAGAAGGCCGATACCTCGCCCCTCGTGATCCCGCAGATAGATGAGGACGCCTCCCTCTGCGTGAATCTTCGCAAGCGCCGCATGCAGTTGTTCGCCACAGTCGCAGCGATGCGATCCGAGCACATCGCCGGTCACGCATTCAGAATGGAGTCGGACCAGCGGCGCCTCAGTGGTATCCGGCAATGGAGCTATCAGGGAGATATGCTCGGCCCCCTCCAGTGCCCAGGCTTCGGCCGAGAACGCGCCGAAGTCGGTCGGCAGTTCAACCGTTCCCGAATGCTCGGCGGCAGGAAGACCATCGCGCACGGGTTCCATAGCCGGGTCCGTCACGCTGCGAAGCCGAACGCCTGCGTCACGAGGAGCCCCCGCATAATCGGCTTCGTTCGCGTACCCAGTGCTACCGGCCTCACTATTGTTCAGGCCGTGGGATGCTGTGTTCTCGGCGAGGCGCAGGTACTGTTGCAGGCGTTCAATAGTCATAATCTGCAGACCATGTTCGGCCGCGAAACTGCGCAGGGCGTCCAGCCGCATCATGGACCCGTCGTCGTGCACGACTTCCCCGATTGCGGCCGCCAGTGGAAGGCCCGCCAGGCGGCACAGGTCAATGGCAGCCTCGGTGTGCCCGGCCCGTTCAAGCACTCCCCCCGGACGTGCAATAAGTGGGAGCACGTGCCCGGGCCGTTGCAACTGATCGGCTCCCGCGGTCTCATCGGCCAGAACCCGCACCGCCGCACAGCGGTCATGCGCGCTGATACCGGTCGAGGTACCGAATCGGGCGTCGCAGCTGACGGTGTATGCCGTCCGCTTAGGATCTTCGCTGTCGGTTACCATCAGCGGCAGTTGCATCTCCTCGGCACGCTCCCGGGTAATCGGAGCACATATGAGACCCGAGGTGTAGCGAACCAACATACCTACGGTTTCCGGAGTGGCCAATGCCCCCGCAATGATCAGATCACCTTCGTTCTCGCGATTCTCGTCATCGACGACGACTACCGGCCTCCCGGCGGCGAATGCCGCCACTGTCTGGTGAATATCTGCGAAGTCCTGGTCAATGGCCCGTATCCTGTTACCGCAGCGCAATGGCGTAGTGGTAGGTGTGCTCTCAGCCTGTTCGGAATGCGAAGCCGTGGCGTTCCTATTGTGCGAATCGGCCCCGGTGAGCCGTTCGGCGCGGGGATTATGCGCGGATACCTTCGCCATTGCTCTCCTTATTGTGTCGGTGATAGATGTAGCACGACGTCGTCGCCGCACTGCTCGGGGGGTGTATCAAGTACGAAACGATGGGCTGCGGCGAGCGTAGCGATTCCCAGATCGCCGACAGATCGCTTACCGGTTCCGAAGAATATGGGTGCCTGGTAGATGACGAGGGAATCGACGAGTTCCGCCGCAATAAAGGCCGTCGTGACAGTCGGGCCACCCTCTACGAGCACATGTTCGATTCCCCGAGCTGCAAGTTGCGCCAACGCTTCCTGTGGGTTATGCGTGTGCAGTTGGCACCAGCGCCCGTCCCGCAACGCCGCTGTCGAGGGAACCGGGGTATGCCCCATAACCACGCGAAGCGGCTGCGCCCCTCGTTCGACACCATGCGCGTTGCGGGCGGACAATCGGGGATTGTCCGCGGCAACTGTTCCGGTACCTACCAGTATCGCGTCGGCCTGCGCACGCAATTCGTGCCCGGCGTGGCGTGCTTCCATACCCGTAATCCACTGACTACTGCCATCTGCGGCTGCCACGAATCCATCAATCGATTGTGCGATTTTGGCCGTCACGAAGGGGCGGTTCTCCGTAATCGCGCGCAGCCAGCGCCGGTTCAATTGGCGTGCCTCATCGGCGCATAGCCCGCTGACAACATCGATGCCCGAGCGTCGCAGGTAGTCCGCACCACCGGACGCCTGCCGGTGCGGGTCTGCGACCGCGTAGACAACACGGCCGATTCCGGCATCGATCAACGCGCGCGTGCACGGCCCGGTGCGCCCCGTGTGGTTGCAGGGCTCGAGGGTGACAACCGCCGTCGCACCCTGTAGGTCATAGCCTGCAGCTTGCGCCTGAGTGATAGCTTCGACCTCGGCGTGCGCCGTGCCCGCACCATGGTGGTAACCGGTGGCTACAATCTGCTGGTCCACAATGATGCTTGCACCAACGAGAGGATTCGCACCACGCACGCCCTTGCAAGCGGCATTAAGCGCGCCGCGCATCGCAGTCACTTCATCGGCCCGCCACAGGGCACTGCTCACAGCTCATCCTCCCGGTGTCCTCATCGACCCGGGGAAGCGAGAGACACCCGCATGTGCGCCAGTCAACGACCGAACGACATGCTGGAGTGCATGACTCACATCATGTTCCTCCCATCCAGACTCTTACTGTCGGTTCCGGAATTTCACCGGATCAGCCAGCCCTTCCGGGCTGGGTCGCGGACTCTCACCGCCGGTACGGAGTTTCACCGTCCCCGGGACATGACTCTTTTAGTATGGCAGTGCCTGCGCCGTCTGTCGACTACATCCGCTCAGCGGACACGCGAGAGATGCGTAGCGGGACCTACGCGTGCGACCCTTCGCCTGTCGACGTCACCGTCGTCAATAGGAACGCGCTGTTCTCAACCGCAAGCACTGAGTGACGCTCGTGGGTCAGAACCCACAGTTCACCCGTCTTGAACTCTCCCTGTAGCTCGTCACCAATTTCTACTCGCACCTTTCCGGCAAGGACCTGCAACGACGCCGCCGGCGGCGAGTTGTGTGTGCGCAGTCGTGTGCCCGAACGCAGCGCAATGATCGTTTGCCGCAGCACGCCGTCGCGTGCGACAAGTTCCGCACTGCGGCCGTCTTCCGCAGACTGCGCTGCCTCCAGGTGGTCAGTAACCTGCCTCATCAGATCGGCCATATTGTCTCCTCCAGTGATCTACTGCCGTAGGTGAACGTATCCGTTATTATCACGCCTCGCCGCGCCACCATGCCGACGGTTACCGACACGGAAAGCAGCATTGTCAAGGCCAACCGGATGGGACTGCCCGTATCGACATCGATTGGTGTCATCTGCCTTACAAACAACCCCAAGGACCGGTCACAGGTGCCCATAGTATCAAGGTTGAGACCTTGCTACATGTCAGGCGTTTCATGATTATTGTTTGTCAACATGTCCCGTCATGAACGTCGCCACCGAAGCCGAAGGCAACGCGGACGCCTCTCTTGCGTCAGGCCTGTTCCGCGCTTGACGACGTCGGCCTGCCCCATTCAAAAGCGTCAAATGTAGCATACGGAAAAGCCGAAGATCGCCGACATCGCAGCCAGATCGTGGGCGAATTCTTCGCACTCAGCGTAGTAATCGCTCACTGTCAGCTAGTCGGCAGAAGTAACACGCGACAAGCCGGAGAGGAAGGAGTAGATGATGAGTTCCTCATCCACCGGCGCATTGCGGATCACACGTTGCATCAGTAGAGCATCAACAAGAGCAGCGAGATCCGCAGCGCGCTCTTCCACGTCCGCAACATTCAAGCTCTGGAGAAACGGAAGCACCTCGCGGCTGAAGTGTTCGCGCACCGAAGTCCCTCGCAGCAGCGCATCGTAGAGTTCAGGATCGGAGCGACACTCCATGAGTAGTAATATCCTCGCCCGATGATCCTCCGTACGGCGAGCCGAGCGTGCCAGACCAGTGGCTACTCGAGCCGCCACGCTCCGCTCGTCCTCCACATTCCATGCGGCTGTCGCAACCTCCACCGACAGCTCTTCCACCGTTCGCTCCGCCAATCGTTCTACAACCAGTTTGATCAAGTCGCGGCGAGTTCGCGCATAATACGATGTCGATCCATTTGCGAGGCCCAGCTCACGGTCGACGTTCAAATGCGTAAGTGCGCGGGCCCCTCGTGCTGACAGAATATGAATCCCCGCATCCGCAATCTGCCGGCGACGATCACTCATCTCCCGTCCTCTCATGGAATCCGCTCCTATAAGAACCCGCCCGGAATCAGTTCGCAATTTATCTCGACGAGGCACCTCCATAAGTATAGAATCTCCACCAAGGCTCTACGACTATAGAGGTAGGCGGATATGATCGCATGGTTTGACGAGGCGGACGCGGGTAACGCACAACGCGTAGGTGGTAAGGCGTTGCATCTGGCGGAGTGCGCTCGTGCCGGTTTTCCCGTTCCCCGCGGATTCTGCATCACGACGCGCGCCTATCGAGAGACTCTAGGTAGCAGTACCGCGCAGATCCGGGAGGATGCCGCCAAAGGCAGGGCGTCCCTTGCGCGCAACCGCATCCTTGAGAGCGTCATTCCACCAACCGTGCAGACGGCGATTTGCACTGCGTACCGCCTTCTTGGTTCCCCACCGGTTGCTGTGCGTTCCTCTGCGACAGCTGAAGACCTGGCGGAGGCGAGTTTCGCGGGTCAACAAGAGACTTTCTTGGGCGTTATAGGAGAAAGTGCCGTACTCTATGCCGTTCGCAGGTGTTGGACCTCACTGTGGTCGGATCGTGCCGTTGCCTATCGCAAAACGCAGGGAATACCCGATGACGCTCTCGCCCTCGCCGTCGTCGTCCAGACCATGGTTCCCGCCGATACGGCCGGCGTGCTCTTCACCCGGAACCCCGTCACCGGCAGCGAAGACACAATGCTTGTCAACTCGTCATACGGACTGGGCGAATCGGTGGTCACGGGTCTGGTCACACCGGATACCTTCACCCTCGCCCGACGACCACCCGGCGTGCTCACCCGAGAAATAGGCCGCAAGGAAACACGAATTGACGCCTCCCCGGGCAGCCCACCCACCACTCGGACTGTGCCGGAGCAGGACCGAGGCCGACAGAGCATTACGGATAAGCAACTCATGCGCCTGTTGGGTTTAGGCGAGCAAGTCGAGGCCTACTACGGCTGCGGACAGGATATTGAATGGGCCTTTTGCGGGGAGGAACTCTATTTGTTGCAAACGCGGCCCATCACCACCGCAACAGAAGCCGTCGTCTCAAGGAACGAACGTGCTGCGGCGCGTTTAAGCAAAGTACTGCGTGACGACATGATTGAACACTACCCCGCACCATTCCCGCTTGACCTGTTCGCTGTGCATCAAATACAGGACGCAATTCAAGAGCTCATGCGAGCAGCCGGGCTGAAAGTCGATTCGGCCGCCGCCCTTATTCGCGGCGAGGGCACCGGGGTTATCCGCATTCGTATGACGGCGCCGCGTCCAACTCTCACCACGCCGGCACGCTTGGCTGTCCTATTTCACCGTGGAATGTCGCACGACCCTGCACGCTGGACCCACGAGGAATCAAGACTGCGCTCGCGCCTTGATGCGATGCTCCAACGAGTCACGCGCCTGCGCGAGATGAGCGACCGCGAGGTCATGGACCTGGTTCACCTTTCCTTGGCGGAGTGCTCACGCCTGACTGCCAGTCGATTCCTCAACTACAACGCTCCTTTGGTGGTCAACCGGACGATCTGCTCGCTCCTAATCCGATTGGTACATGCGAACCCGCAGGTTACACCGGAGGAGCTCCTCATCGGCGTTCCGTACAAAACGGCGGCGATGACCGCGCAAATCAGCCTCTTGGCGCAGCAAGCACGCGAATTTGGTCTCACAGCCCTTCTGACAGGCACACCTTCCGACCGGCTACCGGCTGTGCTGAGCGGTAGTAAACGAGGTCGACAGTTCCAAGAACTTGTCGATGAGTTCCTCGCTTCCTACGGCGCTCGCTGCACTCGTCTCTATCTGCCATTCTCAAATAGATCCTGGCGGGAGGATCCTGGTTCCTTCTACACGCTGCTGGCAACGACACTGCGGGGCAACCCGGTCCAGATTCCACAGAACACACCCGCATTGTCCACACCGCCACATACCCGCGGCGAGAACACTGCCCGATTCATCAACGCCCGGCTTCCACGGCCGCTGCGTTTCCTCTGGAAGAGGAATGCGCGGCGATTTCAAGCACGCCACATTGCCCGCGAAGGAACAGCCTACATGCTCGAAGAGTTCTTCTGCGTCGCCCGGGCGGGTATGGACGAGATCAGCCGCCGCCTCGCTGATCGCGGACAACTCGACGATCCTGCAAATATCCGGTTCCTGTACATGGAGGAGGTGCAGCAGGCACTCGACGACGCTGATAAGCAGCTCTCTTCACTCGCCGCGAGGCGTCAGCGAGTGCGCCCCACCGCACAGTCCGTGTGGCTGGATCGCGGCGACCCCGAAGTTGGCAGCACACTAGACGAGTTGCACACTCTACGTGGCCAACCATCCAGTTCCGGACGCGCCTGCGGCCCGGCGCGAATCATCCACTCGCCGGACGAAGCTGCGCGGCTCCAGCCCGGGGATATCCTCGTGTGCCCCTACACCGACCCAACGTGGACGCCGCTATTCGCCGTCGCGGCGGCCGTCGTCGCTGATTCCGGTGGTCCGCTTTCTCATGCGGCGATTGTTGCCCGCGAGTACGGGATTCCCGCCGTACTCGGAACCGGCAACGCCACTTCTCTGCCCGACGGTGTGGAGCTGCTCGTGGATGGCACTGCCGGGACCGTGACGATAACAGATCCGGCAGCCCCTTCATCTCACAGTCCCTCCTGAGACGAGCGAGAGCTGCGGGCTTTCGCTCTTTCCGTGGGCAAATGACGAAGCTACAGCGAGGCGCGGGCACGTGACCGCCCGATTGCGAGGGCGACGGCGAAGATAGCAACAGCAAACAGTGCACATACGCCACATTGGCCGACATAGCCGAGTATCGTTCCCGTGCTCGCCGCACCAGATTGGGATGCCCCCATAATCGCCTCGTTGGCCCAGTAGCCCGGGGTGAAACGCGCCAGGGTGGTCAGACCGTCTGGCATGAGCTCCAGCGGTATCCACGCTCCCCCCAGGAAGCACATCGTCATACCGCCAATATTGGCGACCGCGTTGGCGGCATTATCTCCTCCGCCGAGTTGGCCAACCAGGAAGCCGATGGCAATGCCATTGAGCATCACGGCGAACAGCGCCAGACCCAAAACCCCAATTGAGGGCGCTGATGTTGCGAGAGAATCAAGTCCAAAAAAGACCAGTCCCAGAGCCGAGATCCATAGCCAGCCGAGGAAGCCCACCATCAGACACGCCCACATAACGCTGACGTTACGCGAGGTACCACTCAGCGGCGCTGCGGAGAGGCGTGAACGGACAGGACGTCGGTTCAATGCGATCAACAGAATGGTGATGGCGACCACGCTAAAAGCAACCATCGGGTACATGGAGAACTCGGCGAACACGCGCAGGCCGTTCGGAAGCGGTGGATCATCCGCTGTCACAAGCTCTACATCGGCGCTTTGTGCTATCGCCTCATCGGCCAGCGCAATCGCCTGCTCGGGACTGCTGCCCGCCAGCGAGAGATAGTTGTAGACCTGCGCCAGGTAGCCATTAACGCGAGTATCAAGAAGCGAACCTGCGGCGGAGCGGTAGTTGACGACCGTATCGAGGAGAGGAACCTCCGTTTGTTCACTCGCAGCGGCGCGAAGGCTATCGCCATATCCCGCGGGGATAATCACGATGTACGAAATATAGTCTTGTGCCGTCGCATCTTGAATGGAGCGAGGGGTGTCCTCAAGATCCGTTACCTCCCCCATCGATTCAACATATGCGGTGAGCCCGCGCGAAATTGCCGAATTGTCTCTGTCAATCACGGCAACCGTGTATTGCTGCGTGTCGACAACTTCCTTTTCGAGGTTCTCTCCACCCTGCACTTTTCCGATGAACAGGCCGAAGGAGCTCAACAGTACGAGGTAGATGAGAATGTATAAGCGGTGAGCCGCAGCAACCTTCATTGATGTTCTAAAGACGTTCATAGCTCATCCTCCTCATGCGGATCAATGCGATAACAAAGAAGACACCCGCCATGGCACAGATAACCATGCAACTGCGCACGAAGGGCTCCATCTCGTCGTAATAGAGCAGAGACAAGAAGCTGCGCGTCGACTGCCACAGCGGGTTCATTTGCGCCACCAGTGGTGCACCTTGCTCAACCATATTGGCCAGACGCTGGGAAGCATCTCCGTACAAGCCCGTGAACAACGACAGCAGGCAGCTTATTGCGGAGACGATCCCTGGGTCGCATTGCCGAATCGTTCCAAGTACTGATCCACCCGCGCACGTCATAAGACTCGACAGTGCGATGGCAAGGACTAGCCAACCCGCCCGAGAGCCGAATTGCACTCCTGCGACGAACTTCAGGAACATGAACACCACGATCATGCACCCGAACATGCAGATCCAGGCACCGGCGATGGTGCCAAGCAGCACCTTCCAGCGTGGAATGCCCGCCAGGGTCCGCCGCGCTCCGACGGCCGAGGAACGGCCAGCAACGTTTCGCACGGCTTCGAGGGCCATCAGAGCCCCCATTCCGCAGGTGAAAGCCAGCAGAGCGTAGTAGTACCGAGTTGCCGGTTTGACCACCGTCTTTGTCACCTGGGTGCGCTCGGTAAAGACTCGCGTAACTTCCGCTGTAACAAGCTGTTGTGGGTCGAGCCCCTGCGCAGCGAGCGCCGCATATTCGGCTTGTTTTTGAACATACGAGTCGAGAACCGCGCGCAGCACAAGGGCGGAACTCGTGCCGTTCCCTCTCGTCGTGAGATGTAGAACTGGAACTCTGGAATCCACGGCGATGTAGCCGAGGATGTCGTCGTCCTTCGCCGCCTTCTCAGCCTCCTCTACAGACTCGTGGAATGACACCGTAATGAGTTGGTCATCCCCGGTGGCGAGGGCTGTGACCATCTCGTCCAGACCGGGTGCCTGCTCGAAGTCCTCGTCGTGCACGATGCCGATGGCGATTGGTTCTGCCCGATACACCTGATCCAGATTCGAGAACATGCCCATGAAGATCAACGACAGCGAAATGGGCAAGCCCATGGTCCATAGCAAGGTGATCTTCGAACGCAGAAGATTCAGTATTTGATATGCACAAGTCGCCCACATATCAGGCCGCCTCGTCGCGTAGCTCTCGCCCGGTCAGTTCCAGGAAAACATCATTGAGGGTGGGCGGCTCGGAAGTGATACGCCCATAGGCGATACCCTCCGCGCTCAACACTCCCAGCACATCGGCCAGGTTATGCGTGCCGTTTGTACACTCGATAAGCAGCTCCGGCGCCTCCCATGCAACCGTGCGCACATGTTGGATGCGACGCACCGCATCGAGGGTGGGTTGGCGCGGATTCTCCGGCTGAAGAACTTCGACGCGTATCCGCTCCCCGACGCCGATCATGGCTTTCAGTTCGTTATTGGTGCCACTCGCAATCTCTCGCCCGCTATCCATGATCATGATGCGCGTGCAAAGCTGTTCGACTTCCTCCATGTAATGGCTCGTATAAATGACGGTCACGCCCTGCGCATTGAGGTTCTTGATCCCATCGAGGATGGCGTTGCGACTCTGCGGGTCTACGGCAACCGTCGGCTCATCCAACACGATAAGGTCCGGCCGATGGGCAATGCCGCAGGCGATATTGAGCCGCCGCAGCAGACCCCCAGAGAGCTTCTTCGGCCGGAACCTCGCGAACTTCCCCAGACCGACGAAGTCCATGGCCTCGCCCACGAGGCGTTGCCTTTTCTTCCGGTCGGGTACGTACAGAGCGCAAAAGGCGTCAATGTTCTCTCGTACGGTCAATTCCTCTAGAACAGCTACTTCCTGCGGCACAACGCCGATGCGCCGTTTCAGATCGTAGGAGGTAGCGCGGATGGGACGCCCGAACACTTCAATCTCGCCGCGATCATATTTCAGCAGCTGCAGGATGCAGTTAATAGTGGTCGTCTTACCTGAGCCGTTGGGGCCCAAGAGCCCGAAGATCTCACCGTGCGCGATTCCCAATGACAGGCCATCAACCGCTAACAGTTCGCCGTAGCGCTTCACCAACCCGTTAACGCTCACCGCTTGGGCGCTATCCGTCTGATCGGTCATGTCGGTCATGCCGCTTCCTTTCCTTTCTGCCGTCTCGATCATTGCAGGGAAGATATGTTAAGGAGGAGTGAAACCTGTCATCGGATTTGCTTGCAGCCATGAGTTTTGTCAGGGGTTGTATGTAGCCTTCGTATAATCTCCTCATGGGACCATTGGCAGATAAGACGGCGATCTTCGTCGGATGCATCGTCCTTCTACTGCTTTCCGGGCAGCCTTATGCGCAGCAGATCTGCTGGCTGCTTAGCGCACTTGCGCTCAGTGGTTTCAGTTCTTCTTTTGCAGGCACCCGTATCGCCGCCATCTGCGCACTCGCATACCTTGCCGCCAGCTGTTTCTCACCACTCTCCCTTCCCGGAATGGCGCTTGTCCTCTACGATCTCACCCGCACCGCCGTGCTCTCACGCCAGGCGTATAGATGGCTGCCCGCGCTGGTCCCGTATCCCCTTATCCTCGTACACCGCCCGGTCGAGTCCGCCGTCTACGTCGTCGTGTATGTATTGGCGGCGACTCTCGCCGTACGCTCGGCGCAAGTCGACGTCATTCGCGCGCGTCTATTCGCCACGCGCGATGACCTACAAGAAAGACTGCGCGAGCTACAGGATTCCAATGCGCGGCTTGTGGAGTCCCAGGATTACGAGGCTCGCGCGGCCACGCTTGCTGAGCGCACGCGGATTGCCCGCGATATCCATGACAATGTGGGCCATCTGCTCACGCGGCTGATTTTCCGTGTCAAGGCACTGCAGATCGTGCACAAGGACGACGGCGCGATAGTGGGCGAGCTTGACGACGTCGGCTCTACGCTCGACGAGGCGCTCGGCTCCATGCGTCGCAGCGTGCACACGTTGGCAGATGAGGGTGTTGATCTCCCCGTCACTTTGAATCTGCTCGGCCAGCGCTGCGGGATCGACGACGTCGTCGTGGATTGCACACTGAACGAATCCCCGCCTCCTACCGTCGCTCAGTCACTTATCGCCGTGGCCCGCGAAGCTCTGACAAACGCAGTACGCCACGGCCACGCTCGCTCGGTCCAGATCAAGCTCACCGACTACCCTGCTTTCTGGCAATTGGTCGTCGAAAACGATGGTACGGTCGGCGAAAAGGATCGACTCGACCATAGCGAGGGTATGGGCGTGCGCTCCATGCGGGAGCGGGTAGAGTCGCTGGGAGGTGTGCTGCGGATCAAGACCGCACCGGTCACAGTATTCGCTACTATCCCCAAGCAAAAGAGGAAGAGGCCATATGACTAGTCCTCGGCTCGGTTCGGAACATGAGCGCCTCCTCAAAAAGCTCGTCCTGGCGACCTTTCGCCGCACGGCTGTTCCCGGCGGCGTCGTGCAGCTTGTTGGACCAGATGGCCCCAAACTCACCGTCGAATACGGCGGGCTCGGCGCAAACGATCCGGTAATACTCGGTTCCACAAGTAAGTCGCTAACGGCCGCGCTCCTGCTACAACTCGCCGAGGAAGGCACGATTGACCTCAACACACCGATCACGCAATATCTGCCGCAGGCAGGAGTACCGCAGGATGTAACCGTCGTCGACCTCGCCCATCATTGCAGTGGACTTGCCACCGACGCCACCCCGGGGCACATGCGGCTGGCGCGAGGCCGCGCTTTTCGCTACGCGAATCAGAACTACAATCTGCTCGGGCAGGTGATTGAGGCAACCCTGGGCGTTTCCTTCTCCGGCGCCCTGCAGCAACGTATTCTCACACCGCTCGCCATGGCCGACAGCACAGTTGAAAACCGGTGCCCAGAGACGGCACACCCAGCAATGTCACCCCGCTCAGAAGCCGACTGCGGGCACAAGCGTGCAGATTCATGCGGCATATCCACCCCGACGCCGTCCGCGCGTCAGCGCAGTGCGGAGAGAGGTGTTTCGGCAACAAAGGCAAGCCGGGCCCACCGTTCCTTCCTGCCGTCACCCCGCGAACCAGTGGGGCATGTGAGCATATTCGGCTTTCCTTTGCCGGTACGAGACTTTCCTGCCGGGGCGCACTCCTGGATTCAAGCTCCTTCCGGCGCCACATACGCCTCCGCCGCCGATGCGGGCCGCTTTCTTTCCATGCTGCTAAACGGCGGCGCCGCGAACGGGCAGCGGTTCCTATCCCCAACGGCTCTGCATCGCATGCTTCACGACGTTGTACCGGCAGATGGCAGCCCGGCGGTTACAGGCGTGCTCGGGGAAAGCGGTGAGTACGGCTTCGGCTGGATTCGCAAACGCTTTCGCGATCAGTGGGTTCATCTGCATGTTGGGAAAGTGCCCGGTTCAACGACGGTATTCGTGTTATTGCCTGCCTTGCAGCTCGGTTTCGCACTCCTGGTCAACATCGGCGATTTCCTCGTCCGTCAACCCCTGGTGGAACGTCTCGCTGACAACATCGTCCGCGTCCTCGTCGGTGCGCCGCCTCTTCCCATCCCCAACCAGTGGTCGCGGCAGGTACTGCTCAACGCTACCTATATCGCATTGCTCGGTGGTGCTGCGGCGGGTGCACGTGCCCTACCGAAACGCACAGCTGCAAAGCTGACTTACCACGCCCTTCTACCCGCATCACTTGCAGCGGGCGTGCGCAAGCTTTCCGCCACACCGTGGCCGTGGCTCTTGCGCTTCGTACCCGAGGCCGCCGCGGTGCTCGGTGCCGGTGCCGCAGCCAGTGGCATCAGCGGTATACTCGCGCTTATACCCGGCAGTAGCAGTGCTTTGAAGTCTGGCGCTAGTTCGAAACTGGGAACTGATTCGTGCCGCTACACGGCCTCGAGGACCGGAACTCATCCGAGCCACAACACCAGCGGAGAGGGAACACCATGAGAATACTCATCGTTGACGATGATCCTATTGTTGCCGACTCACTGAGCACGATCCTCTCGGCGCAAGAGGATATCGACGTCGTTGCCCAAGGGGCCAATGGCCCGGAGTCGGTCACGCTCTACGCGCAAAACAAGCCCGACGTGCTGCTCATGGACATCCAAATGCCCGGTGGCGATGGCCTCGAAGCGGCGGAGCAGATTCTGGCCATAGACCCGCAGGCACGCATTGTTTTTCTTACAACTTTCGCTGACGACGAATACATCGTCCGCGCACTGCATATGGGTGCGCGCGGCTACCTCATTAAACAAGACATCGCACGAATCGCACCCGCCTTACGCTCCGTGATGGCCGGAATGCGTGTTCTGGAAGGAGAGGTGCTGGAGAGTTCGGCGCTGCGTGTGAAGTTACCGGGAAGCTCGGCTCGCGCCTCGGAGTTCGATTGCCTCACTGATCGTGAGTACGAGGTAGTAGAAGCTGTGAGCGAGGGCTTAGATAATGCCGAGATTGCCCAGGCGCTTTTCATGAGCGAGGGAACGGTGCGCAACCATATCAGTTCCATACTTGCCAAGCTGGGGTTGCGGAACAGAACGCAGATCGCCGTGCTCTATTATCGCTCGGGCCAGCAGGTTTGATTACCGCTGGGCCAGGAGGCTTGATTGCCGCCGGGTCCGACAGGCTTGACTACCGCTCGTGCCACCAGGTTTAACCGGAAGAGCCGCTTAACCGGTCGGCTGCCGGAGCGGAGGCGACAAACGCCACCCGGTGCCGTAAGGCATACGACCTTCCCAAGGTCGGTCATACACGGGCGGTGGGATTCGCGCCCGCACGGGGGAGACTCGGACCCACACGGGGAGACTTGTCCCTACACGGGCGATTCGTGCCCACACGCCGAGATTCGTGTCGCCACGGAGGTACATGTCCACAAATGCGCGGCCTCACATGGTGTGAGACACAAAAGCGGCGGGCTTCCGGTGCGTGTCCGCCAGCGTGCGGACTCGCGCTGTGAATAAGGGGCAGGTACGGGCCGTGGATACTTCATGTTTCAAGTGCGCAGACTCACGGGCACCGGCAGGCCAGCGGTATCACAAGCACGCCATCAGGCCGACGATAGGCGGTAACACCTGCAGTGATGATACCCAGGAACGACGGCTCTCCCATGCGGCGAGTATCCACGCGTTCGCGCAGACGTCGCAAACGCTTGGCTGCATCGTCCAGTTCACGCGAGCCGATTTTCACTTCGAGCGGCGCCCAGCGCCCATCAGCCAGCACGACAACGGCATCGGCTTCCAATCCGGTCTTGTCACGGTAGTGGAAAAGCGCACCATCGAGGAACTCTGCGTAAATCCGCAAATCCCGCACAACCAGTGACTCGAATTGGAGTCCGAAAGCTTCAAAATCTGCCATGAGATGGACGGGGCCCAACGCATCACGGAAGTGCCGATGGATGGATCAACAAAATGCCGAGTCGGACTTGTTCTAATCGCCGTGCGGGAACGCAACGCCGAATTCCAAGTGGCCAGGTCCTCGATAACGTAAGCACGAGTTAGTGCATCAAGATAGTCGCGCACCGTGTTCGGCGCGATAGAAGCATCGTCGGCGGCCATGTCCGCCGCAATTGTTGCCTGTGCAGCCTGGGTGGATATATGCCGTGCGTATGACCGCACTAATGCGCGCATACGCGTTGAATTACGACGTGCACCATCCATGCGTGCAACATCAGAGCGAATAGGCCCCTCAACGTACGTTTGCGCTAACCGACCCACTGGCACCGTATCGCCAGCCGTAACTGCGGCAGGCCAGCCTCCACGGCACAAAACCCGCGCGATTCCTTCCACAACAAGCAGCGAAACTCCACCGATCTCGGTGTCGCCATCGAAAACCGCTTCCAGGGAAACACTGCCGCTGGATTCCATTGATTCAAAGAGACTCATCGTTCGCATGGTGAGGGCTGCGATTCGTCCTACACCGGAATGTGCGCTCGTAACCGTGGGGGTTGACGAACCGGTCAGAACAAACTGTCCCGGTTCTCCCCTGCGATCAACAGCAAACCGAATCGCGTCCCACAGTTGCGGCGCCATCTGCCATTCGTCGATAAGGCGCGGAGTTGCGCCCTCTAGCAACGCGGAAGGCTTAGCATCGGCAAGCGCCAGATATGACTAGCTACGATCGGGATCCTGAAGGTAAATGGCGCTTGCCGCGACTTGCGAGCAGGTCGCCGTCTTTCCACACCATTTGGGCCCCCTGACCTGAACAGCTCCGCTGTGTGCAAGAAGAGCCGCTAATGCGTCATCTGGGACGCGACTCATGTAGCGCGTAGTCACCGTCCCCTCCTCCAGTCACATACAACTGGTAACTCAAGGAAAAGCGTACCTCATTGGGTGAGTTGGACTGTTTTCATTGCGTGAGTTGGACGATTTTCATTGCGTGAGTTGGACCGTTTCCACTGTGCGAGTTGGACTGTTGTGGGGGCCGACGCCGAGACGCCGACCGTCACACTGTCGACATCGTCGTGTCAGTTGGACTGTTGTGGGGGCCGACGCCGAAACGCCGCCCCCGCATCACTACTGTTTCCAGCGGCGCAAATGCGGTAGTACCGCCGTCATATATGAGATGGCTTCGTCGTTTGTGATTCCAGTACTTTCGGCCATATAAGGCGCGCTGAACTCAATCAGCCCATCCATGGTCTCTTCACCGACGAAAGTGCCGTCCTGGTAGCACCAGGCGCAGTAATCCTGCGAGAGGGTTCCATCGGCTTCGGCACCATGCTGCTCCGGCTTCGGGATGGGCATGCCACAGCTCTGGCAGTTTGGCGCTGGCGGAAGCCCAAGAAGCGTCGTAACCGGCACGTCCAACGCTCTTGCCAATAATTTACACATATCGACACCCGGCGTGGTCGCACCGGTCTCCCATCGCGATACCGCCTGCCGCGTCACCATGACCTCATCGGCCAGATCGCTCTGGGTCATCCCGCGGACAGTCCGCGCCTTCGCAATCGCTTCTCCAATAGACATTTCAACCTCCTTGTCAGCCGCTCCTTCGGGCGGACCTGGTATAGCCAGAGCACAGTTACCGCCGCGCCGTCAAGCAACCGTCTGTTGCTTCTGCCAGCGATGAGACGGAAATCTGTTGCTTCTGCCAGCGACACGACCGAAACACGAGTGCCTTCACGGTCGCGGGCGAGTGCCTTCAAGTCCCCACCTGAAAGCCCAGCTAGCGCATCCTCGAGTTCGCTGACTTCGGTCCAGGCCCCAGCTGACAGTGCCCGCCGTAAGTCCGCGCGCCGGCTAGCAGACCTCCGCGATACACCGCTTTGTGTCATTTCTGCACTGGCTATTGGGCTCCATCGCTTGCCAACGCGATGCCCTGCCCGCAAACGCTTCTCACATGAGAGGTTATGCCCGTAGATGATTCAGCTGTCTGTGCGAAGCTCCGACGGCACTTCTCTCCTCGTCGACGTTGTGCCGCTCCACGGATGCCAAATGCTCCGCCCCACCAGTGCCCAGGACGACTGGGCGCCCATAGCTGCGGCGGCCAGGAGCCTCGGCGGGTTCGGATTCCACGAACTCCACCCCCTACCACAGCACCCGGGACTAACCCCAACAACACAAAATGACCTATAACCCAAACCTTGACAGGGAGGAAACGACAAGCCATATAATATTCTTCAGAGGCACGTCATGCATTTGGCGTGCCTCTTTTCTTACAACGAAGTTCGAAAGGGAGAACGGAACCATGAGAAGAGGACTAACACTTCTCGGATCGCTTCTGGCGGCCTCACTCGCTCTTGGTTCGGCGGCCGCCGCCACCCCGTCCGAGAAGACAACCGGCATGCGAGGTACCACAACAGTAGTCGCGCAAGTCCAGGATCAAGAGTCAGACCTAGATGAGATCTTCAGGAAGAGCGAGACCGTGCCAGCCGATGGCGTTATGCACGAGACAAACGGGATCCGATGGAAAGTCGTCTCTGATGATCAAACTGGAGGTACCGCTTCCCCGCAGTTCCATGTGGGCGTTGGACGCTACTTATGCATTTACCTGACACCAAGAGACTGGAACTTCGGAAGTAGCGTCGGATGGGGCGGAGCCGCAGGTGGTCTGTGCACGCTTGCTGGCGGTGGCGTGATCGGTGGCGTCGCCTGCTCGGCACTTGGATCTGCCCTTGGCTGGTATCTAGCTGACAAGACAGGCCCGAAGGGAAGACAATGTGCCGAGATTTAAATGCGAGCATGGGCTCAGCCGTTTGGCTATAAGGTCATAAACAAGAGCTGCTCGGCACTGTGATCACCATGAGTTGGACATCATATTCCCCCGATACCAGCTGGTTGACAAAACTCGGAGTCGCGCTTCTGGCAGCTGGGGTGACCTTACTGATACTTGTTGCTACAACGGGCAGAGGATCGTGGGAGGCTGGCGCAGTGCTCGCAGTTGTCGGGCTGTGCTCACTCTTTGCTGGCCTCTACCGTCAACGGCGCCGTCGCCAAGACGGTGAATACAGCACCGCCCCCTAGCGTGGGCAAAGTCGATGTTCGTGGATTGAGGGTGCCACATCAATTTTGGACGACCTTTGCCCTTGTCCTTCCCTTCGACTGCCGGTGGCGTGTCAAAATCCCGTCCAAACGAGCATCACGCAGCAGAGCCAAGCCACAAGATCCGCGAAATTCCGCCACTCCTTCAATGGAGACATTCAAGTCTTCCGTCGTTTGGACGGGATTTTGACATCCGCCCTTCATTCCCCACTACCAAACTCCCGCATAGCGGACGCGCACCGGCAACTCACACCATAGACGCGCTACGCAGACTCCCACATAGCGGACGCGCACCGATCTCCCCATGCGCGTGGCACCCACAGTTCAGCCACGCGGGGTGGGCTGGCAATGGTCAGCGATCTCCTCCGGTTGGACCAGGTCCAACTGTGCACACAAGAGACGCTGCCATCCCGACCGCCACCTTGCAGGGCACGGGACCGCGCTGTGCCCAGGTGCCGCCATGTTCATACGGATTAGACGGCGGTCCCCGCGCCCTCATCGGCGTGGGGACCGGTGAGAGACCACTAGATAAAGAAATTGCGAGGCTTCCCCCATCCGCCGGGCATGCGGACCGAGTTCGTCGCGGTCAGCACAAATGCAGCGCGAAGAACTCAGCGATCTGATCCCATGGGATGGCGTTCTTCCCACCGCCGTCGTACAGATCGGTATGGGAGGCGCCAGGGATAGGAACGAACACCTTGTTGTCCCCCTGGAGCCGAGCGAAGGCATCCTTGCCCATATAGAACGAGTGCGCCTCTTCCCCATGCACAATCATCACAGCGTTCTCGATTTCCTCAATGTAGCCCAACAGCGTGGCATTCATTAGCGACGACCCGCCAATAACAGTCCACCCGTCATTCGAGTTCAGCGAGCGCGGGTGGTAGCCGCGCGGCGTCTTGTAATAGTCGTAATAGTCCTTGACGAACTGCGGCGCATCGTCGGGAAGCGGGTCCACCACGCCACCCGCCATGGCGTAGGTGCCAACCCTGTAGCTGGCAGTGCGCTGGGCCGCCACGGATGCGCGCATCTGATTGCGGGCCTCAGCGGAGTCCGCCGAGTCGAAGTAGCCATTGGCCGCCACCCGACTCAGGTCATACATAGTGGAGACGACCGTCGCCTTAATGCGTGGATCTGCCGCAGCGGCGGCCAACGCCATTCCTCCCCAACCGCAAATGCCAATGATGCCGATATTGTCCGCATCGACGTCGTCGCGCACGGAAAGGTAATCGACGGCGGCCTGGAAATCCTCGATATTAATATCCGGCGAATTCATGTAGCGCGGCGTGCCGCCGGACTCACCCGTGAAACTGGGATCGAAGGCGATGGCCAAGAAGCCGTACTCGGCCATCTTTTGGGCGTATAAGCCGCTGGACTGCTCCTTGACCGCACCGAACGGGCCGGACACCGCCAACGCTGGCCGTGGCCCCGATACCCCTTTCGGCGTGTAGAGGTCGGCCGCCAGAGTGATACCGAATCGATTGTGGAAAGTAACCCTTTCGTGGCCGACCTCCACCGAGGCCGGAAAGACCTTGTCCCACTCGTTGGTCAACTCAAGAGATTCGTTCGTCATGTCCTCTCCTTTCCAGAGGATGCGCGCGACGCCTAGGCGGTTGATCGCTCGCGCGGATTCCTGCTATTGAAACTATCCACTCCGCCGATATTCCACCAATGCCTAACGTGCATGTCAGTTATTCTTGATGTGCATATCATCGAGTTTGTCTAACTCTGCGGAGCGATGGGAGACGAATATCACATGAAGATACGGACCTTGCGCTATTTCGCGGCCGTCGCACACGACAGCAACATGACCCGTGCCGCTGAAATACTGGGTGTCTCACAGCCAACGCTCTCCAAACAACTCAAAGCCCTCGAACGAGAGCTCGGGCAGAAACTGTTCATCCGGCACTCCTTCAGCATCGAACTTACCGACGAAGGACGGCTACTACGCGACCGCGCCGACGACCTTATACGCCTAGCCGATCGAATCGAAACTGAATTCGCCGCCTTACGGGACATCACCGGCGGAGACCTTCATCTCGGTCTCGCTGAGTCCTTCCAGATTCGCCTTATTGCCGGTGCGATCCGTCGGCTCAAGGCAAACCACCCCGGACTTCGCTACCACATCACCAGCGGAGACACCGAGCAGGTCACTGAGAAACTGGATCGCGGTGTGCTGGACTTCGCCGCTCTGGTGGAAGAACCCGACGCCACAAGATATGACGTGCTGCGGCTGCCGGCTGCCGACTTGTGGGGTGTTGTTATGCGCCGGGACGACCCACTCGCTCGCTCGAGCGCGCTCACTATCGATGACCTCGCAGGGCTCCCCCTGTTCTGTTCCGAGCAGTCCTGGGCCAGCGATATACCGCGCTGGGCGGGAAAGCGCATGAAGGAACTCCACCTCGAAGGAACATTTCGCCTCGCCTATAACGGATCGGTTTTCGCGCGTGAGGGCCTCGGCTATTTGCTCACGTTTGATCGGCTTGTCGATACCGGCCCCACTAGTGATCTAGTCTTCCGCCCCCTATCGCCCACGTTGACGTCACCCGTGTACCTCATCTGGCGAAAAGGGCAGGTCTTCTCCCCCATTGCCGAACGTTTTCTGGAGCAGGTGCGCAGCACGATGAGGACGGAAGAAGTGTATGGGGACGATCCCACGCGCACAGCGCACCCAGCGGAAAGGTAGAAATGCCATGCGGAGGTCGCATCGTCGGCATCTCGATGAGCGATGTAGTGCGTAGCGAAGGTAGCAGTAACATGCGGAAAGTCGCATCGTTGCCCCATGGGCCGCATCCGCACTCTCAAGCCGCATCCGCCAGGCCGCATCCGCACTCTCAAGCGCCCTCCACCACTAATCGCAGCGCGCCCTCCGTTTCCGGCTTGATCCTCCACGTGATCGACGTCGTCGCCGAAATCAACGGTGCATCGTGGTAGAGGAAACGTCCGTGCTCCGGCACGCTATTCTCAGACGGTGAACGCACCACACTTCCATCGGTTCGCGGGCCCAGCAAAGCCTTCACTAACGTCGTCTTACCGCTACCGTTATCTCCCACCAGCGCAATATGCTCACGATGACCGATATGTAGCGGGGGTGTGCGCAGGATTTTCGATTCACCCAGTGCTAGATCCTGTTGCGGCAACTCGAGCACGACAGGCCGCCTGCTAGGGCGGGAGTCGACCCACACCTCAGCGTCGTAGTGCTTTTCTAAGCGGATCCCTTCCACCTCCGTATTGGCCCGCTCAAGCCGCGCCTCCATTCTTGCCGAAAGCCGTCCTGCCACCCCGTCTTTCCCGCTCACTATGGTCTGACGCAGCCGAAAGCGAGCGTCGTTATCACGGGTGGCGATATTGCGCCCACTACGCCGCGAAGCGGTACGCGACGCCTCCTCACGCCGTCGCTGCGCTTCCCGGGCGATGCGTTTCTGCTCACGTCTTGCCGTGTCCCGCTGCCGCAGCAGGGTTAGGGCCTCCAACTCCGCTTGCGCGGTGGCATCCGAGTACCCGCCGGGCCGCAACACGGCTCCTCCCGATCCCATCAACAGACATTGCGAACACAGGGCATCAAGCAATTCCCTGTCGTGTGAAATGAGGATCCCGATACCGCCGAAACTCCCGAACACACGGCCGATGGCCGCACGCGCAGAAGCATCAACATGATTTGTCGGTTCGTCGAGCACCAATACATCCGGCGCGTTCCACAGAGCGCATGCTATCTGTGTCATCTTCCGCTGACCGCCGGACAAGGTCTCATATCGCCACGCCCAGTCGTCCTCGATCTCGAGTTCCCGCCGAATACGAAGTGTGCGCGCATCGTACGCATAAGCGAAGTCTTCCAAGAGTTTAGGCAGCTCCGTCGCATCCTGCGCACAGTAGTATGCCAACAAGTCCGGTACGACGACGCCGACGTCGGCCTCAAGCTCCCGGCAGGCAATACGCGCGAGCGTTGTCTTACCACAGCCATTGTCACCGATTATCCCGGTCCATCCTTGCGGAAAGCTCACAGTAATGCCGGCGAGGATCGGTGTACTCGCGCCAGGGTAGGTAAATTCAAGTTCGGAAAGGTTGAGCTGCATTGCGCCTCCTTGTACTCGGAGGCCACGCGGTGCGGCAATCCCGCATCACTGCCGCATATGCCGGACGACGGCGGAGATACGCAACTGTGTCATGAAGTTGTGCGGACATGAGCGATGCGACACCCGGGGCATGGCCTCGTGCGGTTGTTTCGCGTGGGTGCTTGTGAGGCATCGCTAGTCTGTCATGCACCTGATCCTTTCGCTCGCCGACGCTTGCCAAAGGCGCTCGGCCGTACCTGGAGTTCACCCTGCGCGAGTTCTTGCACCACCACAACACCATTACCTGGGCGCAACGGCACTGCTGGCACCTATCGGCACGGTAACGGGGATCGCGGCCCTCGGAACGCGGCAGGTCCGACGATGCCAAAATGCCAACAATGCCAAAACGCCGCGGACACTAGCGGCGCCACCCATCACCATAGTGCGGTCTGCACTTCACCGCCATTGGCGGTAAACTTTGACGGTGATCGAGATCTCTCGAAGGGGCAACCATGGGCTATTCACAGCCATTCATACATACCGCACAGATCGACAGCCTATGCATGGACATCGCCGAGTTGATTGGAAGATTGGGCCCAGACCCCCGTTTGAGCACCAACCCTCATCTTCGCCGCGAGACGCGAATCCAAACAATTCACTCTTCGCTCCTCATTGAAGGGAACTCGCTGTCGCACCAAGACGTCACCGCAATCATCAACGGTGAGCGGGTACTCGGACCGCCATCGGATATTCGTGAGGTTGAGAACGCCAACCGTGCTTACACACATGAGTTCTTTTGACCCTTACTCCCCGGCGGACCTCCTACAGGCACACGCCATACTCATGGACGGACTGATTCCCGATGCCGGGCAGTTCCGGGCTGGTAACGCGGGAGTCTTCAAAGACGGCAAGCTGATCCATCCCGGCACCCCAGCAAAATACGTGCCGGATACCATACGGAACCTGTTCTCCTGGCTGAGTTCGACAGACCTTCACCCACTTCTCGCCTCGTGCCTTTTCCATTACGAGTTTGAGTCTATTCATCCGTTCACCGACGGTAACGGGCGCACTGGGCGCCTTTGGCATACGCTGCTACTGTCACACTGGCGGGCTCCGCTTGCATGGCTGCCGGTCGAAACCGTTATCCATGCACGCCAAGAGGAGTACTACCGGACCATTGCCACATCAAATCAAGCGGGGTCTTGCGAGAGTTTTGTCGTCTTCGCGCTCGAGGCGATCCGCGACGCACTACTCCCCTACATTGAGCCACACCCACTGCAGAATCGACGGCAGCGAATACTCGGGCTGCTCCGCGATGACCCGCACCTGACCGTACGTGCCTTGGCGGTACAACTCGGTTGTTCGCAGCGGACGGCCGAGCGACTCATAGCTGAGCTGCGAGCCGCCGGCCAATTAAGTCGGGAGGGAAGCGCACGATCTGGCTGGTGGCGCGTCCGCCGACCAGATGGCTAATCCCGGTCCCCGCAGCTTTGGAATTGCCCGGCGGCGGGAGGCGCTGACACGAGCCCACCCCATTGACAGGCAACCCGATCCTGCGGTCAAAGGGCAACCGCCTCCTTCACAGGCTCTCCTTGACGCCGCGCAATGAGTTACCGTTATCCGGTCCATCGTCGGCTGGTCAAGCCTGTATTTGACGAGGGGAAGCAACGCGAGAAGCAGAATTGCTGCCGGTGCCACGTCGATGATGGCACCGATCACCGTTACAGCTGCCCGGCGCTCCAAACAACCTGATTGTGGCCGTTCTTGACTGTCTTGGCGTCAACTACCACCACGCAACCTTGGCGGAGACGGCCGCTCTTTTCGGCTACTCACCTTCCGATCTCAGCCGACTCATTTAGAACAGCACCGGCAAGACCTTCAGCGCGATAATCACCAACTTCCACATGGAGCGAACCGTGACCCTACTCAAAACACGAGAAGGCAACCTCTCCACCATGGCGCAGGAACGCACTCGGAGCTTAATCAGGCATGAATTCGCTGGCACCAGGTTCCCTCTTCGGTCGGCTATGGATCCACTCCGGGTTCTTCACGCACTCCCGTGAAGAACCCGGACCACGCCAAAACACACGGAGCAAATCCATAGTCGCCAAATGGACCCACCACCCACATCCGGCCCCCGCTCGATGGCCGAGCGTGCCAGCCCGCAACTATCTTCCCCGGTCAGTACCCGGCGCATTGACTCGCGCGCGGCACCCCGCCCCGGAGCGGAGGCCCGACAGCGCACGCGTCTTCACCATCGACCCGCTTCACCGCCGACCCGCGTCACCTTCTAACAGCGGCTCCAGGAAGCGGCTTGTCGCCCGGACGGGCAAGCGGCCCGACCAGCTCATGCGGTACGTATAGCTCCTCCAGATAGGCGACGTCGTCGTCGGACAGTTTGAGATCCAACGCTCGCACAGCATCGTCAACCCTGCTCGGGCGCGAGCACCCGACGATGGGAGCGGCAACGCCTTTGACCCAGTGCCAGGCCAAAGCTACATCAGACATGGCGACGCCGTACCGTTCGGAAACTTCTGCCACCCGCCCAACAATCGGAATACCCGTCTCCCGATCGCGATCATACTTCCTACGCATGGTGCCGTCCGTGGTTGACCGAAGCGAATCAGAATCCCATGTCGGTCGCGTCAAATGCCCCGAAGCGAGGGGACTGTACGGGGTGAGCGACATACCATATTGCTGGCACACAGGGATCATTTCTCGTTCGTCCTCCCGGTACAGCAAGTTATAATGATTCTGCATGCTGGCGAACTTCGTCCAGCCGTTTTCATGCGCCACCACCTGCATATTGTGGAGCTGATAGGCGTACATGGCCGACGCTCCGAGCGCACGAACCCTGCCTGCCTGGACCAACGAGTCGAGGGTCTCCATCGTCTCCTCGATCGGAGTGCCATAGTCGAAGCGATGGATGATGTACAGATCGAGGTAATCGGTGCCCAAGCGGGCCAGTGTTCCATCGATCTCTCGGGTAATCGCGGCACGGGAGAGGTTCCCCTCGTTGAAATACACCTTCGAGGCAAGTACTACGTCCTCGCGTTTTACCCCGAGCTTCTTAAGTGATTCTCCTATGAACTCCTCACTGGTACCGTGGGCGTACACATTGGCCGTGTCGATGAAGTTGATGCCGAGTTCCAACGCGCGGGCGATCACCGCCTGCGTCGTCGGCTGGTCGATAACCCACTGGTGGAAGTCCTCGAAGACTCGCCCGAAGCTCATCCCACCGATGCAGAGTTTCGAGATGGTGATATCCGTCGTTCCTAGTTTGGTGTATTGCATGTCTACGTCTCCCGTTCCTTATCGTCTGGACGGCTACCGGAGGTGTGCCAGCGCCTCCGCACATCCGCAGAAACAAACACTCCGGCCAAGAGGTAGCACCTAGCCCTAGCGGTATCTACCCACATCCGCGGATACGAGTCTCGCCGTCGTCGTTCCTTCATCCGTGAGAAAGAAACGATCCATGGCAGCGCCAGCGTCCAACAAGTTCTAGTGTGCCAGTGTCAGGCCGTTTCAACCAGACCCCGCTCGGTCATCGCGGCAAACGATGCCGTATCGGAACCTGAGAACGACGCCGCACCAGAACATGAACACGGCACCACGCCAGAACATGAAGCTGTATCATTTGCTAGCACAGGAAGTTGCTAGGGATACCCGATTCTCCGTTGCCGTCCACGGACTGATGCTGATTTCGCAAGCATCCGCGGCAGATAGCCCCATAACCTCCGCCCGCATTGCTACTAGCACGGAAGTCAACGCTAGCTATGTGCGCAAGGTAATGGCAGGTCTGGTCCAATCCGGCATCGTTACCTCACGCAGCGGTTCGCAGGGATACGAGATGGCTATGGCACCCCGTGATGCCACGCTGCTGGCAATTCATGACGCCGCCTGCGGCGAACCCCTTCGCGTGATGGATCTACACCGCAATCCCAACGATGACTGCATTGTGGGGCGGCACATCACGCCGGTACTTTCCGAAGTCATGGCACATGCCGAAGACGCCCTCCGATGCGCCTTGGCGTCGCAGTCGCTTCACGACTGCATCGGCAGCATGCGCGCGCGATTACATCCAGACGAAATAGCCCAACTAAAGCCGGGAGGAAACGAATGAAGGCGGCTGTTCTGATCCACTATGGAAAGGCGCCCTACGCCGTTCAGGTGGACGATGTCCGCGAACCGAAAGTCGCACCGAGAGATGCCCTGGTGCGCGTGCGTGCCGCGGGTGTCAATCCTGTTGACACGATGATCGCACGCAAGGAGGTTCAGCTCCTCGCCAGATACCGAACTCCGCTCATCTTGGGTAACGAGCTGGCCGGCGAGGTGGAAGCGGTCGGGGCGGAGGTGACCCGCGTGCAGGTCGGCCAACGCGTCATGTGCCGAATGCCGGTTAATCGTATCGGAGCGTTCGCGCAGTACGCAGCGGTAGACGAAAACGCGCTGGCACCGATCCCCGATGATTACAACTTCCAAGAGGCCGCTTCCCTATCACTGACCGCGTTAACAGCAGCGCAGGCTTTGGACCTCTTGCATGGAGCACGCCCTGGCAACACGGTGTTTATCTCCGGCGGCACCGGTAGCCTGGGCGCAACGATTATTCCGCTGGCTGCAGATCGCGGGTTACGCGTTATCACATCGGGTAATGCTCGGCACGAACCACGTATTCTCGCCTTAGGCGCGGAACAGTTCATCGACTATCGCACTCAGGACTACACGCAAGTGCTCCGAGATGTCGACTTCGTTATCGATGGTCTCGGCGGCAAAGAAGTCAAACGCCAACTGGGAATCATGTGCGAGGGTGGAACCCTGGTGTCGCTGCGAGGCGGTCCTAACCGTGAGTTCGCACGCCGGGAAGCGTACGGGCACCTCAAGCGGGCTCTGTTCACTGTGGCAGGAATGTGCTTCGACCGGGCAGCCGCAGCCCGAAAGCAGCGATACCGATTCGTCTACGTACATTCCGACGGCGAACAGTTGGAACAGGCGGTCAAGGTTCTTGCCGGTCGCGGTGTCAAAGCCCATATAGGTGACGTTCTGCCACTGGAAGAAGCTGCGGAGGCCCTGACTCGTGTAGACGCCGGCGGCGCTGCGGGTAAGCTCGTCTTGGTCCCTTGATACTCGACGCACAACTCGCCGCCCGGCAAATGACTAGACTCGGTGTTGCCCCGGTGATGAATGGTGCGCATGTGCCCGACAGCATGCGACCGCTTGCTCACCACATCACCGGGGGAAACAATGTCAACACAAGTAGACGGGTTACGATAGGTGAACCAATACGAGATCGACCATCTCGCGGTAGTCCGAGCCAATACCCCCGAATCGATGGTCTTTCTGAAGTCCGACGGATCCTTCCCTCTCTCCCACCCGGGCAGGCTCGCTTTGTACGGCGCGGGGGCGCGTCGCACTGTCAAAGGCGGCAGCGGTTCGGGCGACGTCAATTCTCGCCACGTTGTCACCATTGAAGAAGGGCTGGAGAATGCCGGTTTCGTGCTGACAACCAAGCCGTGGCTCGATGCCTACGACGACGTCGCCGCCGCGCATCACCGCCGCTTCGTCGCAGATTTGAAGAGGCGTGCCGCGCAGGCCGGTATTCCGGCACCGGAGTTCGGCATGGGCGCCGTCGAAGCCGCGCCGGAGTATGATCTGCCGCTTGCAGGCACGGGCGACGCCGCGGTGTACGTGGTCTCCCGCGAGTCGGGTGAGGGCAACGACCGGGTGGCGCAGCGCGGCGACGTACTCCTCACGCATTCCGAAATCAGGGATATTCAGGTTCTTGCCGCCCAGTTTGAGAGGTTCCTACTGGTTCTGAATGTGGGAGGCGTCGTCGACCTCAGCCCGGTGAGCCACGTACCCAATATCCTCCTTCTCTCACAGCTTGGTGCCAGTATTGGTGATGCTTTTGCCGACGTCCTGCTCGGCAGGAGCTATCCCTCCGGAAAACTCTCAACCACCTGGACTGCGTGGGAAGATTACCCCTCCATCGGCAACTTCGGCGATCCAGACGACACGTACTACCGCGAAGGCATCTACGTCGGATATCGCTACTTCGACTCGGTTGGTGTCGCACCGCTTTTCCCCTTCGGTTTCGGACTCGGATACACCACCTTCGACGTCGAGGTGCGCGCAGTATCTTCGGACCACTCGCTGGTCAGCGTGCAGGCGGCCGTTACCAATACGGGCGAACACGCGGGCAAGGAAGTTGTACAAGTGTACGTCAGCGCACCCAACGGCAGGCTCGACCAGCCGCACCAAGTCTTGGCAGGCTTTGCAAAAACCGATGAGATATCGGCCGGCAGCACCGAGCGGGTCACCGTCACCTTCGACCTCGCCGACCTCGCATCTTACGATGCGGCGGCAGTGGCCATGGTTCTCGAAGCCGGTGAATATGTGATTCGCGTCGGCACGTCTAGCCGCGACACGGAGGTGTGCGCCGTCGTCGAGCTCTCCGAAACCGCTACGGTTCGCAGGGTACATCAGGTACTGGCCGATCCCGGATTCACAGATTTCACGTCACCGCAATACGCGGCACCGCGCCCCGCATACAACCAGGTACCGCGAGTACTTGTCACGGCCGCCGATCTCCGCCGCGCGGACGCTTGCGAGCCCGTAGACCTTGCCGATGCGCTCGACCACGTCAGCGGGTTATCCGACGATGAGCTCTGTCATCTGGTTCTTGGTGACTACGGCGACTCCGCCATGAAGCAATCCGTCATCGGGCAGGCCTCACAAACCCTTATCGGTGCGGCCGGACAGACAACGACCGCGATCCCCGGTCTCCCCTCGCTTATTCTTGCCGACGGACCCGCCGGACTGCGCTTGGCACCGGAAGTGGGTGAAGATGCGGATGGTCGCTTTGCTCTGCGCCCCGCGCTCGGCGGCCTTTATGCCGAGTTACGGGAAGATGATGCACCAGCACAGGCGGGCGAGACCGCACCCCGGCGGCCGCAGCGGTCCTACGAGCAGTACACCACCGCTCTTCCCATCGGTACGGCCATCGCGCAAACCTGGAACCTGACACTGGCCGAGAAACTCGGCGACATTGTAGGCGCGGAAATGGAACACTTCGGTGTACACCTCTGGTTGGCTCCGGCAGTGAATCTGCACCGTTCAATCTTGTGCGGTCGTAACTTCGAGTACTTCTCCGAGGATCCACTGCTATCTGGCCAGATGGCCGCTGCAATAGCGCGCGGCGTGCAGGCCCATCCGGGGCGCGGAGTAACCATCAAGCACTTCGCTTGCAACAATCAAGAAGCCAACCGCCTACACTCGTGCAGCCATGTGTCGGAGCGTGCTGCGCGCGAACTCTACCTGCGAAGTTTTGAGATTACGATCCGTACAGACCAGCCGCATGGCCTGATGACCTCCTACAACCTCATCAATGGAGTTCATACCTCCGAGTCTTCCGCCTTGTTGGAAACACTTCTCCGCCAGGAGTGGGGCTACAAGGGCCTTGTTATGACCGACTGGGTTATCGACTCTATGGCGCGCACAGATCAGAGGTATCCGCGCGCAATCGCCGCGGCCACCATAAAGGCCGGTAACGAGTTGTTTATGCCCGGCTGCGAGAATGACCGGCAGAACTTGCTGGCAGCTCTTCACACTGGCAATGCTGCGCCCGGCGGCAAAGCTCACAGTGGTGAGGAACAGCGGGGCAAGGAGCAGAGAGTATCTCTCACCCGCGAGGAACTAGAGAAGCAAGCCGCACGCATAGTACGAATAGTTCGCAGGCTAAGGTAGAGGTATGAGTGGTGGATTGCCCAATAGTCAATACACACCGCTCCGGGCAACCCGGGCCGTGAATCCAGCCAATCCGGAGCCGTCAATCGTCTAGCATCATCACCGCACGTTTTGTAAGAACATGTCAGTATCCACAACCAGGTCGCCTCTGCCGACCATCGCGCTCCTCGTGCTCGCGGGCTTCGTCTGCATCTTCAACGAAGCCGAGATGAACATCGCCCTTATCGCCATCTCAAAAATCTATGGCATCGAGGTTACAAGCGCCCAGTGGTTGACAACCGGGTACATGCTTATTACCGGTACCTTCATGCCATTGTCTGCCTTCGCGATGGGCCGCTTCGGATCTCGCAAAACCGTACTCGGCGCGCTCACCGTGCTGCTCTTCGGCCTTCTTGTCTCCGCTTTTGCTCCGAACTTCGGCATACTGCTGGCAGGACGGCTGATTCAGGCCCTTGGCTGCTCCTTCTTCACTCCGGTGATGATGGCAGTGATTATCACCTTGGCACCGAAGAACAGGCTCGGCACCTACAACGGCGTCATGATGTTCGTACTTATGGCAGCACCGGCGCTCTCCCCCACTTTTGCGGGAGTCATCCTCACCTCTTTCGGCCTGCCATGGCTGTTCTACGTCATTATTCCGATACTCATCCTTCTTATCATCGCCCTGAGCATTTTCCTACCAGACACAATCGAAGCACGGCAGACCACTCTCGACATGCGCTCCGTCATCTTCTCCATACTCGGCTTCGGCGGTGTGGTATACGCGGTTGGCAATGCCGCCTCCGCGGGCTTTACCGCGCCGACCACATTAGTGCCGGCAGGCGTCGGCGTTATAGCACTTATCGTGTACTCGCGGCGCCAACTCCGCTTAGAGCGCCCACTGCTCAACGTGCGAATCTTCGCGAACCGTCAGTACCGTGCCTCCATCGTCTTGGTCGGCGTCTTGCAGACAATACTATTTGGTACCATCCTTGTCGCACCGCTCTTCCTGCAGGACACGTGGGGCATGAGCGCTTCCCAGGCGGGGCTGCTCATCCTTCCCAGCGGTGTCGCAACTGCTATCGCCAACCTCATGGCGGGAATTGCCTATGATCGCTTCGGTACGCGCATTGTTCCCTACGGCCTAGCCGTCTGCACCGTCGGCTATCTGGGCGTGGCCGCAACAATGTACTGGGATCTCGGCAAGGCCTCCTTCGCCATATTCTGCGTCGTGTATGCCCTGGGTCTCCCGTTCGCGATGACCGCGCTGACATCCAACTCCTTGAAGAGCCTGGAGCCTGAGCAATACCCGGACGGTTCATCCCTAAACAACACCATCCAGCAAATCACCGGCTCTGCGGGTACCGCACTGTTCACAATCATCGTTTACCGCTCATTCACTCTGCCGGGAAATACCTACGCGAGCCGTTTGAGCAATGGGGCGGAAGTGAGTTTCCTCGTGGCGGCTCTGGCTATGCTCATCCTATTTGACACCTATCTGCTGCTCCGTCCCGTGCTCACGCGTCGGCGGCCAGACGAACAGGTGCGCAGTGTCCTGGAGAGCTGACCTCGGTTTTGTGCGTTAGACTCACGTTAATCTGAGCCGCATTAGAAGGCTTTCCTCTCGCGCGGGACCAGCAGCCAGTGTCGGGCCCGGCGTGCTTGGGTACGGCGGCCGCACCGTGGGGCAGCGCTCGAACCTCGGGGTCTGCCGGGGCCGTACGGCGTAGCGGCGCTTCACGTCCGGACGGCGTACCTGCGCCTCAGGCAGCGTCGTCGCCCCAGATTTCCGCGATCATCGGGAACGTGCTCCAGGCTTTCGGCCAGCCACAGCAAAAGGCCAACTGCGTCACGATCTCAACGGCTTCCTCCCTGGTGATCCCATGCGCCTTTCCAAGCTCAAGATGCGCGCGCAGTTGTGGATACAGGCCGACCGAAAACAGTGCGGCAATCGTGATCATGGAACGATCACGGGCGCTGAGCTCGTCCTCACGTGCCCATACCTGCGCGAAAAGAACGTCGTCGTTGAGGGCCGCAAATTGCGGGGCCAAGGTTCCTAAATTATCGCGGCCGACTGTTTGCTTCTTTGCCGTCTGTCATTCTCCTATCAATGCAAAACTCAACGAGCCGCTGTCATGCGGTGTCAACTGTGTGCGTGCCGCGCTCAGCTGTGGGCGTGCCACGCTCAGCTATGGGCATGCCGCGCTCAATTGCCGAGGTGCCACTGTCAGACGGAGGACACACCACCTGTATCACCCGACACGCGCACATGTACTGTCAGTACAGACTACCGCCGCCCAGCTGCTGCTTCTTGACGAGATCGCCGAGCAGCCATTGCACGACCTTCGGATCGTAGTGGTCGAAGATGCGCGGGAATGTGCCATCGTCGAGCGTCTGGAAAGCGGCGAGGTCCTCATCGGTCAGCTCGAAGTCGAACACGTTGAAATTCTCCTCCATACGGTCGCGATGCGTTGACTTCGGGATGACGACGACGCCCTTCTGTATCAGCGCGCGCAGGGTTACCTGGCCCGGCTTCTTTCCGTACTTGGCGCCAATCTCAGCCAGCACCGGATTAGTGAAGATGTTGTTCTGGCCCTCGGCAAAGGGCGCCCATGCCTCGTGCTGAACCCCAAGGTTCGCCATCACTTCATGAGCAGCGTCCTCCTGCCGGAACGGGTGGGTTTCGATCTGATTGACGGCTGGCAGAACCTCTGCCAGAGTCGCGACATCAATCAACCGCTCGGGATAGAAGTTGGAAAGCCCGATTGCGCGCAGTTTGCCCGCTTTGTATGCATCCTCCATCGCGCGATACGCACCGGGATAGTCACCCATCGCCTGGTGGAGCAGCATCAGATCGATATGATCAGTGCCGAGTTTCTCCAACGATTCATCAATCGAAGCGGCGGCACGTTCATAGTTCATATTGGACACCCAGATCTTGGATGTAATGAACACTTCGTCCCGTGCAAGACCACTCTTTGCGAAAGCGGCACCGACTCCCTCTTCATTGGCGTAGGCCTGAGCCGTGTCGATAAGCCCATAACCGACTTCCAGTGCCTCGGTCACGCACCGCTCGGTCTCATCGGGCGGGGTCTGAAAGACTCCGTAGCCGAGCATGGGCATTTCAACGCCATTATTCAGTGTTGTGTACAGCATTGCTCTTCTTTCATGCGCCTGCAGGTGTCGCCACCTGCATAGTTTGTGGATCGCGCGGCCGCGGGTGTCTGCGTGGTTCTCCGCGGCCGAGAGCACCTTTCGTACCCCGCGCTCTTGCCGCGAAAGCGCCATACAGCACAGCCGCCAGAACCGCGACCTTGTTCCGATGTGCTTAGTCCTGCATGGCGTCATAGTCATTGACTGTTTTGGTGAAATCTGGCGCGTCTTCCGGAATGACGTAGTACGGCTTTTGAGGGAGCTCTGCAATCTCGGCCATCTCGGCATCCGCCAATTCGAAATCGAACAGGTCAATGTTCTCCGCCATGTGTGCAGGATTGAGCGTCTTCGGAAAAATCACGTTGCCTTGCTGAAGGTGCCAACGCAAGATGGTCTGCGCCGGCGTCTTTCCGTACTTCTCCCCCAGACGCGCAAACACGGGTTCAGCCAATAAAGTGGCATCGCCATGCCCGAGCGGGTACCACGCCTCGAACACAACACCCTTATCCGCCAAGAGCTGCTTCATCGCATGCTGGTTCCAGTAGGGATGCATCTCAACCTGCACTACCGTCGGCACAATGTTCGCAATGTCCAGAATCTCCTGCAGCTTGCGCTGTGGGAAGTTCGATAGGCCGATGGAGCGAACCTTCCCAGCCTCAACCGCCTCTTCCATGGCCTTCCACGCCTGCGTGTACTCGCTCGCCATAGGGCTGATGCAGCAGCAGAAGATCAATGTAGTCCATATCCAGACGCCGCAGCGTGGCATCAATATCCGCCCGGCACTGCTCAAGTGGGTAGCTCTGCGGGAAGAGTTTGGTGGTGATGAACAGCTCTTCGCGCGGGATTCCGCTGGCGCGAACGGCGCGGCCAACCGCCTTCTCATTGAAATAGGCATTCGCTGTGTCGATATGCCGGTACCCCACAGCAAAAGCCTCTGGCAGATGCGCCTCGACCTCGGCGGGCGTCATCAGAAATACGCCGTAACCGACAGCCGGGATACGCCGTCCGTCGTTCATGGTGAACTCGAGCATGTTGCCCTCCTCCTCATCTTCGGTGCCCCGCTGGCGCCTGCCCTCGGGCACCGTGTTCTGTTGCGTCTTGAGCCATGGAGCGCTTGCCGGTGTATCCACGCCCATCGGCGCGCCTGCACGCCTTTTACGTTCGTTACACATAAGTCTCGCAGGTCAAATCCTTTATTTACAATGCATGTTAGACATCTGCTTATGCACAATCCACATAAGGACTGGGCGATGAACTTCGAACAATTGCGTCAGTTGGAGGCGGTGGCGGAATTCGGCACGGTGAGCGCCGCTGCGGACGAATTGATCATGTCCCAGAGCGCCCTCAGCCGTTCACTAGCACGGCTGGAGAAGGACCTCGGCATAGCTCTCTTTGACAGGCACGGGCGCAGCATCTCTCTGAACAGGGCCGGTGCCACCGCACTCGAATACGTCCACTCGATCCTGCGGGAGGAGCGTCTCATGCGCGCCGCGCTCAACGAGCTGGCGAATCGCGCCCAGACCCTGACGGTCGGAACGGTCGCCCCGGCGCCTCTGTGGCGTCTCACCGCTCTTGCGGTGGAGCGCTTCCCCGGTCTGCTTCTCTCTTCCCAGACCATCGGCCAAAGTGATGTGGAGCGGCGCCTTATCAGCGCCGAGATTGATCTGGCGATCTCCTTACAACCGTTGCATTATCCGGCCATCAACTCAGTCCCGCTCATGAGCGAACAACTATCGGTTCTCGTACCTGAGAGCCACCGCCTCGCCGCGCAGAAAACACTGACCCGCGACGACCTGGATGGTGAGACCTTCCTGCTGTATGCGGGGGTCGGATTCTGGCTGGAGCGGGTGCAGATGGCCCTGCCACATTCGACGCTGATCCTGCAAGAGGACTTCTCAGTGTTCCAGCAACTTGTTCCCACCTCCGGGTTGTTGAGTTTTACCACCGACGCCGTCTTCCTCACCGATACGACCTCGGGCGTGGTGCTGCCCCTGCCCGACGAGATTTCCCGTGCAACGTACCATCTGCTCGTCCGTGGAGACGGCCCGCGCGAAGCCGTCCGGCTCTTCGAGTGGGTAGCAGCCCAATCCGAATCCCGGCACAATTGAGCAAAAACGTCACCGTGTTGGGTAAAGACCATCACCGCGTCAGATGCGATCATTGCAGCGTTGGGATGCAAGCGTTGCCGCCGAGCCAAGCCTTTTGGCGAGCGTGCCAAATTCTTCGCCCGAGCGTGCCATATGCTTCTTCTCAGCATGCCATATGCCTCTCGTGAATGTGACGGAGGAAACAGCGAGGCTTCGGCGGCCCATATGGGCGGTGGTCTCCCCTTCCAGAGACGGTCATTCCTACCCACACGTGCCTCGGCCCCTTCCGCCAGGGTCGGCAAACCAGTCAGAAGTCTTGATGTCCCGCATCTTCATCACCGGTTCGACCCAGGAGCTCGGGCGAAATGCCGCCGCTGAGCTACTCGACGCCGACCATGACGTCGTCGTTCATGCACGCACTGCGAAACGTGCGCGGAGTCTCACCGATCTTATGGATCGTGGTGCCGACGTCGTCGGCGGCGATTTTGCCGAACTCGAGGAAGTCACCAGACTTGCCGATGACGTGAACAGGCTCGGTCAGATGGACGCAGTCATCCACAATGCCGGAATCATCGATGGCCGTGCGCTCCTTCCGGTAAATGTCGTCGCCCCGTATGTTCTGACGGCACTCATTGATAGGCCGGAACGCCTTGTTTGCCGCAGTAGCGGGATGCACACCGGCGGCCGCGCCGATCTCAGCGGGATCGACTGGTCCGACACCCGCGCAACCCGCACGTACTCCGATACGAAGCTCCTGGTCACGGCGTTGGCCTCTTATGTGGCGCGGATGTGGCCCGAGGTTCTTGCCAATGCCGTACGGCCCGGCTGGGTCCCCACTCGAATGGGCAGCCAGGATGCGACCGACGACCTTCGCCTGGGGCACGTCACGCAGGTATGGCTTACCACCAGCGACATGCCCTCCGCTCAGGTCACCGGCGAGTATTGGTTCCATCAGGAAATTCTTGAACCGCATCCCGCTACACGCGATACGGCGTTCCAGGAGCAGTTGGTCGATGCCCTCGCCACATATAGCGGAGTGCCATTGGGGTAGTCCCCCGGCGCGCATGCCGCATTAGATATGATCGTCCGGTGAACGCGATATCCTCCCACGATCAGGGCCCTGCCAAGCAGAAGAGCCACCGAGCCGAGCAGAGGAGCCACGGGGACGGGCTCGCCAGCGGCTCTCCTGAAGGGAACGACAGCTTGACCGAGCGCACCAATGCCCCTTGCGAGGGGCACGGTGGTTCAAACGAGAGCACGAAGATGACTGCCGCCCCACTCCACGATGCCATCACCGTCACCGGCGCACGCGAAAACAACCTCCGCAACATCGGCCTCACGCTTCCAAAACGCCGCCTCACCGTGTTCACCGGCGTGTCGGGATCGGGTAAGTCTTCACTGGTGTTCGCGACTATTGCGGCGGAGTCACGCAGGCTCATCAATGAGACCTATTCGAGTTTCGTTCAGAACTTCATGCCGTCATCCGCTCGACCCGACGTCGACCGGTTGGAAGGTCTGACACCTGCCATCATCGTCTCGCAAGACCGCCTCCCCGCGAATACCCGCTCCACGCTCGGCACCGCCAGCGACATCAACAGCTCACTGCGCCTCCTCTACTCGCGCCTGTCCACACCGCACGTTGGCCCACCGCAGGCCTTCGCCTTTAACGTCCCCTCAGTAAGCGGTGGAGGTGCCATCAAAACAGAGAAGAACGGGCGCACCGTCACCGAACACAGGCGTTTCTCAGTTCAAGGCGGTATGTGCCCGCGCTGCGAGGGCACCGGCTCGGTGTCGGAGATCGACCTCACAGCCGTGTACGACGAGAATCTTTCGCTGGCAGAAGGAGCGATTAAAGTTCCGGGCTACACCGCCGACGGATACTACGTTAAAGCCTTCGCCGAAACGGGTCTCTTCCCCGCCGACAAGCCGATTAAGACTTTCACCGCGAAGCAGCTCGATGATTTCCTCTACAAGGAACCGACGAAGATTCGCATATCGTCGCATAACATCACCTACGAGGGCCTTATCCCCCGGCTGCGCTCCTCCGTGCTTTCCAAGGATCCCGCATCATTACAAGCACATATGCGAGCCTTTGTTGAACGGGCAGTGGTGTTTCGCAATTGCCCCGAATGCGACGGGACACGGCTCGCGGAACATGCCCGCACAGCAAGCATTGCCGGTCTCACCATCGCACAGGCGTGTGCCATGCAGCTCAGTGACCTTGCCGGGTGGATACACGACCTGCACGACGCCGCAGTGAACCCATCGGGCCCAACCGCTCAGACAGTAAAGGTCGATGGTATCGAGGGGGCCGCGACGCTACTTGAGCACCTCGCAGAAATGCTTGACGCATTCGTGCAGATCGGCCTTGGATACCTCAGTCTGGACAGGCCAACCTCGACCCTCTCCGGCGGAGAGACGCAGCGTATGAGACTCGCACGCCACCTGGGCTCCGCTCTCACCGATGTCACCTACGTCTTCGACGAACCGAGCATTGGCCTCCATCCGCATGATCTTGCCGCACTGGGCAAGCTTCTGCTGTCGCTGCGGGACAAGGGCAACACGGTTCTCGTGGTCGAACACCGGCCGGAAATCATCTCCATCGCGGACCGCATCGTCGATCTCGGCCCGGGGGCCGGACATGACGGGGGTCGAATTGTTTTCGAAGGCACGCTCGAGGCACTGCGAGATAGCAACACGCTGACCGGCCGTCATCTGGCCGACCGAGCAGCACTGAAAACCACTGTTCGCACTGCTCACGGGTATATTCCTATCCGCGCTGCCACAACCAACAACCTTCAACGGGTCGACGTGGATATCCCGCAAGGAGTTCTCACCGTCGTCACGGGTGTGGCCGGTTCGGGCAAGTCCAGCCTCATCCACGGCAGTCTCTCCCCGCTCGATGGCGTGGTAACCCTCGATCAAACGGTTTTGAAGGGATCGCGGCGCTCCAGCCCCGCCACATGGACCGGCCTGCTCGACCCTATCCGCAAGGCCTTCGCCAAGGCGGCGGGCGTTAAACCCTCCCTCTTTTCAGCCAATTCCGTCGGCGCATGCCCCGTTTGCTCCGGAACAGGTGTGGTGGACACCGAACTCGGCTTCATGGAGACGGTCACAACCGTATGCGAAGCATGTCAGGGGCGGCGGTACTCCCAGGAGGTGCTGCAGTATCGCTTCGGCGGGCTGAGCATTGCCGATGTGCTGGCACTATCCGTAGACGACGCCCACGCGCTCTTCTCGGTGAAGGAAACCAGAGTTGCTTCTGCGGTACGAATCCTCGAACGGATGCGCGCCGTCGGACTCGGGTACCTGCTCCTGGGCCAGCCTCTATCCAGTCTCTCCGGTGGGGAACGCCAACGCCTCCGACTCGCCGCACAGCTCGGGGAGGAAGCCGCCGTGATCGTGCTCGACGAGCCAACCATCGGCCTCCACCTCGCCGATATTGCAGGTCTCTTACAGCTTCTGGATCAGATTGTCGACGACGGCCGTACCGTCGTCGTTATCGAGCATAACCAAGCGGTTATGGCGCATGCCGACTGGATCATAGACCTTGGACCCGGGGCCGGAAAGGAGGGCGGGACGGTTGTTTTCACTGGCACGCCGCACGATCTTGTCCAGTCCCGGTCAACTCTCACCGGCCAATACCTGGCGCGATACCTGGAAGGACCGCTTGCAGGCGACTGGAGAGGCGACCGGGCTAGCTGAGCCCAAACACCGGAAGCCCGTACGCCACCCTTGGCGCGCAGCAGGCTGCCGCTGTCTCACTGGCCGTCGCCAGCCCCGGCTCCCGGCGAGCTGCCCGATCCCGCAGCGAGCAGTCGGATTCGCGGCCGGGAATGCAGGTTCGGCCCTGCGGATCCTAGCCGCAGGTCTTAGTCGCCCAAGGCTGTACCGAGCGCCCGCTTGCATCTGCTGGCATCCCGATGATCTCTTAGCCGCAGGTCTTAGTCGCCCAGCGCCGTACCGACTGCCCGGGCCGCCTTGATCCACTCATGGTCACGCGGCACGTACTTCACCTTGCCGGCCACATCCTTAAGCGGCACAAGAGCCGTGTCATGCCCGCGGTCCGCCACCATGACGCCAAACTTTCCGGCCGCGATGGCGTTTGCCCCGGCTACGCCGAGCCTTGTACCCAGCAGGCGGTCCGCGGCATTGGGCGTGCCGCCGCGCTGGACGTATCCCAAGATGGTGACGCGGGCCTCCAGACCGGTCGCTTCTTCCAATTGCTCGGCAAGTGTGAAGGTGTTGGCGCGATGCGATGCCTCGAGCGCTTTGACTCCCTTCTTTGCCATCGCTTTGAGCTCAGGGCTTGAGGCGTCCTTGACCAGGGCTTGGGCATGGGCAAGTTCTTCCGCATCGGCAATGCTCAGCGCGCCTTCCGCCACCGCAACGACGGAGAAAGTCGATCCCTGCTTCCGCCGCCGTTCAATGCGCTCGGCAATAGAGTCCACCGAGTAGGGAACCTCGGGCAGAAGAATTACATCGGCCCCGCCGGCAACTCCGGCGCCAAGCGCCAGCCACCCGGCGCGATGCCCCATGATCTCGGTGAGGATGATGCGATGATGGGAATGCGCCGTCGAATGCAGACGGTCCACGGCCTCCGTCGCGATCTCCAGCGCAGTGGAGAAACCGAAGGATGAATCTGTGTGAACGATATCGTTATCGATGGTCTTCGGAAGGTGGATGACGTTGATCCCCGCGTCCATGAGACGGCGCGCGTTCTTCGCAGTCCCTCCCCCGCCCAGACAGACGAGCGCGTCGAGCTTGTCCTTCTCAACGTTCTCGACGATTGTCGGGATCATATCGCGAACTTCGCCATCCACAACCATGCGGTGGACCTTATCGCGGCTCGTGCCGAGCAATGTACCGCCGGTGGTAAGGATGCCGGAAAGCGCCGACGCATCGAGTTCAGTGAAACGATTCTCCGCCAGTCCGCGCATTCCATCGCGAAAACCGAACAGCTTCCAGCCGTGTTCACCGATTGCTGCCTTGCCGAAGCCACGAATTGCTGCGTTGAGTCCAGGGGCATCGCCGCCCGCCGTGAGGATTCCTATACGTTTGGTCGCCATAACCCAAGTATGCCGCACAGCGCAGGGCCAGGCGCAGGAAACCGCCGATTTCCTACACCAATTTTCACTGTGGAGGACTCATAAACGGCACGAATCTCAGGCTGGAATTGATGACCCGAACGTTCCCCGGCGAGTGACATGCGGAACCCCTTCAAATGAATTTCAGGCCGAAATTGCCGTAGACGACTCCTACTGGTACGTACAACGTTCTCACGCCGCGTCTTCACAACGATCAATCTAGTTGTCAGATTGAACGTGTTCGTTGGCGCCACTTGAAGGGCACCGACCACGCGCCAACGGGATCATTCCCGTCATTAGGTTCGCAGTCGCGCCTGCAGCTGCTCGCGCTCACCTTGGATTGTCAGAATCCCGTCCAAACAACGGAAAAGTTGATTGGCTCCATATAAGAAGTGGCGGAATACCGCGGATTCCACGGTGCAACCAAAGCGGGCGATTCGCCTTTGGACGGGATTTTGACAACCATCGCTCTTCCGGCCACAGACATCGTTTGAGTTTGCTGCGTCACTAGCCACCCCAAGACAGATCCGGCTGTTAAGTCGATGCCCCGCATAAGCACCCTGGGAAGATGGCATCTCAATACACAAAGGCTGGGCCGGACACCACCAAAAATAACCCCAACACGCCGACAATAGACCCACATTCTGTCCATTAACCCAACACGCCCACCCCAGCCACACAATCCGGCTTCTCAGCCCGCTTCGGATCAAGGCCTTGCCAACATAGCAGAAAAGCCGAACTCCACGAGTTCGGCGCCACAAACCTTGTGGAGCTAAGGGGATTCGAACCCCTGACCTCTTCCATGCCATGGAAGCGCGCTACCAACTGCGCCATAGCCCCAAGTGGACTCTGACTATAGTACTCAGTTGCCGCGGCACTCACAAATCAACAGGGCTAACACATGCTGAGAAACAGGTCACGCTTCCCCGCACCTCCACCAACAGCGGTTCGGTGGGGCCGCCTTGCCGATTTCGCAGCCACTCCAGTCCGCGCTGATCGTTGCCCGGGCGCCCGCCACTACCAGCCACTAGCCGCGTCTCGCGGCCGCGCAACCGGCTCCGCACAGCCTGTCACTGCGTTTCTAAGTTGGGGACGGCTTCGTCGTTCACAAGGCGGTTATATGCCACAAGCCGCCAGCGCGGAATGCGTTCCCCCTGCGCAATGAGCATGCCCCAATGGCAGTTGTCGAGGCCGCGTAGGCCCATCCACTCATCGGCATTCAGCCCCAACAGCTGGCAAGTTCCATAGGCAATCGCAGCGCCGTGAGCAACGATAAGCAGCGTTCCCCTCTCCATCGCTGCGGCGTGCTCCTCAGCTGCTGCGGCGAAGCGGATACCGGTCGCGTTCTTCGTCTCCACGCCGACGCCCTCCGGTTGGCCGCCGGCATTCCACACCGCAAACTGCTCGGGATAGCGTTCCCGGATCTGCGCCCGATTCAAACCTTCCCATACACCAAACGAGCGCTCACGCAAGCGCGGGTCTGTCTCGATGGGCAGTTTCACCAACGCGGCCGCCTCTTGGGCGGTATCAAAAGCACGCGAAAGTGGTGAACTGACGATTCGCGTAGGATTCAAAGCCGCAATCTGCGGGGCGATCTCACGTGCTTGTGTCCGTCCCGTGTCGTTGAGCGGGTGATCCTGCGCTCCTTGAATGTGCCCGCTGGCGTTAAGAGCAGTCTGCCCATGCCGCCAAACCACAATACGTTCCGCTGTCATTCCGCCACGTCCACCACAGCATGAGAATCCGAGCCGACCTGCACTGACGCATCATCTGCGGAAACCTCTAAATCAAGAACCGGGCAGTCCGCCCACAGCCTGTCCAGCGCATAGTATTCGCGGTCTTCGTCCTGCAGCACGTGCACAACCAGATCGCCGTAGTCAATCAGCACCCAATGCGCCTCGTCGTATCCCTCCCGCCGGGTCCGCTTCAGCCCAGCAGTGTGCAACCGTTCCTCGACGGCGTCGACGATTGCCCGCACTTGCCGGTCACTCGAACCAGACAGTACAAGGAACACTTCTGAGAGGACCAGCCTTTGCGACACATCGAGGGCAAGAATGCTCGTCGCCTTCAGCTCATCGGCGGCACGAACCGCCAGGCAAACATATTCCTCTATCTGGGGTGAAACTGTCACATACTCTCCTACAGTCCGCAGAAGGCCGATACCAGGGAAGCCGGTGCGCGAAAGACCGCCCCGGCGTAGGTCACGGCATCGTTGATAATCAGCGAATCTCCCGCTCCTCTCAGATAGTGATACAGCCACCCCAGCAGGAGGCCAACAACTAACCCGCCGAGGATGAAAATCGCAACGATCAGCCAACCGCGCGGCCTTTCATCCTCATCATCGAAGTCGCTGTCTTCACCTACATACCTGTACGACGACGGCGCACCATAAGATTTCGCGTCCGATGCACTTGATGCACCGGGCGGATTGTAGGCCAGCTTGGCCTGCTCCAGAACCGCCGCTGGAGCCTGCGGCACGCCACTCGCGCCTGCCGTCTCACCGGTGTGTGGCCCCGAAGATGACCCTGTGGCCGGTACGTCGAGATCGGTATCGTCGCCTTTGGCGTGGTCACTGGCGCGATCCCGACCCGAGGCCGCGTCGCTTTCTCGGCCATCCGTCGCGGCCTCGGCAGCGTGAATGTCACCTGCCGTGCGCCCCTCCTGCTGCACGCGCTCCAAGAGGCGCTCCTGCAGGCTACGCGGGTCCTCGTCGTCCCAGTCATCGTCCTCGGGCAGCGGCGCCTCGTCTGCCGATGGGGCCGTACTAATAGCGGCTGCGGCAGCCCAGCGCCCCGGAGGCGCAAAGGGAGACACTGCCGGTTGGCTCATCTCCCCCGTATCCGCAATCTTCTCCTCGACTGCGGGCAATGAATCGAATGATGCGCCTTCGTCGGAGCTGAAACGATCAAAGACACTGCGACGGCCAGTTTCCTCGGCGGGTTGCACGGGGTCGTGAGCCGCTACCTCTTCAATTTGCTCTGATGTCTTCTGGCCTGGCGACTTCCGGTCGGCAGCGGCAAAGGGGTCTCCACCTGACCTACTTGGCTCGGTAGCTTGGGTCGGAAGTGGCCGTGGACGCCACGCGGATTCATCCTGACTGACCGGCGCGGTAGATGTAACACTCTCAGTCTTCTCATCGGCCCGCGCCGGAGATGTCGCGACGTCATCAGCGGTGGAAGCCTCTACCGCCTCCGCCTGCTGCCGCTGGGCGGCTTCCCTCTCTCTCATCTCCTTACGAGAAGGACGACGCAATTTAAGTTCCTGGGTGCGCGACAACCGCTCGGCAGACGCGATTCCCTCGGAGACCGGCTTCAGTAGACCGCGCTCGCGCATCTCCCGCCGGGATAGGCGCGGCGTTTCGGATGTCCCCTCGCTCATCCTTGCTCCTTCCCGACGCGACTCGCGCCGTTGGATACCTCTTGAGATATCGGCATGTCGCCCCGATACAAGCGGTATTTCGCAATGTACTGTACGACGCCGTCGGGCACCAGATACCAGATTGGTGCACCGGCGGCGACCCGCTTCCGACAATCCGTAGACGAAATCGCCATCGCGGGTACTTCTAAAAGGGTAATACCCTCCGGTGGCAATCCGGTGGTGGCGAGCCGATGACCTGGTCGTGTCACACCAATGAAATGAGCCATGCCCCACAGCTCATCGGAATCTTTCCACCGCAGAATGTCAGGGAGCACATCCGCGCCGGTAATGAAGTAGAACTCTGCATCGGGGTAGACCCGTCGCAAATCACGCAGCGTGTCGATGGTGTAGGTTGTGCCTTCGCGCTCAATATCCACGCGCGAGACGGAGAAACGCGAGTTGGAGGCGGTGGCGATAACGGTCATGAGGTAGCGATGCTCGGGCAGGGTCACCTTTTGATCGCGTTTAAAGGGTTGCCTGCCGGTAGGTACGAACACCACCTCATCAAGACCGAAAGTGTGCTGCACCTCGGAGGCCGCCACAAGGTGCCCATGATGAATTGGATCAAAGGTTCCGCCCATGATGCCAATACGCGTCCGACCGGAATGAGGTTTGACGGGAACCCGTACATTTTCGGCGACGGCGGCACGCGGGGTCGGCTGGCTGAGATCGCTCGAGTCTGCCGTGTGGCGCGGTTCACTTCCGCACGTCGACTGACGAGTATCCCCCGCCGACTCAGCTCCGGACATGTCCATCGCCCTCCACAATCCACGTGGTGGTCGTCAGTTCGCTGAGTCCCATCGGCCCGCGCGCGTGAAGCTTCTGCGTTGAAATGCCGATCTCCGCTCCGAGGCCAAGTTCACCCCCGTCGGTGAACCGCGTCGAGGCATTGATCATGATTGCGGCGCCGTCGATAGCATCAGTGAAGTACCGGATCGCCTCTACGTCTTGAGAAATGATGGCTTCGGTGTGCCCCGTCGAGTACCTGCGAATATGATCTACGGCTTCTTCTTCCGTCTCGACTACTCGCACTGCCATCTCAAGACCGAGGTATTCGGTGGCCCAGTCTTCCTCCATCGCCGGATTAACGACGACGTCGTCCGGTGCCAGCCGTACCGTCGCTTCGCAGCCATGCAGTACCACGTCGCGCGCGGCGAGTTCGCGCAGTGCCTGCGGAAGGAACTCTGCGGCCACGTCTCGATGCACAAGAAGGGACTCGGCCGCGTTGCAGACGCCAGGCCGATGGGTCTTGGCGTTAATGGTGATGGCGAGAGCCTTGTCCAATGCCGCTGCGCGGTCGACATACACGTGGCAGTTGCCCACACCGGTCTCAATGACCGGAACCAGCGACTCACGCACAACTGTTTGAATCAGCCCGCTGCCTCCACGCGGAATCACTAGGTCCACCAAGCCTCGCGCACGCATGAGCGCAACGGAGCCTTCCCGACCGAACTGATCGATGGTTTGCACCGAATCCGCATCCAACCCCGCATCCGCCACCGCGTTCCTCATGAGATCAACCAGGACCTCGTTCGTCTGCGCGGCCGCATGACCGCCGCGCAAGATCACCGCCGAACCGGCCTTAAGTGCGAGTGCGGCAGCATCAACGGTTACATTCGGGCGTGCCTCATAAATCATGCCGATAACACCCATGGGCACTCGCACCTGCCGAATTCGCAGCCCGTTGGGCAAGGTAGTTCCACGTACGACCTCGCCGATGGGATCCGGCAAGGTGGCCACATGCCGCGCGGCATCGGCTATCGCGTTGATTCGGTCTTCGCTGAGTAAAAGCCGGTCGAGAAGTGCATCTGAAAGCCCAGCCTCACGACCCTGTGCCATATCCCGCTCGTTTGCCGCGATAATCGCGCTCACATTAGCTTCCAGCGATGCCGCGATGGCCCGCAGGATCGCACTTTTGTCAGTCGACGTCGTCCCACGTAACGTCTGCGACGCAGTGCGAGCACGCCGGGCGATTGCCTCGACTCCTTGAACAGCCGCTGAATCATTGCCTATCACGGTTCTAGCCTACGGGTTTTTGACCGTCGCCGCCTATATTCGACACTGTCCCGCCGCTGCTCTGCCGACTCCCACCACACGTACATGCCATGGTTTCGCTACGAGTAAACGAGCAGGTGGAATACTCCCAGCAGTGCACTCGTTAGCGTAACTGGAACCAGTCAATTGGAACCTTGACCAGACCAGACGGTCCACGACGAAAGGTAGCTATGGCAACCGTTACGATCACCAAAGAGAACTTCGCCGACACTGTAAAGGAAGGAACAGTCCTCCTCGATTTCTGGGCCTCCTGGTGCAGGCCATGCCGCCAATTCGGCCCGATCTACGAGAAGTCCTCGGAGCAGCACACAGATCTAACCTTCGGAAAAGTTGATACCGAGGACCAGCAGGAGCTCACCGCCACATTCGGCATTAGCGCCATCCCCACGCTCATGGTGTTCCGTGACGGAATTCGCGTATTTGAACAGGCGGGTGCGCTACCCTCAGCGCAGCTTGAGAATCTGATTGAGCAGGTCGAGGCACTGGATATGGATGCAGTGCGCGCGAAGGTGGCGGAGATGGAGGCTGCTAGCGGGTCTGCCGAAGCCTGAGAGCGAGGCGACGTCGCAGGCACCTGCCGGTGAGTGCGCGGCAGCTGCGCCAGAGCGTGAAGCGCGTGCGACGAGGCTCGGCAAAGTGCGGTTCTCCATGCCGCGAAGGCCGCGCCTGAAGACCCCCGTCGCACGGCGCCTTGACACATACGGTCGGCGTCGAAGTACCGAAAGGGCCTCCGCACATCATTATGACGATGCGCGGAGGCCCTACCCTTTTGTCTCTTCGCACTTTCTGAGCGTCAAATGGTGAGGTGCTGTTACGCAGTGCACGATTGCGCCAGAAGACGCTTCATTGCGGGTGCACTCGTTCCGGCATCTTCATATCGTGTAACGCATCAGCCGACCGGGGGATCACTGGGCGGGTCGTCGCTTTGGCTCATCTTCGCGTCACACTGCTTCGCACTGCCCTCCGGCTTCTCGGTTTCCCCCGGCTTGCCGTCATCCTCCGGCTTCGCGTGGCGTAGCGTTGAGTCCGGGAAGAAGTAGTTGCCAACGCTCCCCCGCCGTGCAGGATGATCCTCACCCCGGAAAGGAGACCGCAACACGACGAAGACGAAACCGGTCACGATCAAGCTGGAGAGGATGAGCGTTGTCCGGCCCTGCCGGGCTGCAGTGCAAGCGACACGCAGCGATTGCTCCATGTCATCAGCCCGATCAGAATCGACACGGGATCTGGAACGTTCCAACGTATCAGTCCACATGATTTCTCCCGTACCGCCGTAGCCACTGTGAAGTTCAATCGAAAGCGAATCACACGCGACCGTTCCTGGGAAGATGTTCCACACTTCGACGGATGGCCTGGACCAAAACAACCACGAGGACAATGCGACAGTGATCGCGACCAGAGACCAACGAATAAGTGCGCGGAATGTTCGCATCTGCATTTCTCAAGGCCTCTCTCGCGTATCGCGCTCGTGCTCGTCATTCCAGGGATCAATGCCGCTTCCACCATCTAGGAAGCTGTCCAGTTCATCCCATCGCCTCTGCGCTTCAGAATCCCGGTCCACTATTGCTTGCGCAGCCAACCTCAGGTCTTCCGCACCTTTTTCCACCTCCCAGGAGAGGTCACGCACTAACTCTTCCAACAGGATTCTCATTTCACCAAATGGTCCACTCGGTCCTTGCTCGCCAATACCAATATGCCCGTCCCGCAGCACCGCCATTTTCATGGAGACGCCGGGAATTCGATAGGCAATCCCCTTGAGTTCATCGGCGATCATCGGCATATAAGAGTTGGTGATCTCATTGACTAGCCCGCGCTCGACCTGAAGATCCTGGCTGCCGTTATTCTCGGTACGCTTGATCGTCAGATCAAAGGCACCTTTTCGTGAACGTATCGCCTCGAGATTGTAGAGCAGATTCGCCCGTACCTGTTCTTCAACTTCTATCAGTTCCGCATTGACCTGTGCCAAGGCCTTCTCGAACGCCACCATTGCTTCCTCATACACATACACCTCTTCGTCCAGCTCTTCAATTTCCTCCGCGAATGTCTTAACGACTTCGAGTCCCAGGCCGGTTAACGCCAGAATCGCAGTAGCTCCTGCCGAAGTGAAGGAGGAAACCGCCTTCAACGCCCAGTCCGCAACTCGCAATGCCATCTTGATGTCGCCATAGCTTTGAATTGCCGCCTTGTCGCATGCTGCCGTAGCCTGCTGAATTGCGTCAACCACGGAAGCCCGCGCCGCCTCGAAGGCACCTTTCTCAGCCGCAAGCGTCGCCGCCCATACAACTGCTATGTCGTGTTGCCCCATCATGGCCACTCCGAGTTGCGTCAAAAACTTGGTCTTGAAATCCTCGACCACATGGCCCGACATCGCATCAAGGTTTTCCGCCATGCCAGTGAGCCATCCGTCAATGGGACTTCGCCCCATGCTGTTACTACCAGTTCCGCCCGGTAGAGCACCGCACACCCCCTCTGCCTTGAGTTGTGCCGCCTTAATATCATCGGGATCTGGCAGATCCGTCCAGCCTTATAGCGCGTCGTCGATACGCGCCCGAATCTCCGCGAAATCATCAACGTACGAGAGACTGGATCTTGACGACGAGGTTTGTGTTGTGACACCTCCACCCTGGCCTGCTTCATTCGGACAAGTAACAGTCACCGTTTCGGGAACGGACACGACGCCGGGTATCGGCGTTCCTACCCGCGCATAATGCGCTCCGTCTCCCGAGATAATGAAGCCACGGTGGACCATATACGCGTCAATCGCCGCAAGTTTCAGTTTGCCGATGAGTTCGGGGAGATCATTGTAATCTGCCACGATGAGGACTCCCTTCTTCGGTGAGTTAGCTACCGTTGTTCACTCTACCGTAAGAACGGGCCCGATCCCAACCCAGGACAGAAGAACCTTGTTGTCAATGGCAGCTCAGGAGCCCCCGCAGGGATATCGCTCGAATCAGACGATGGTCCGGCCGGGCACAAATGTCACGACTCCCGCTGGCACCGCGATCCGAGGAATCCCTGCCTAGCCCCTGCGGTTCACTGTATGTCGGCTTCACCGCCACGGGCGCGGAGCAACGGCAGCACACCACGAATAACCGAGGCGAGGTCGGTAGGCACCGATGCCGGCAGGAAGATGATTCCGTCAGCCGCGCCAAGTCCGATCCATGACTCTGCCGCGTCCGCCACGTCGTACACCGTCCCCACAACATGCGCCTTCCCGGCAAAGACCGGGCTGCCCTCGATCGCCTCCACCAACAGCGCTCGCTCGTTTGCGGCGGAGATATTGCCAGAAATGATGATGCCGATCTCCACGAAGACGGGAAGTGATCGCCCCTGAGCGTACGCCGCCGAACGCAAGGCGAAGCGCGCCTCACGTGACTCGTGCGGATCGTTGGTCAGCAGACGTATCGAATCGGCATACTCGACCAGTTCCGCTAGATCGAGCTCGGTGAGATCCCGCACCGCGACTCGGATCATAATACGCAATCCTGCAGTACGGGCACGCTCCAATGGAGCGGCCAAAGCCGCCAAATCCGTGGTGCCATCCACGCTGATCTCCAGCGTGCTCGCGTCCTGACTAACAGCGGCCAACTCGCCAAGTGCTTTTTCAATTACCGTCGGGTCCGCTGGAACTTCTACTCCGATTGGCCCGACGCCGTGCTCAACCAGGCGAGCTGCGGTACGGACACCGTCCATACGACCGCCCCGACCATCGGACCGGGTCCGGAAGGACCGCGAGAGGGTCACAATATCGATGCCGCCCGAACTGGATGCGCTCGCGCAGGAGGCGAGACGCGGAAAATTAATGTGCTCCACTGGTAGGTCTGCACCCCAGGCGCTCAGTGACTCCCCCGACGGCGCCCCTAACAAAGTGAGATCAATGCCGATGACGGCGTCAGTGACACGCTCTTCGGCTCGCTGCTGGGCACTGGTCTTGCTGCTTGTACTCTCAATGGTTGTTAACTGGATAGTCATTGTCGTTGTTCATCCATTCACGACGTAAAACCGGATCTCCGGCTCGAAAAACAAAACGTGTGGCGCTCGTAGCGCTAGGAGGAAAGTGGCTGTATGCCGGCGTCGGGTTCACCGACACATTCGACAATGCTTATAGAAGGCACGGTTGAAGCGCATGAACGAACATAGAGCTACGGTCTTTGTGGCTGTATTTCGCGTTGTTGTCATGGCTTTTCGTCCCTTCGGCACATAGTGCTGAGTTTTGGCCCGCTCGTGACGGGGCATGCCCGAATCCCGGGCACGCGTCTAGACTAAACGCATTGGCGTCCGCATGGCAAGACGAATGCCCGCGAAGTGGACGTTCTCACGATTGTGGAGTGCCTATTTTCCAAGGCAGCGAGGGGATTGTATGCTCTGTCACTTCCGTTTGATGCGCACGAGATCGTTGACGTGAACAGCGGGGCGCATGCCCCGTGCCTCCGTCTTATCGCCAGCCAGGCGCATGAGCTCCTCGGACGCGAACCCACTCAAGCCACGCGCCACTGGTTGCCCGCCGAGCTCCACGATCTCCACCAGGTCACCGGGCGCGAACTTTCCAGCCACCGCAGTCACGCCAACAGGTAGCAGCGAGGCTCCACCTTTCCGCAGCGCCGTAGCTGCACCAGCATCGACAATAATCTGGCCACGCACCAGCGCCGCATGTTCCAGCCACAGCCGCCGCGCCGACGACCGCTTCCCCCTGATCGGGAACCAGGTGCCGACCTCTTCTCCCGCAAGCGCCGCCGCCAGATTCTCCGCACTGGTCAGCAGCACCGGCACTCCCCCGGAACAAGCCAGCCCCGCTGCATCCACCTTGGTCCGCATGCCTCCGGTGCCGATATCGGAGCCACGCCCGGTGATCTCCAGCTGATCCAACATGTCTGTCGAGGTCACCTCGCTGATGCGTTGGGCGCCCTTAACCCGCGGCGGCGCGGTGTACAGGCCGTCGACGTCGGTCAAGAAAATCAATGCGTCCGCCGCTACCAGGTGTGATACCAGTGCAGCGAGGCGATCATTGTCACCGAATCGCAACTCATCGGTGACAACGGCATCGTTCTCATTCACGATGGGGATGACACCCAAGGCCAGCAACGACGACAGCGCGTTTTGTACATTCGCGTAGTGTCGTCGATTCACAACATCGGTGGCGGTCAGGAGCACTTGTCCAACGGTGATGTCGGCCTTGGCGAACTCTGCCGCGTAGCGTGCCATTAGCCTGGACTGCCCCACCATTGCCGCCGCTTGGTGGGTACTGATATCCCTCGGACGTCCGGACAGCCCCAGTGGTCCAATGCCTAACGATGTCGCCCCGGATGAGATGAGAACAACCTGTTGTCCGCGCCCGTGCGCCTCGGACAGTGTTTCCGATAGGCGGACCAATGCGACGTTGTTCAAGGTGCCGTCAGGCATCGTCAGTGACGATGACCCGATTTTTACCACAATTCGCGGCACCTGGCCCAACATGGCACGATTGACAAGCGGCGACTTCACGCCCTCTATCGTGCCACTTTTTTGCCGCAGGACCGATGCCGCGCCGCCGAATGGACCCGCACGGGCCCTACATACGCCAAGTTCGTGGACATCACACGGGGCGGAGCGTCCCGCTCGGCCGAGACCATGCCAACCCTCCGGTTGATAGGACTGCGCCGAGCGACGTCGTCGCCCTCAGTCGCACCTCACTCTTGTGCCGGATCGGTCCACAGGCCCGCCTCCCGATCAGTCCACAACTCCTCGCGCGCTGCGGCCTTCGCATCCATACGGTCGTGATAGGCCGCCTTTCTATCGCGCCGGGATGGACGTGCTCCTTCCTCGAGGCGCATATCCGTGCCACGTGGTCCCAGCAGTTCGGCACCCGTTGCCATGGTCGGTTCCCAATCGAAGATATAGCCGCCGTCTTCCGGCCCGATCACCACCATCGCACCGGGCATCGCGCCGGCCTTCAGCAGCGCATCTTCAATGCCAATCCCGTTGAGCCGATCCGCCAAATAACCCACAGCTTCGTCGTTGTCGAAGTCGGTCTGCCGCACCCATCGCTCAGGCTTCGCGCCGCGCACCAGGAAGAAGTCTTCGCCGCCATGTGACCGGCGCGAGACCGTGAACGGTGCATCGTCGTGCCGGGGGCGCAGGACGATACGTGGCAGTTCCTGCGGCGCGGGGATCGCGGCCCTCTCCGTCTCCACCACGGATGCCAACTTGAAGGCGAGCGGCTGCAAGCCCTCATGCGAAACCGCCGACACTTCTACTACCTCCAGGCCGCGCTCCTCGATGGACTCACGCACGAATTCGGCGAGTTCACGTGCCTCCTGCACATCGATTTTGTTGAGAACAACCAAACGAGGGCGCTCCATGAGCGGCTTACGTCCCTCGGCGGGCGGTAGTTCCTGCGCGTACGCGGCCAGCTCGGCCTCGATAAGATCCATATCGGAAAGTGGGTCCCGGCCCGGCTCCAGCGTCGCGCAGTCGAGAACGTGCACAATCACCGTGCACCGCTCAATATGCCGGAGGAACTCCAAGCCAAGCCCTTTGCCTTCCGATGCGCCCGGAATCAGGCCCGGCACATCTGCCATAGTGAAGCGTGACTCGCCCGCCTGCACCACGCCAAGATTCGGCACAAGAGTGGTGAACGGGTAGTCGGCGATCTTTGGACGGGCCGCACTCATCGCCGCAATCAGCGAGGATTTGCCGGCACTTGGAAAACCGACAAGAGCAACATCGGCCACAGACTTGAGCTCAAGCACGATGTCGCGTTGTTCGCCCTCATCGCCCAATAACGCGAAACCGGGGGCCTTACGTTTAGGCGAGGCCAGGGCCGCGTTCCCGAGGCCACCCATACCGCCATGGGCGGCAACATAACGGTCTCCCGGCAGTTCCAGGTCAGCCAGGATGTCGCCTTCTGCATTCTTGACCACGGTGCCCGGGGGAACGCGCAGCACCAGATCGTCGCCATGCCGCCCGGCGCGCATACCACCCGCCCCCGGTGTACCCGACTGCGCGCGCTGATGCGGTGCACGGTGATACTCCAACAGCGTCGTCACCTGCGGATCCGCCTGTACGACGACGTCGCCGCCATGGCCACCGTTGGCTCCATCAGGCCCACCGAGCGGCTTGAACTTCTCCCGCCGCACCGAGGCGCATCCATGACCGCCATTGCCCGCAGCTACATGCACAACGACTTGATCAACAAAACTCGCCATATTCGTGTCCTCCCGCCCACAACACAACAAAAGGGCGGAAGGTTATCCCTCCCGCCCCTTCAGGAAGCTGATGTCTCAGGCCTCGGCAGTAACGACGTCGACAACCTTGCGGTCGCGCCGCACACCGAAGGAAACATGACCGGCAGCCAAAGCGAACAGGGTATCATCCTTGCCACGGCCTACGTTTACACCGGGGTGGAAGTGGGTGCCGCGCTGACGCACGAGAATCTCGCCGGCCTTCACGGCCTGACCGCCGTACCGCTTGACACCCAGACGCTGTGCGTTCGAGTCGCGCCCGTTGCGGGAGGAACTTGCGCCCTTCTTATGTGCCATTGTTCTGACCTCTAATTCTTCTTTATCAACGAGACCCGGGCAGGGAACCAGAGCCTCGTAATCGTCACTTGATATCGGTGATCTTCAGACGGGTCAGCTTCTGGCGATGACCCTGCCGCTTACGATAACCAGTCTTGTTCTTGTACTTGACGATGGAGATCTTCGGCCCGGCCTCGTCGCGAACGATCTCGGCAGTCACCTTCGCCGAAATGCCGTCAGCAGCCGTGGTGACCTTGTCACCGTCAACGAGCATAATGGGTTCCAGCTCGACTGTATCACCGACCTGGCCGTCCATCTTGTTCACGACGACGACGGATCCGACGGACACCTTTTCCTGTCGACCGCCAGCCTTCACGATCGCGTACACCACGTTGCTCATCCTCTGTCGGTTCAATTGCTCGCGCGGAAGCGCGGAGCGCTAACGATTACCGGCACCCGTGGGCGCCGAGTTTCTATATTACGGGCAGCGGGCAGCGGGCAGCAAGTCTGCCAGACCCTCCACACGCCGATTTCGTATGGGGTTCACCACGCCGACACTAGCGTCGGCGAAGAACTCCACTATCACTTGGCGGGAAAACTGAGAATTGCAGCCGCACCCGCGCCGGGAGTGATTGTTCCCGCCGACGAGACCCGGTGGGTCTTGCTCTTCTTTTGAGCCGTCGACTTCGGTTCCGACGGCTGCGGTTGAGCTTCACCCGCATCGGCGGCCTTGGTCGCTTGCTCCTGCGGCGGAGCCTCCTGCACCGCCGACTTGGATACCTCTGCCTTAGGCGCCGAATCCTTCTTCACCGTACTCGATGCAGACGACGGTACGGATGCCGTACTAGTGCCTTCTTCCTTAGCCTCGGCCTCGCGATGGTGGGAGGCAGCAGCGGCAATGGAATTCAGGGCAGCCTTGACGTCGCTATGCTTCTCATCCGGTGTTCCGGATGTCCGCGCACCGGCTCCAACTGCGCGCTGCTCCACTCGACCGCGCGTCTTGCGACGTGAGAAACCGCCATCCCGCAGCCCCGCCGACTGCTCCACCGGATGGGTATGAGTGATGAAACCACGTCCCTCGCAGGCCTCGCAGGCCGTCGAAAAGGCCTCCACGAGCCCTTGGCCCACGCGCTTCCTCGTCATCTGCACCAGGCCCAGCGAAGTGACCTCGGCAACCTGGTGTCGAGTCCGATCCCGCCCCAGACATTCGACCAGGCGCCGCAGCACCAACTCGCGGTTGGATTCCAGCACCATGTCAATGAAGTCGATCACGATGATTCCGCCGATATCCCGCAGGCGTAGCTGGCGAACGATCTCCTCGGCGGCTTCGAGGTTGTTACGCGTGACCGTTTCCTCGAGAGTGCCGCCACTACCCGTGAATTTACCGGTGTTAACATCGATAACCGTCATCGCCTCGGTACGGTCGATAACCAACGTGCCACCCGATGGCAGCCATACCTTACGATCAAAAGCCTTCGCCAACTGCTCATCCACACGATGCTCGGCGAAGATATCGTCCGGGCTGGTCCAGTGTTGCAGGCGGTCCACCAGTTCGGGAGACAACTCCCCCACATAATCACTGATGGTCTGCCAGGCGTCGCGGCCCTGAACCTTCAAAGCAGCGAAATCTTCGTTGAAGATATCGCGCACAACGCGCACGGCAAGTTCCGGCTCGCCTTTCAACAGCATCGGCGCGGCCTTCGTATTCTTTGCCTTGGCCTGGATGTCTTCCCAGGTCTTCGTCAAACGTTCCACATCGGCGCGCAACTGCTCTTCGGTGGCGCCTTCCGCCGCAGTACGCACAATGACGCCGTGCTCTTCCGGCACGATCTGCCGCAGCAGCCGCTTCAGGCGATGACGTTCCTTATCCGGAAGCTTCCTGGAAATACCGGTCATCGCGCCCGACGGAACGAGAACAAGATGCCTTCCGGCCAGTGTTATCTGTGCCGTCAGTCGCGCACCCTTATGCCCGATCGGATCCTTCGTCACTTGAACCATGACGGTATCGCCGGATTTCAGTGCCTGTTCGATACGCCGCGGCTTACCTTCCATGCCGGCGGCTTCCCAGTTGACTTCACCGGCGTAGAGAACGGCGTTACGTCCCTTGCCAATATCAACAAAAGCGGCCTCCATGGACGGTAGTACGTTCTGGATGCGCCCGAGGTACACATTACCCACCATGGAAACCTGGGTATGGCGAGCAACGTAGTGCTCCACGAGAATGTCATCCTCGAGCACCGCAATCTGGTTCAAGCCGTCCTGCTCACGTACGAGCATCTCACGTTTCACCGATTCACGCCGGGCCAGATACTCAGACTCGGTGATCACATGCCGACGTCGTCCAGCCTCACGGCCTTCTTTACGACGCTGCCGCTTGGCCTCCAGACGAGTGGAGCCCTTCAGGGCCGTGACCTCGTCGCCGTTCTCACCATTCGCCCGGCGACGCCGCCGACGACGCGTCGTTGTCGAATCTGCATCATCGGCCTCAGTCTGCTCCGCCGCGGCGTTCGTCGCCTCCGTCGTCCTTTTCTCTTCGTTCGTTTCCTCTGTCCGACGGCGGCCGCGTGTGCCGCGCCGACGACGCCGCGCTTCGCGAGTGGCAGAAGCAGCCTCTGCGGGCGTCGGGGCCGAATCGGTGCTTCTCGCACTCGGCGAACTGTGTGCGCTGGACTCCTCGGTAACGACATCCTTTTCGTTACCACGGCGCGTGTGGTTGTCGGTCTTGTCGGCCGAGGACGCGCTCCGGCTTCCGCGGGTCCGCTTACGTGTTGCGGGCGTGACACTATCGTCGTCGGTGGTTGATGCCGCTGTATTACTACGGCTACTGCCCCGCCGTCGTGAGATGCGAGTCTCCGGCTCGCGGAAGAGACTCGACGTGTCCGGCTCTTGGAACAAAAGCGCCGTCATACCCACAGGTTCCACACCGCTATCTGTAGGCCCTGAGCTCACGACGGCGTCCGTATCGGCAGCGCCGTCTGGAGTGCGGGCGTGCTCCGCAGCGGATGCCGACTTACGTTTGGAGCTACCCCGCGGCGGAATCGCATCAAGATCAATTCCAAAGTCGGCAAGCGGCTCACCCGCTACTTTGGCTGCCCGCGAAGTCCTCGCCGGTGCGCGTTCTTCCAACGCTGCCAATGACGCCGCCACCGCGCTGGATGCATCTTCGCTGACAACGTCGCCCGCTGCCTTCTTCCGCGCACGAGCGCGAGTTGACTTCTTAGCTGCGCCTCGCGCACCCGGTTCGCCACCTTCCTCGCGCTCGTACACCTGGGCCGCCGCATCAACCGGGTTCTCACCCGTATCTTGATCTTCGGTCACCCGCGGCGTTCTAGCGCTTCGAATTCTTGCCGTTGACTTGCGCGCAGTGCTTCGCGTTTTCGGCGTGGCATTCGTTTCAGCGCCCGGCTCTTCCGGTGAGCCTGCATCTGGAACGGACTCGGATGCCGACGCACGGCCGACCTTTTTCCTCGTTCCTGTCGCGGTTTTCTTTTTTGTAGTCGCAGCCCGTGCCGCAGTATTCTCCTTCGCGGACGTCTCTTCCACGTTTTCGTCACCAACGCGCGCGATATCGTCCGACGTTGTGGCTTTGTCAGCCATGCGTGTATGCACTCTCCCGTCTACCCGCGGGCGTCCGCATCCCAACGCCTCAGGCAGACCCGTTGTCACGGCCCATAGCCGCGGAAGCTCAAATACCCCCGAACCGATATCCGGCACCGGCGGCGGCGCTTAAGTGTTTACGGCGCACAGTCGCGCGGATCAGCGGTCGGGTTGCCGAGTTGATGCGCATGTGCTCGGCTCCGCGTATATTGTGGCACACCTGAGGCATCCTCCCAAGGATTACATCCCGGATGCATGTCACATTTCCACGCTTCCAGTTACCGGACTCACAGCGCACCCACCCCAACGCCCATAGCGGGCGCCGCTGTGGGCCAACACCGGCAGCCGCCGCGATTTGTACCACATGCACCCCAGAGCCTGCTAAAGTACAAGCACACAATCTGTAACGTCTCAAGTTTTCTCTGGTGGCGGCGAAGGTTCCACGGCCTCGCTGTGAACACGCCTCCACACGCCTTCGACACACTCAATTCGCTGGGGGGATGCGCAGTGGAAGCTCTTGACCTTGCACGGTGGCAATTCGGCATTACTACCGTCTACCACTTTCTGCAGGTACCGTTGACCATCGGACTGTCGATCCTCGTCGCCATCCTGCAAACCAAGACGCGGCGCTCCGCGAATCCCGCATTGGCTCGGATGACGGATTTCTTCGGCAAGCTCCTGTTGATCACCTTTGCGCTGGGCGTTGCCACAGGCATCGTGCAGGAATTCCAGTTCGGCATGAACTGGTCCGAATATTCGATTTTCGTCGGCGACATTTTTGGCGCGCCTCTTGCCTTTGAGGCCCTACTCGCATTCTTCCTCGAGTCCACATTCCTCGGACTGTGGATTTTCGGCAAGAACCGCCTATCGCCACGCCTGCACAATCTAAGTATCTGGCTCTTCGCCATCGGTACCGTGCTTTCCGCATTCTTCATCCTCTCGGCCAACTCCTTCATGCAGAATCCGACCGGCGCCGTCGTCAATCCGGAGACCGGCCGCGCCGAATTGGATGGCATGGGTGGATTCCTCCACGTTCTGTTTAACAAGACATCCCTGCTGACCTTTGCCCACACGATCTCCGGCGCTTTCCTTGTTGCCGGAACGCTAGTTGCCGGCATGTCATTCTGGTGGATGGCACGTTCGGTCCGGCTCACGGGAAGTGATGACGAAGCTCGCACAGCCTGGCGACCCACCGCAAGACTCGGACTCGTCACGATGCTCATCGCCTCACTCGGCGCTATCGGATCGGGGCATTTCATCGGTCAGCATATCGCCGAAATCCAACCTGCTAAGGCCTCCGCCATGATGGGAGTATGTGAATCCGGCGAAAGCCACAAGTTCGTCATCGTAATGTGGACGACTGACTGCGACGGCGCGCAACTTACGGCCCCGATACCCGGACTCGAATCATTCATGGCCACGAACCACTTCTCCGGCCCGGAATCCTTCATTCCCAGCCTTGATGACGTCAATACCGAGTTGCAGGAGAAGTACGCGGACATCTACGGCGACGACGTCGACTACCGGCCAAATCTGACGGTCACCTTCTGGTCATTCCGCATCATGATGGGAATCGGTTTCCTGTGCCTCGCACTGGCTCTGGCCGGGCTGTATTCGCTACGGGAAAACCGTTTGCTTCGATCAGAAAAATGGGGCCGATTCTGGCTCTGGATGATACCGATGCCTTTCCTGGGCAACTCCTTCGGCTGGATTCTCACCGAGATGGGCCGTCAGCCATGGGTGGTCAACCCCGGCGATAACGGCGTCATGCTCATGACCTCTCTCGGAGTGTCCAACTCGGTAAGCGCCACCACGGTTATTTTCTCAATGGCTCTGTTCACCCTTGTGTACACCGGGCTCGGAGTCATCTGGGTGTTGCTTCTGCGCCGCTACGCGCTGGAGGGCGTCAATCCGAAGAAGGAAGAGGTCCACCACGATGAAGACACCGACGCTCCGATGAGTTTCGTCTACTAGAACAGCACTGCCGCGACCTGACAGGAGGTATCCGTGGAACCCACGACTATCCAACTTCTCTGGTTCATTCTTATCGCCGTCCTGTGGATCGGATACTTCGCACTCGAAGGATTCGACTTCGGAGTCGGCATGCTCCTGAAGCTCCTGCCGCGCAATGAAAAGGAGCGGCGCGTGGCACTGACCTCAATCGGTCCGCATTGGGATGGCAACGAGGTCTGGCTGCTCACTGCCGGCGGTGCAACCTTCGCAGCATTTCCCGCCTGGTATGCCCTGCTGTTCTCCGGCATGTACATCCCGCTGGCGCTTATTCTCATCCTTCTCATCCTGCGTATCTGCTCCCTCGAGTGGCGGAAGACCATCAACACGCAACGTTGGCGTAGTACCTGGGATACGCTCCATACCGTGGCCGCCTGGCTCGTGCCATTCCTCTGGGGCGTCGCCTTCGCGAACTTTGTGCAGGGCATGCATATCGAAGTCGGCACCTACGAGAGCGGCACCTTCATCCCGGTGCCTGCTGATCAACTGAGCGCCGCCAACTACGCCGATGCGCACCACTATCTCACCGGCGGTTTCTTCTCGCTGTTGACTCCTTTCACCCTGCTCGGTGGAGTCGTTTTTGTGGCTCTCTTCCTCTCGCACGGCGCACTTTTCCTCGCGCTGAAGACAAGCGGTGAGATGCACACCCGCGCCCTGCGCCTGGCGCGCAGGAGCGTTCCGGCCAGCGCCACGCTCGCCGTTATCTGGGCACTTATCGCACAGTTCTCTCACACGGCTAACTCCACGGCCTCAGCGGCCGTACTGCTACTCGGCATAGCTTGTATCGCCTGTGCAGTATTCATGACGTGGCGCGACATCGAAATGCCCGCATTCTTGACCCATTTCGTCGCCATCGCCCTCCTCGTCGTATTCATCTGGACGGCGATCTATCCGTCGGTCATGAAATCGTCCGTCGATCCGGCATACTCCTTGCACCTCGTACAAGCCTCTGCGACGGCGCCCACACAGACCATCATGACCATTGCCGCACTCGTCTTCGTTCCCATTGTTCTCGGCTACACGGCATGGGGCTACTGGGTATTCCGACGGCGGATCTCCGTCGCGCAGGTGCCCGACGAAGCCGCCGGGCTCGACCCGCGGAACATCCGCCGCTTTGCGGCCAGCGGCTCCACGGCTTTTCCGGACGACAAGCAGTGAGACACCTACTGCCCCACGGACTCACAACCGTACACACACCAGGAGACCAATACCTCCAAAACGCATAGAATCCGAAAACATACAAGAGGCACAGAGAAGGCCGCCTATGAAGCCACTTGATCCCCGCCTGCTGCGCTACATCCGCGCTGCCCGCCGCTACATTATCTTCCTGGCGGGCACGGGCATGCTGATAGCCGGCCTGATCGTCGCACAATGCCTGCTTATCGCACACGCAGCGGGTTCCCTGATCGATGGAGAGGCTGACCTGGCGCCGATACTCCCCCTTATCGGCGCCCTGCTCTGCGTATTCGCTGCGCGCATCGTGCTCACCTACCTGCAGGAGGCCTTCGGGCATCGCGCTGCTCTGCGCGTGATGGCTGACCTGCGGACGCGGGTTCTCCGGCACGCGGGCGACCTCGGCCCGCGCTGGCTCGCCAATGGCCGCACCTCCCCCACGGTGACGCTGGTGACCGATGCGCTCGAAGACCTCGAACCCTACTTCGTCAAGTACCTCCCGCAACTCATCCTCTCCGTCACCGTCACTCCCTTCACCCTGCTCGTCATCTTGTGCACCGACTGGGTGAGCGCGCTGGCCATTGTCGTCTGCATTCCTCTCATCCCGCTCTTCATGGTCCTTGTAGGCCGCATGACGAAGACCTTCTCGGACTCGCGTCTAGCGGCCATGCAACGCCTCGGAGAACAGTTGCTCGATCTGTTAGCCGGCCTCAGCACGCTGAAAGCACTGGGACGCGAACAGGGCCCGCGTCGGCGCGTCCAGGAACTCGGCGACGATTATGCGGCAAAGACCATGCGGACGCTCTCAGTCGCCTTTCTCTCCGGTGCCGTCCTCGAGTTCCTGACGACTCTGTCAACAGCACTGGTAGCGGTGGAGGTCGGGCTGCGCATGGTTGCCGGCCATCTCGGCCTGGCAGCGGGACTCGCGATCATTATGTTGACCCCGGAGGTCTTCAAGCCCCTGCGGGAGGTCGGCTCCCAATTCCATGCCTCCGCCGACGGAGTCGCCGCAACCGAGCAGGCCTTTACTCTTCTGGATGAGTCGGCGCCGACCGCGTCCGGTCCTCGCCCCGCTCCCGACTTACGGCAAGCCACCATCACGATCAGCGCGTTGAGTGTTCACTCCCCGGAACGCGACACGATTGCGCCCTACCGGATGGACGCATCCATTCACCCGGGGGAAGTAGTGGCTTTGCGCGGGCCTTCCGGAGCGGGGAAGTCCACGGCAGTGCTCGCCCTCTTACAACTGCTGGAACCGACACACGGCAGTATCACCGTCGCCGGTGCGCCCCTGGCAGAGATTGATCAGGCATCGTGGTGGTCGCAAATCACCTGGGTTCCGCAACGCCCAACGCTGGTACCGGGAACCGTGCTGGAGAACCTGCAGACGGGCATCGGAGAGGAATTGGACGCGGCGGCCGCCCTGACCGGATTCGACCGTGTCATCACCACCTTGCCCAACGGCTGGCATACACGCATCGGACAAGGTGGTACCGGCCTGTCGCTTGGACAACGCCAACGCCTTGCGCTTACCCGCGCCCTCGTTGCCGCCCACCCCCTGGTCATTCTTGATGAGCCCTCCGCCCATCTCGATGCCCTGTCCGAAGAACTCGTCTGCCAAGCCGTCCGCACGCTTCGCGCATCGGGCCATACGGTGCTGGTGATTGCTCATCGCAATGCAATCATCCGCGAAGCAGACCGTGTGGTCGATGTAGCATCGGGAGTGGCGCGATGAGTGTCGTTCTTCCCTCTTCCCAATGGCATGCCATTAGGCGCGCCATCTCGCTCCTGCGCATCGACCGCAAAGGGTTCGTTCTTTCCGTCGTAGCCGGTTGGGCAGGCCTGGGATGCTCGGTCGGCCTCGCGGCTGTCTCGGCCTGGCTCATCGCACGTGCCTCCCAGATGCCGCCAGTACTGGCCCTCGCCGTCGCCTCAACTGCAGTACGGGCGCTCGGGATCGGCAAGGCCGTCTTCCGCTACCTGAATAGGATTGCCTCCCATCGAATAGCTCTTTATGGCATGTCAACTCTGCGTGCCACAATCTATCAGCGCCTGGCAGACTCACCCACGGACGTAGTTACCTCCGTGCGGCGCGGCGACCTGCTGGCCAGAACAGGTAAGGATGTCGACGACGTCGGCGACCTGGTCGTGCGTGCTCTGCAACCCGCCGCAGTGGCTGGGGCTGTCTGCCTGCTCTCCGTCGGTATCGTCTCCTCCTTTTCTCCCGCTATTGGTTGCGTGCTGGCACTATGTCTGCTGTTATCCGGGATCGGTGCGCCCTACCTGGCAATGCGCGGCGCATACCGTTCCGAACTCGCGCAGGTACGCGACCGAGCCGAGCTAACCACCCAGGCGCTCTCACTGCTGGAAGGCGCAGCAGAACTCAGAGTATCCGGCCGACTGGCGCAGGCCGAAGCAGCTGCTGCTCGCACGGAAACACGTATCATTCAAAACCGGGATGCCGCCGCCCGGCCCGCCGCTCTCGCCGCCGCGCTCGACGTACTTGCCATGGGTATCGCCGTCGTCGCTGCACTCGTGATCGGCGCGCAGCAACTCGCGGCGGGGATGATCGCCCCGGTTGAATTAGCAGTTCTCGTGCTCACTCCCCTTGCCTCCTTTGAGGCCACCGAGCCACTGGCCAAAGCTGCCACCACGTTGGTACGCTGCGGCGCGGCCTCCGAGCGTATCCTCGCCCTGATTGACCGCGCGGCTACACACCCCGAACTGCCGCCCACCGTGCAAGATGAACCTACCGGAGCAAAAGTCAGCGCCAACGAGTTGATCGCCACCAATGTGGTTGCCGGATGGCCGGGCGGCCCCGATGTCATCGGCCCGGTTTCCTTTCACCTATCGCGCGGGCAAAGTCTGGCCATTGTCGGACCATCCGGAGTGGGAAAGTCGACCTTGTTGTATACCCTGGCCGGTCTGCTGCCACCGCATGGCGGATCAGTTCGCCTGGACGGTGAGGAGATTTCCCAACTCGACCGGGGAGCGGTATCACACCTGCTCACACTCACCGCCGAAGACGCGCACGTATTTGCCACAACCGTACTGGAAAATCTCCGGGTGGCGCGCGGCTCTGTCACCGAGGCCGAAGCCGAACAGCTTCTGCAACGTGTCGGGCTGGCCGACTGGCTCCAACAGCTGCCGCACGGTTTGCACACCCCGCTCGGTACCGATGCCACTACCCTATCCGGTGGCGAACGACGTCGACTACTCCTTGCGCGAGCATTGGCAAGTCCCGCCCCCTTCCTCCTCTTGGACGAACCGGCGGAACACCTCGATACGGATAGCGCTGATAGGCTGATTGCGGATTTGTTCGCAATCCGTGACGAGGGCCGTACGATTGTTCTTGTGACGCATCGGCTCGGGCAGCTTGCGGCAGCCGATCAAATCATTGTTATCGGGCAGAATGGTGCAATCCGGGCCGCTGGAACACACCGGGAACTTCTGCAACAGCTCCCGGAGTATGGTTGGGCTGTGAACCGCGAATAGGGGGGAGGATGCCATGAGTCAGAAGCCCCAGGCTGAGCTCGTCGCAGCCAGCGAGCAGGCTCCCGACGCAGTCACTCCTTCGGTAGCCGCGATCATCTCCTCCGCTTTCGAACTCACCACCCGGCTGGACCAGCAATCCGTGCTTCAGGCCCTCGTCGACTCCGCCGTTGCCCTGACCGGTGCCCGCTACGGCGCATTGGCCGTACTGGGCTCACACGGCGAGACGGCACAGCTCATCTTCACCGGTTTGGACTATCAGCGCGCGTCCGCCATCGGCCGCCCCGCACAAGATCGCGGTGTGATTGCGGATATTCCCGGCGAGGGGTACCTCATCATCGACGACCTATCCAACTACAGCAAGAACATCTCCTGGCCCACAAACCACCCGGAAATGACGAATTTCCTTGGGGTGGCGGTTCGCATTCGCGGGCGTCTGTTCGGACACCTCATGCTGGCGAATAAGACCGGAAGCTTCAGTTCCTCGGACGGCCAGAACATGCTGCTGCTGGCACAGGCAGCCGGCATTGCACTGGAGAACGCGCGCCTTTATGCCGAGTCAAACACTCGCGCACAGTGGATCGCCGCCTCCCGTGCCATCACCACCGCGCTACTGGAAGGAACGGATGAGGAGGAGGCGCTGCAGTTGATCGCCAAAGAAATGCGACGCGTCGCCAAGGCTGACGTTGCACTCATCGTACTGCCGTCGGTGGGTGACACGTGGGCATGCGAAATTGCAGATGGTGAGGGTGCGGAAAAACTCATCGGAACCGTTTTTCCGCCCGAGGGACGCGCGCAAGCCGTGATCCGCGAAGGATCAGGTCTGATCGTCGATACGATGCAACGTCAAAAGAACCTGCTGGTCGAGGGACTGGCACGCTTCGGACCGGCACTATATGCACCCATGGTCGCCCGCGGAAGCTCACAGGGCGTCATCGTCCTCCTACGTAACCCGGACAAACCGGAATTCGACCTCTCCGACCTCTCCATGGCGGAAAATGTTGCCAAACAGGCCGCGCTGGCTCTCGAGTTGGCCTCCGCGCGCCACGCCCAGGCCCAGGCGGATCAGATGGAAGACCGGGCACGAATCTCCCGCGACCTGCACGACTTCGCCATCCAACAGCTCTTCGCCTCCGGTATGGAACTCACGGCGGCGCGGGAAGACCTCGCCAACGAGGAAACCGTACCCCGGCCCGTACTTGCCTCCCTTGACCGCGCCATCAAGTCCATCGACGAATCCGTGGCACAGATTCGCCAGATCATCTACTCACTGCGCGACCCGCAGGCGACGGTACCGTTGGTTGATCGCCTGCGGCGCGAAACCACGTCCGCAACCAGCTCCCTCGGTTTCTCCCCCGGTCTGACAATCAGCAATCTGGGATCCATCGTCACCTCCGGCTCGCATACGGAGATCGACGATGAATTGGGCGCAGACCTCTCCGACGACGTCGTCGCCGTGGTGCGGGAATGCCTCTCCAACGCGGCACGGCACGCCCAGGCCAATACGGTTGACATCGCAATCACCATCGAAAGCCACCGTGTGAAAATCGTAGTATGTGATGACGGCCGCGGAATTGATCGCACGTCATCGCGCCGATCAGGACTGTCGAATCTCGCCGCCCGAGCCCGACGCCATCAGGGAACATTCTCCATTCGCCCAGTGCATGGCACAACGGGCACAAAAGTTGAATGGACCGCGCTGGTGGACTAGCTGTTCCGCCAACCGGCGGCTCGCTGGCCGGCAACCCAGGCGGCAACCTGCGTGCGCCGCTGCAACCCCATCTTTGACAGCAGCGACGTGATGTGGTTCTTCACCGTTTTCTCTGCGACTCCGAGCCGTTCGCCAATCTCGCGGTTCGACAGTCCGTCGCCGATCAGTTCCAGGACCTTACGCTCCGACGGTGTCAGATTAGCCGTTGGGTTATTGTGGTCCGCCCGCCGCCGGTTCACGGTCCGTTCATCGAGTAGTGTGCGCCCGGCCGCCACTGCACGGATGTTCTCTGTAATCTCGGCACCGCGCACCGACTTGAGCAGGTACGCCTTGGCTCCTGCAGCCAGCGATTCGGCCAGGGCGTCGTCGTCGTCGAACGATGTCAGTACGATGCAACGGGTGGTTGGTGAAACCTCATGCAACTGCTGGATAATATCGATACCTGTGCCATCGGGCAGACGCAGATCCACGAGGGCCACTTCGGGGTGCACGAGTTCCCCACGCCGCACCGCTTCTGCGACGCTTCCCGCCTCGGCGACCACCATCAATCCGTCGGCGCGGTCCACAACTTCGGCGATTCCACGGCGAACCACTTCATGGTCGTCAATGATCATCACTCTAATATCGTCGGTGACTGCCACCTCTACAGCCTCTCATCTCGCTAGCCAACTGAGATTCTATTCTAGATTTCACTGACCATCGACTCATCGATCAGCTCCGGACCGCGCCATACGTCACAGTGGCTGGCAAAATGGGCAAAACACGGCCGAACGTCCCGATACGCGCAGCGTCTCAAGCGTGTTTCCGCAGCGACTGCACGGCCTTCCACTACGCCCGTAGGCCTGGAGAGAAATCTCGAAGTAGCCCGTTTCGCCGTCGACTCCCACGTACAGGGCATCAAAAGACGTTCCACCCACCATCAGCGCTGCCTCCAGAACCGCCGAGGCCTCCGTGTACAGGTGAAACACGCTCTGGCCAGTCAGCGTGTTCGCCGGCCGCAACGGGTGAATGCGCGCCGCGAACAGCGCTTCGTCCGCGTAAATCGATCCGATCCCGGATACCAGTGTCTGATCGAGTAACGCGGTTTTGATCGGCGTCTTCTTCCGGCACGTCCGCTCGGACAAACGCTGCCGGTCCAGCGCGGGATCCAACAGGTCACGCGCAATATGCTGCACCATACTGGGAATCGCACACCGTTGGCTGCCCTCACCGCCCGGAACCGCGCTGGGCGCCCAGAAATCTGGGGCGAGGTAGCCGAATGTTCGTTGATCGGCAAAGATGCGGCGTTGGCCGTCGTCGAGGGTCAGAACGGCGCGGGTGTGCCGCACGCAACCTCCCAGTCGAAACTGGCCGGACATTCCCAGATGGGCCACCAGTGCCGCGTCGCCAAGGTCGAACCAGAGGAACTTGCCTCGCCTGACCACGGCACTGATGCGGCTGTTCTTCAGCGGCTCCAACCCTTGCGGTGCACGGCGGACGACCCGCTCACCGTAGGACTTCACCCCAACAATCGTCCGCCCCAGCACATGCCGTTCCAGCCCGCGACGGATGGTCTCCACCTGGGAAGCTCAGGCATCCGCCGTGATCATCTTGTAGGACGCTTCGGCGGCCTTATGCCGCGCGTTCTTCTGGCTTGAGCCGGTACCCGTACCCCACTGCCTATCTCCCATGTACGCGACGGCGGTGAATACGCGCTGATGATCGGGGCCCTCGCTGGTGACATCGAACTTGAGTGTTCCGACCATGCCGCGTTGATGCGCGATCTCCTCAAAACTCGTCTGCCAGTCCAGGCTCGGTCCGAGCGTACTTGCCTCGGCGATTCTCTCAGCGGTCAACCCCTCCACGATCCTTCGCGTCGGTTCCAGACCGTGTTGCAGGTAAGTGGCACCGATGAGCGCCTCCACAGTGTCCGAGAGGATGGAGTCCTTCTGCGCTCCCCCGCTTTGCTTCTCACCGCGCCCGAGCCGGATGAACTCTCCAATCCCAAGTCGATGAGCGATATCAGCCAGGCCCTTCTCGGAGACCGCATGCGTTTTCATACGCGACATGTCACCCTCGCTGGCGTCTGGAAACTCGCGGAAAACCATATCTGCGACGATCATGCCCAGCACGGAGTCACCCAGGAACTCGAGGCGTTCGTTGTGTTCTTCGTCGTGTTCATAGGCGAAGCTGCGATGCGTCAGCGCCAGGCGTAACAACGGTCGCGCGATATCGATGCCCCATCTATCAACCAAGTCGTGGTAGCTCACTGCTGCTCCTGATCGCGCAATTCGGCTTCCAGTTCGGCGAGGGCGTCAAAACGTGAATCGACCTGTTCGTGGTGATGATCCGTCGGCAATTCATCCCAGGGCTGGCCGCATTCGGAACACAGCCCGGGGCAGTCTGGGCGGCACAGAGGCGTGAATGGCAAGGCCAATACGACGGCGTCGCGCAGAATCGGCTCCAGGTCGATATGGTCGTGCTCTACCACCTGTGCAGCAGCGGCCTCCTCGTCCCCTTCCTCCACCAGAGCGGCTCGCCGTTCCGGGTAAAACACGAGCTCTCCAACAGACTCCGTCACGTCCTCCGCGATATCCCGCAGGCAGCGCGCGCACTGCCCGACCAACCGGGTCGATACCGTACCGGAGACGTACACGCCCTCGGAGACGGAATGCAACGTCAGTGCCACCCGCACCGGGCTGCCCGCGGGAACACCGATCATTTCCACGCCCATATCGGAAGGAGCATCGAGGGTCGCCTCCCAGTTCATGCTGGCACCCTCTTGGCGAGGCAATTCCACGATGGAAATGACATACGGACTTCTCAGATCCATGATTCCTCCTCGTCATTGTGCCGCTCGGCCAGCACGGCCCGGCCGGCACGAATCTGGCTGACAAGTTGATCAACGCGGTTCTGTACGCCCGCCACCAGTTCCTCGATCCCCCCGCCGAGCTCAGCTACATCGTTCTGCAGGGTGGCCAAGGTGCTGTCGGAATACTCGTCGGCACCTTGACGCAGTTTCTCGGCCTGAGATGTGGCCTCGTCCAGAATACGCTGCGCTTGTGCCTTTGCCGCGATGGTCACCGCGTCCTGTGAGACCAGCCGTGAGGCCTGCTGACGCGCCTCCTGAATAATATCCTCCGCATCCTGGCGCGCCCGCTGCACGATTTGCTCGCCTTCTTCCTGCGCCTCGGCAGCCACAGTATCGGCGCGCGCCAGCAGTCCGTCAGCCTGGACAATCTGATCCGGGACGATGTCTCGTGCCGTTTCCAGCAAATCCAGCAACTGCGAACGATTGACCATAACCGATGCCGACATCGGAACTGATCGCGCCTCGCTGACCAAGCCGATCAACTCTTCGAGAATCTCAACAAGGGATTGCCCCTGCTCTTCCTGCTCTGACATCAGTTCTCCCCGTTCTGGCGGACGCGTTTCACGAGTGCCTCCGCAACGTTTTTCGGTACCAGCCCTGAAATATCACCGCCGTGACTTGCCACATCCTTAACCAGAGAGGATGCCACATGCCCCAGGTTGGTATCGCCCATGATAAACACTGTCTCGATACCTGTGAGGTGTCTATTCATCAATGCCATGGCCTGTTCCTCATCGTAATCCGCTGCTCCGCGCAAACCTCTAATGATTGCGAAAGCGCCGATATCGCGGCAGTACTCGGCGATGAGACCGGGCAGGAGTTCGACGCGCACACCGGGGATGTCCGCCAACGCCTCGGACGCCAGGGCGCATCGCTCCTCGGCTGAGAATAGATACCGTTTTGCAGGGTTCGCTCCCACGGCCACGACGACCTCGTCGAACAAACCCCTCGCCCGACGAATCACATCCATATGCCCGAGGGTGATGGGATCAAAGGATCCCGGACACACCGCAATTGTCATATCTCCAGCCTAGTGCCCCGGAGAGCGGTGAATCGCACTCCACACCCGGGTGTCTCCCCAGTCACGGAAGTCTTGCAATTCCAGACCATCCGGCCAACGGGGTTCAGGAGAGCGTTTCGCCCGCTCCACGACGACGAGGGCATCATCAGCCACATGCGGCATAAGACCGAAAAGAATCTGCCCAAGCACAGCCTCCTCCAGCGCATACGGCGGGTCCAACAGCACGAGGTCAAATTCCCTACGCGGGGGCAGCGTCACCCATGACTCGGCCTTGGCGGTGTGGACCTGCACATCGAGGCCGAGGTTCGCCGCATTCTGCCGGATGAGCTTGGCCGCAGGGCGCGAGGATTCGACCAGTTCCACGTGTGCGGCACCGCGTGATGCCGCCTCTAGTCCGAGGGCTCCCGAGCCGGCGAATAGATCCAAAACGTTGCAGTCCGCGACATAGCCGCGATGCTCTAAGCGAGAGAATAACGCCTCGCGAACTCGTTCAGATGTTGGGCGGGTATGCGCTGTCGGCACCTTAATAGCTCTACCACCCGCGCTACCGGCAACGATGCGGGTCATATCTATCCCTTCTCCAGATAATCGGCGCGGCCTTCATCTAGTTCGGCGACGGCGGCAGCCAGTTCCGCGTGCTCTGAAAGCTCCGGATCGCTCGCCACGAGCGTGCGCGCGGCGTCACGGGCCTGAGCAATGAGTTCGACATCGCGTACTACGGAGAGGAACCGCAGGTGCGAGGCACGTCCCGACTGGCTGGTTCCCAACACGTCTCCTTCGGATCGCAGTTGCAGGTCGCGTTCGGCGAGCTCGAATCCGTCCGTCGTCGAAGCGAAGACCGCGAGTCGCTCGGCCGCCAAGGTTCCCGCAATTGCACGCGAAACTGCCAGGCAGGTGCCTTCCTTGCCGCCGCGGCCAATCCGCCCACGCAATTGGTGTAGCTGTGACAGACCGAAGCGGTCCGCGTCGAGAATAACCATCAGGGTCGCCTCGGGCACATCCACGCCCACCTCAATAACCGTGGTGGAGACGAGGATCGGGGTGTTACCGCCCGCGAATTCTGCCATGGCGACGGTCTTCTCCTCCGTGCTGAGACGCCCGTGCATCACACCGATTGCAATCCCGTTCAAAATCCGACGGGCGCGCAGTTCTTCCGCTACGTCCAACACGCTGGCAAGGTCCTCGTCGGGATTCTCCTCGCCATCGATGCGGGGACAGACGATGTACACGCGCCCCCCGCCATCGACTTCTTCCCGCGCGCGCTCCCAGACGCGTGCCATCCACCGTTCATTGGTGGCCGGGACAACCGTGGTCGCAACGCTTTTTCGCCCGGCGGGAAGCTCCCGCAGTGTGGACACATCTAGATCCCCGAACACACTCATCGCAATCGTGCGCGGGATCGGCGTTGCCGTCATAACCAGGGTGTGCACGCCGCCCGCGAGGCGGTCACGTTGGTCCACGCCGAAGCGGTGCTGTTCGTCAACCACCGCCAATCCGAGAAAAGGGATCTGGACGTCCTCGGAGAGCAGGGCATGCGTGCCCACGATAAGGCCCGCTTCCCCGGAGGCAATCCGCGCCAGTGCCTGGCGGCGCTGCCGTGTGGTGAGCGAACCAGTCAGTATTTCCACGCGCGTGGCGGTCTCCGCTCCCCCGAGTTGCCCCGCTAACCCCAGCGGCCCGAGCAGATCTTCAATGGTACGCAGGTGCTGCCAGGCCAGCACTTCGGTGGGAGCCAGCAGGGCAGCCTGCCCGCCGCCGTCGACCACCTGCAGCATGGCACGCAGTGCCACGACCGTTTTGCCCGATCCGACGTCGCCCTGCAGTAGACGTTGCATCGGTGTTGTGGTGGCAAGTTCGGCGGCAATCTCTTCCCCGACCGCGCGCTGACCCGCGGTCAGCCGGTAGGGCAAACGCGCGTCGAACGCCTCCAGAATACCGCCGGTATGCGGCGAAAAGGCCGCCGTAGCCCGGTCCTTTGCAGCAACGGCACGCCGCGCTAGATTCGCCTGGAGAACGAAGGCCTCCTCGTGTGCCATGCGGAGAGACGCCTGCTTCCATGAGGCGTCGTCGTCGGGCATGTGTAAAGTACGCACGGCGTCGTAACGGGCGGGGAGGCCGTGCTGCTGCCGATAGTCCGGAGGAAGAGGATCCGGCAGGTCGGCCGGCGTGATGGACGGAAGGATTGTGGCGATTGCCTTCTCCACCTGCCACGACGGTACACGCTCGGCGGCATGGTAAATCGGTATCGGGCGTTCCAGGCGGGCCAGATCCGGTTCGTCGTCCACCAGTTCGTACTCGGGATGGGTCAGTTGCAGCTGGCCGCGGTAGGAGGAGATCGTGCCGGAGAAGGTGGCAACTGTTCCCACCTGTAGGCGGCGTTCGTGATACTGCAGCGGGCGGCTGCTTTTGCCGAAGAACGTCAGCGCCAGGTCGTATGTTCCGTCGGTGATGCGGACCTGCAGGATATAGCCGCGCCGGGCATTCATGGGGCGCAGGTTGGTACCGATCACGCGGGCGATTACCGTCACCGGTTCGCCTTCGCGCACGGCCGCAATGGGCATGAGTTCGCCACGGTGGGCGAGGCGGAACGGAAAATGATAGATGAGATCACCAACGGTATGCAGGTCGAGTTTAGCTAGCGCGTTTGCGGTACGTTTACCCAGAGCGCGCTCCAGCGGGCGGGTCAGCGCCGTCCACCCGTCGCTCGTTACCGCTGTCGCCATCTGCCCTCCTCGAGCGTTTCAATACTCCATCCGCAGGCATGCATCACCCGGAACTCCGCGTACTGTGCTCAGCCTACCCGTGCCCGTTGCTGCAGCCATATCTCATCCCAGGTATCGTGGCGATCAGCAGTATGCGGAAGTGCATGTGTACGTGCGCGATACCACGAACGGCGTGCTTGGACAGCGTCGGCCAGGCCGCCTATACTTTATGAGTTGCCAGTCGCCGACTGGTGGTTAGGAGACGCCGCTGGCGTCCCGTCAGCGATCGAAGGAGAAGAACCGTGGCTTCTGTTTGTGATGTTTGCGGCAAGCACCCGGGCTTCGGTAAGAGCGTCTCGCATTCCCACGTGCGGACCAACCGCCGGTGGAATCCGAATATTCAGCGCGTGCGCGCCGTTGTGAACGGTACAACCAAGCGCCTTAACGTTTGCACCTCGTGCATTAAGGCCGGCAAGGTCGAGCGCGCCATCTGAGCCGCACTGCTTAACGCTAGGGGTCGCCTCCGGGCGGCCCTTTCTGTTTACCAGTGGGCCCTTCTCAGCGTTGAAGGTCTAAAGGCCGGATTGAACCAGTGATTCGTCTCTTGCGAACCAACCCACACCCGACCACCAAACCCCACCCATCTACTCGGCAAAGAGGTTGCGTACCCTAGTCCCCTACGGTAGGGTGTCAGTTGTCCCCATTTCCGGTTCCCTCTATCGGCTGGAGGTCTCGACATGGCAGCGTTTTCTGATTTGTTGTTGTGGAAGGGCAGGTTGCTGAGGGAGGCTGCGTCTGAGTTGCATGCGAAGGCGCTCAAGTATGACTACGTGCGTGAGCAGTTGGAGTCAATCAACTCTGATGGCGAGTTGGAGGGTGCGTTCGCGACGGCGGAGATACACTCGCGTAACGCGCTTGCCGATGATGCTGCCGATATTGTCACCCTGTATGAGAAGGTTGCGAGTCGTTTCCGGGATGCTGCCGAGGAGGTGGACCGTATTTGTTCGGATGCGTATGCCCTTAAGGATGAGGCGGCTTCTCATGATGTGACAATCAACGAGGATGGCACAGTGTCGGGTATTCCCGTGCGCTGGTGGGATCCGGGGCCGGTGACCATGGAGAAGATTACCCCTACCGCGCAAGAAGAAATTGGCAGTCAAGTCCACCGGTTGATGCAACGTGCCGAGCAACTGTTACAAGTCCTCAAGGGAGTCTACGAGGAACTAGCCGGGACAGAGAAGCTTGCTACGGGTGCTCCGGCGTCGATTATTCAGGCCGGAGTCAGTGAGCCCGACCCGGCTTGGACTGCGCATGAGGTCAATGACTGGTGGACGGCGCTCACACCGGCTGAACAGAAGGACATTGGAATCAATCATCCGGAGTGGATTGGCAACCTGGACGGGATACCACTGGACTGCCGGTCGAAGGCGAATACGATTCGCCTGTGGAATGATCCTGACTATGAAGCGTTGCGCGCGGTGGTTGATGAACTTGATCTTCGTGATTATGTGGAGGACAACCCGCTTGATCGTGAGCGAGCCATCGAACTGTGGGAGACACTGAAGAAGTATGCTCCAGACGGCTACGCGGCGGCCAATAAAGTCTTCACTGTCGAAGCACTGCGGGCGCATTTCCCGATGGAGAGCCCGGAGGCTTTGTGGGATTCCCCGCCGGGGCAGTACAGTCTGCTGGTCTACGATTTCAACGGCAGCTCGGAGCATATGCGTGGTGCGATCGGTGTGGGCGATATTGACAACGCGGAGAATGTTGTCACCTTCACCCCGGGTATGACCTCCAATGTTCTCGAGAACCTGGCAGGTACTCCGACCTCCTGGGGATACGACGTCCAGAACATGGATACGGTAATCGGAGAAGCGCAAAGACTACTCGACCGAAACCCTGGGCGAAGTGGTGAGAAGGCGGCTGGTGTGGTGTGGTTGGATTATGAGCCGCCAGATATGAATGAGTTGCTGCCTCTTCCTACCCGTGGGGCCGTCCGCTCGCCTCTTACCACGAATATGGCCGATGATGGTGCGCCGCGGTTGAGTGTCTTCCTGGATGGCCTGGAAGCTACGCATGCTGCGGGTGATTTCAATTTGACGAATATGGGGCACTCGTTTGGTTCCCTGACAGCGGGTCTTGCCGCGCAGGAGACCACCGCTCCGGATAACACCATTTTCATTGGGTCTCCCGGGGTGGGAACCATCTCGAATGCCGAGCTGAATATGATCGGTGGGCATACCTTCGTCGGGGAAGCCGATGGTGATGCGGTCGCCGACCTGGGCTGGTACAGCCTGGACCCGGATCGTGTGCCGGTCTTCGAGAACTTCAGCACCGACGCCACTACCGATGCTGATGGCACCCGCTATGAGGGATCCGAGGGGCACTCGGAGTACCTGTCAAGGCCGAAGAACCCGACCATCCGTTCCACCACCTCCGTGCATAATATTGCCAGCATTATTATTGGTGAGGGCATGGCAATCCCCGACGAGGACTGATATGACAACACTGCACCATCACTCCCAGCGGGCAGGCTCGGCCCGCCGCCTCGCCGTCCTCGCAAGCCTGTGTCTGGTTGTGGTGGCCGGGTGTGCGGATACGCGCAGCAAGTATTTCGGGGAACCCGTCCAGCAGCAGTCTGTCAGCGATATGCCCATCTCCCAAGCCCGCTCCGAAACCCTCACTTTGCTCATCAGCATCTACAACATGCTCTCCGACAAATACGACGTCGGAGAATGGGTACCGAAGACGAATGCCGACCAGGTCGGCTTGACCACAGGATTACAGTGCCCGGAAGGCTACGCATCGGAGACCTATCGGCTGGCGTCGTCGGCTCGTCCATTAACCGAGGAAAACTGGGACCAAGCCCTACAGGACGTCTACGAGCTAGCCAAACCCTACGGCTTTACCGCCCCACAACCCTACGTCCACAGTGAAGGCAACGCCGCAGTCCTTTTCAATCCGAACAACGGCGCAACACTCAACATCGGATATATCGGCCTGACATCTATTGATATTGATACCGGTTGTGCCCGTGGTGTTGGGTTTGACAACTGGCCCGACGGCACCGAGCCCATCCCCGAATACCTCCGCGGCTCCGGCCGAGGACGCTGGGCCACCATCGAACCCGAAGAATGGCCCACCACCACACCCGAGCCCACCACTGGGACAACACCATGAGCAACAGTCCACGCATAGCACGCCCCACACCACGGCCCCACAGCCTGCTGTCACGCCCGGCCCGCCTCCTCGCCGTCCTCGCATGCCTGTGCTTGCTTGTTACGGCCGGGTGTGCGGATACGCGCAGCAAGTATTTCGGGGAACCCGTCCAGCAGCAGTCTGTCAGCGATATGCCCATCTCCCAGGCCCGCGCCGAAACCCTCACCCTCCTCATCAACATCTACAACATGCTCTCCGACAAATACGACGTCGGAGAATGGACACCCCGCACCACCGCCGACCAAGCCAGCCTATCGGCTCGCATCGACTGTCCAGAAGGCTATATCTCCGAGAGATATACGCTGGCAACATCGACTGTTCCGTTGACCGAGGAGAACTGGGAACAAGCCTTACAGGACGTCTACGAGCTAGCGACACCCTACGGCTTCCAAGCCCCAGAACCCTACGTCCATAGCAAAGGCAACGCCGCCATCCTCGTCAACCCTGACAATGGTGCGACTGTCCTTCTCAAGTATGAGGGGGCAACTGCCGTTATAGTCGACACTGGCTGCGCGCAAGGTGTTGGATTTGATGACTGGCCCGATGGCACCGAGCCCATCCCGGAATACCTACGTGGCTCCGGCCGCGGCACCTGGGCCACCATCGAACCCGAAGAATGGCCCACCACAACACCAACACCTGTAACTGAGGAGACAACACCATGAACAAGAAGGCTTACATCAACCTGAACGTTCTGGCCTCGCTGGTACGAAATACGGAAGACCTCGGCAACATCATCGATGGGACCGGCAATGGCGATGCCATCCGGGCATCCAATGACGGCATCATCAACGGCCACCTCGGCGCCAGTGCCGAAACCGCCGCCAAGGCGATCGAAACCTCCCGCACCACATTCGTACAACGCCTCAACAAACACGCCGAGGCAACCAAAGCCGGATACGAAGACTTCCAAGCACAAGAAGAAAAGGTCACAGCCTCCTTCAATAGCCTCTCCCTGCCGCCCTACACCGCCGGACCCCTCCAGAATGAGCCCCTCTAGAACTCCCCGGGCATACAGACACAAGGTACACCCAGCTTCTCAGTTGGCGGGCGGCTTTCCCCTCACGCACCACCAAAGTGGTCCCAGCCCCCGGTAAGAGCAATCTCTCGCCCGTCAACGGTCACCAGGCCGCCGTCGTGCGCCTCTCGCACCGTGCCAATGCGGGTAAAACCATCTGGCAAGGTCGGCGTGTTCAGCCCCCATGCCCGCTCGGCGTGCACCCGCAAAGTCCCGAGGAACCCGTGATCCTCTCCCCCGCTGAGGGCAGTCTCCAACGCCCACTGCCACGGATCGGCCATTCCCATTCGCCGTCCGATTCCAATCAGCGGATGTATGGAGTCCGCCAACCGCGTTGATTCGATATCAAGCCACACACCGGACGCCTGCGCCATACGCCGCGCGTCACGCAGTAATCCATCCGATACGTCCATGAAGGCACCGATGGCCCCATCGCGGCACGCAGCCAATGCCTGCCGCAGGGGCGGCTTCGGGCGTAGAAAGTCGTCGATGGCAAGGCTTTCTTCATCCAGAAACGCCGCCCGCCGACGCGCGTAGCCATGTCCCAACAAGGCCATCCCAGCGGCCGCCCGGCCAAGCACCCCCGCGTGGATCAACGGTTCGCCGGAACGAGCCGCGGAGCGAAGAACCGGGTCACGCCCTTCCAGTGTGCCTAGCACGGTCACCGATATCGCAACCTTGTTACCGCCCACCAGATCCCCGCCGTCGACACCGGTGCCACACAGCGCACAGGCGGCAGCCATGCCCCGGGCCAAGCCTTCGACCCATACCACCGGTAAGTCTCCGGGCAGTTCGAGAGAAACGACTAGGGAGATCGGCACAGCACCCATCGCCACCGCGTCGGCAAGATTCTGCATCGCCGCTCGCCAACCGACATCCTCGCCACTGGACCAGCCGCGCCGAAAATGCACATCTTCAACCAGCATGTCCGTGGAAACCGCAACCCGGCCATCAGGAACCGGCAAGACGGCACTGTCATCACCGGACGGGACCACTACCCCGCTCGCCGATGGCAGATACTTGCGCAGAATCGCCAGCAGATCATCTTCGCAGAGGTCCCGAACACGCCCACTACTGAGAGCCACGCTCTTCACCACGGCACCACGTCCGCCCCGTCAGCGCAGACCAAGCGGACGCTCCAATGCGAGTGTGATGAGTTCGTCGATCAGTGCGGAATAGTCGAGTCCGGTTTTCTGCCACAGAATCGGATACATGGATACTGCCGTGAATCCGGGAATCGTGTTGTGCTCATTGACGACGATCTCGCCTTCATCGGTGAGGAAGAAGTCCACCCGCGTCATGCCTTCGCATTCGAAGGCTTCAAAGACCTTGATCGCCATCGCCCGCATTCTGGCAGCCGTATCGTCATCCACCGCCGCAGGAATCTCCATGTGGAAGCCCTCGGTCTGAATGTACTTCGTCTGGTAGTCGTACCACTGGCTGTCCAGCACGATTTCACCGAGTACGGAGGCTCGAGCCGACTCATCGCCATGCCCGCCCAGAACCGCACACTCGATCTCGCGGCCAGCCACACCCTGTTCGATGATGACCTTGGGATCCGTTTCCTGTGCCAGTTGCACCGCCGCGGCCAACCCACTGGCATCCTCGACACGTGAGATACCGAGAGAAGAACCGGCACGGGCAGGCTTGACGAATATGGGATACCGTAACCGCTGTTCGACTTCCTGGAGTATGGCATCACGCTCCGTGCGCCACCGCCGCGCGGTCACCAGAACGTAAGGCGCCACCGGCAAGCCCGCCGCTTCCAGTACCACCTTCATATAGTGTTTATCCATTCCGGCTGCCGAGGCAAAAACACCCGATCCTACATACGGGATACCGGTCATTTCCAACATGCCCTGGATTGTGCCATCCTCACCGAAGGGGCCGTGGAGCAGTGGGAAGGCGACATCGATACGCCCTAACTCGCTGAGCACGGGGCCGCACTGCTGTCCGCCCAGCGTCGCCAGAGCGCCATTGACCTCCCTAGTCTGCGCCGTCGTCGTGGCAGAGGACGCGTTGTGCGCGTCATCGCTTGGCACAGTGCTGACCGAGTAGGCGACACCGTTATCTTTCTGCTTGCCCAGCAATACTTCGCCGCTTGAAGCGGCAACCTCGCCGCGCGGTCCAGCAGCTTCCAACACGGCCGGATCTTGTACACCGGGAACCCAGGTGCCATCCTTGCGGATACCGATCGGAAGAATTTCGTACTTCTGCGGGTCCATTGCGCGCATCACGGAAGCCGCAGTCAGGCAGGACACCGAGTGCTCGCCTGACACACCGCCGTAAATTAGCGCGACCCGTTTCTTCGATGCCACGACGCTGCCCTTTCATATCGAACCCGGCGCTACCAATGCCTAGCCTAGCCTGTCATGTGCTCTCACGCCGAGTGTCAGCGCCGGAGGCACCGGCAATCTTCTTGCCCACAGTGTCACAGTTCGATCTCGTTTGCCCAGTCGAGCGCGGTGTGCGCACGCTTCTAGGCGATCACGGCCTAGAGTTAATCCTAGTGATCCGCGGGTGTCGTCATGTCGGCACCGTCGACATGACCAGGAGGACTTATGAAGCGCGTCCGTCACCTTGCACTGTGCTTCGCCGTCGTGGCAGGCCTGAGTGCCTGTACCGGTTCGGAATCGTCTTCTCCTTCAACTTCCCCACAGACAACCCCGCCGAAGAGTTCCACCAGCTCGGCGCAACCGTCGACGGCGGGTACGACACCCGTGGCGACGCCGTCGGACCCGGATGAGGCGGATGATGGCTTTGTCACCGGCATGTCGCAGAGCGAAGACTACCTCAATGTCTCCGGTACCTACGTGCCGGTGTCCTCGCGTCTGGGTGGGCACGACGGCTACGACCGACTCGTCGTCGAATACTCCGCTGGCGACGGTGATCTGCAATGGTACGCGCAGTGGGTAGACGAACCGATTAGCGACGGCAAGGGAGACCGTATCGACATGGGCGGCGCCACCTACCTGCAAGTGTCAGTCAGCGGAGTCACTTACCCCGAGCAAGCAGACCCACCGTCACTTAATCCCGCCGCAGTGGCCGATACAACCGTTATCCAAGACGCCGATGTGGCCTATCCCTTCGAAGGATCTCACCTCATTTACATCGGTACAGACCGCGAACGCTCCTATCGCATCACGCGTCTCAGCGATCCGGACAGAATCGTCATCGACATCGCACGCGACTGAGAGCACAAGAGAACGTTCACGCGTACGCACGGCCGTGCATGTTCCCCTGCCGCTCGAACACGGCATATGCCGACGCCGGTCAATTCCCGCGTCGGCCATCACGGATACGACGTAGAAAGGCGCTCGTACCTAACAGTCCGGTTGTCAGCAGCAGCCGCGCCCTCCTTCGTTCGGCTCGACGACGTCGTGCCTTGTTACGGGCGTTCTGCACACGGTACGGGTCACCGTCGATGGTCCGGTCCCAGCGGCGCTTCCGCGGCGTCAGCCCAGCAGAAGCCGGGTCCTCGGACCGCAGTAGCGCCAGCTCGTCGGTGATCGTCGTCATCATCGACTCTGTCATGTCGGTGAGCAGCTCATAGGTCGCGTCACTCCCCCAGAACTGTTTTAGGTTCAACGGCGCGGTGAAACGCACATCCAACCGTGAGGATTGCCGCCCAAGCCTTTGCCAGGCCACTTTCCCTGTCCATGGATCGATAAGGCCCTCATTGCCCCAATGGGCGAGACCTACCACCGGCACACCCGGGAATCTCAGGGCCAACCGTGCCGCACCGGTTTTTGCCCGCATTGGCCACTTCTCGGGATCGCGAGTGAAGGTTCCTTCCGGGAAGACGACGACGCATTCGCCCCGTTGCAACCTCTCGGCCATCTCGGTCATAGCGGCAGCTGCGTCGCCTTCGCCATCATCGGAACGGTGAACCGGAATCTGGCCCATTCGCCGCAGAATCCACCCCACCACCGGCACCCGGAACAGATCCGCCCGCGCTGCGAAATGCGGGGCGATCCCCGCCTCATAAAGCGCGACGCCCACCGTGAGCGCATCAAGGTGGCAGGTGTGATTGGCGACAACCAACAGGGGGCCGGTAGGGAGCGTCGCCGCACCGTCGACTCGCATATCCTGTATGGCATGCGTGAGCGCCACCAACGGTGGCGCGACAAGGCGCATCACCAGTGGCCCCGGCCGCTGCCCGCGCCGGGACCGCCAGGCAAGGCGTGTGTGGGCGCACCGCGTCCGCAATCTGGAGAAGAGTCCAACGTCCTCGGCCACTCCTCCTCCCCGCAGCGCCGCCACATTCACTGCGGCAAGAGCCGAACAGCTCGGCTCATCGACCGCGCGTGCCTCACTCCGCAATCTTTTCAACATCTGCGCCCAACGCTCCGAGCTTCTGCATGAAGTGCTCGTAGCCACGGTCAATGATGTCGATACCGGAAACGAGTGAGCAGCCATCGGCTGCCAGAGCGGCGATCAGATGGGAAAACCCGCCGCGCAAATCGGGCACTTCGATATCTGCGGCGTGAAGTTTGGTCGGCCCCTGAATAACCGCCGAGTGATAGAAGTTACGCTGACCGAATCGGCACGGCAGTCCGCCCAGGCACTCTCGATAGGTCTGGATGTGGGCACCCATTTCCACCAGGGCTTCGGTGAAGCCGAAGCGGTTCTCATACACGGTTTCGTGCACGATCGAGATTCCGGAGGCCTGCGTGAGAGCGACGACGAGCGGCTGTTGCCAGTCGGTCATGAAGCCGGGGTGAACGTCGGTCTGCAGTGCCATCGAATGGAGCTCACCGCCCGGATGCCAGAAACGGATGCCGTCGTCGCGCACATCGAATGCTCCGCCAACCTTGCGGAAGACATTGAGGAAACTCGTCATTGCCTGTTGCTCGGCACCGCGTACAAAGACGTCTCCGCCGGTTGCCAGTGCAGCGCAGGCCCAGGAACCGGCCTCGATACGGTCGGGCAGAGCCGTATGGGAGAAGCCGACGAGGCGATCAACGCCTTCGACGCGAATTGTCCGATCAGTGTCCACCGAAATAATCGCACCCATCTTCTGCAACACCGCGATCAGATCCATGATTTCCGGTTCAATCGCAGCATTGGTCAGCTCTGTGATACCTTCGGCCATTACTGCCGTCAGCAGGGTCTGCTCAGTTGCACCAACCGATGGGTACGGCAGGCGGACCGGACGCGCCTTGAGCCCCTTCGGCGCAACCAAATGCATACCGGCCGGCTCTTGGATGCGCTTGGCGCCGAAGTCCTCCAGCACGTTGAGATGGAAATTCACGGGGCGGTCACCGATATGGCATCCGCCTAGATCCGGGATAAAGGCCTCACCGAGGTTATGCAGCAGCGGTCCCGCAAACAGAATGGGGATGCGCGAGGACCCGGCCAAACGGTCCATTTCCTCCGGATTCTCGGGCAGGTGGGTAACCCCGGGGGTGATGGATAGAGTCCCGGCTTCCTGGTCATAGTCGACCTGCACGCCGTGTAATCGGAGTAGCTCCGTAACGACCTCAACGTCCCGGATCAGGGGTACGTTGCGTAGCGTCGAAGTCTCGGGGGCAAGCAAGGTGGCAACCATTGCCTTTGACACGAAGTTCTTTGCCCCGCGTACGGTGATTTCGCCAGAGAGCGGTGTTCCGCCTTGTACCCGGAGTTTCGTCATATTCTTCCCTTCGGCACCCGGCCAACCGTGTTCGCCCAGCTGGCCGCCTTCTAGAGAACTGTAGGCTATACCAGAATAGCTCTCTAGGCCAACGGTGCATCTCCACTCACCGGCCGCGCGGAGACCACTTCAACTGCGGGAAGGTGCTTTTGGGGTAGAGTCGCGGGTTTGAAACTCGGGCGGGCCGCCTCGTACGCCGTGATAGCAGCCTCATCGCGCAGAGTCAGCGCGATATCGTCCAGCCCTTCCATCAAGCACCAGCGGGTGTAATCGTCAAGCTGAAAATCGCAGATGAAGGCACCACAGCGGACCTGGCGTTCGACCAGGTCCACAGTTACTTCCAGCCCCGGCTCGTTTTCGAGAAGCTTCCACAGTTGCTCAATGTCTTCCTGGGTACACACCCCGGCCACTAGGCCCTGCTTGCCCGCATTGCCGCGGAAAATATCCGCGAATTTCGGGGCGAGCACGGCGCGGAAACCATAATCCTTCAGCGCCCACACCGCGTGCTCGCGCGACGATCCAGTGCCGAAATCCGGGCCCGCCACCAGCACAGAACCACGCCGGTACTCCTCACGGTTGAGCACGAATGCAGGATCGCGCCGCCAAGCCGCGAATAGTGCGTCGTCGAACCCGGTCCGGGTAATACGTTTGAGGTAAACGGCAGGAATGATTTGATCCGTATCGACCGCCGAGCGGCGCAGCGGAACTCCGATACCGGTATGAGTGGTGAACTTCTCCATGGTCTCGTCCTCTCGATTCGTCGCTCAGTTCAAATCCGCCGGGGTAGCGAAGGTACCTTTCACTGCGGTGGCCGCAGCCACCAGCGGTGAGACCAAATGCGTCCGGCCACCAGGCCCCTGCCGTCCCTGGAAATTACGGTTCGACGTCGACGCGGAACGTTCACCCGGCGAGAGCTTATCGGGATTCATGGCCAGGCACATGGAACAGCCCGCATTTCGCCATTCCGCGCCGAAATCGAGGAATATCCGATCCAGGCCCTCCGCCTCTGCCTGCAGACGCACGCGGGCGGAGCCGGGAACTACAAGTACCCGCAGCCCCTCCGCCTTCTTCCGTCCCTTGATCACGGAGGCGACCGCACGCAAATCTTCGATTCGACCGTTAGTACACGAACCGATGAACACCGTATCAACCGCAATCTCGCGCATGGGTGTGCCCGGAACCAAGCCCATATACTCAATGGCCGACTCCGCCGCCCGCCGCTGGGTCTCATCGGCGATATCCGATGGCTCAGGTACGACGCCGGAGATGGGAATGCCCTGCCCGGGATTGGTCCCCCAGGTAACGAAGGGCTCCAACTCGGATGCATCCAGATCAACAACCGCGTCGAACACAGCGTCGTCGTCGGAAATGAGGGTCCGCCAGTACGCGACTGCCTCGTCCCAGTTCTCCGGCGCGTTGGGACGTCCCTTGATGTAGTCGAAGGTTGTCTCGTCCGGGGCGATCATGCCGGCCCGGGCTCCCGCCTCAATCGACATATTGCAAATCGTCATCCGCGCTTCCATCGAGAGCGAACGGATCGCCTCGCCGCGATACTCAATGACATGACCCTGCGCACCATTGGTGCCGATTTTCGCGATGATGGCGAGAATAATGTCCTTGGCGGTTGTTCCCGGCTTAAGCTGGCCGCTCACGTTCACGGCCATCGTCTTAAATGGCGCCATGGGAAGCGTCTGCGTGGCCAGTACGTGCTCGACCTGCGAAGTGCCGATACCGAAAGCGAGCGCTCCGAAGGCTCCGTGCGTCGACGTGTGCGAGTCGCCACACACGATGGTCATACCCGGCTGTGTGAGTCCCAGTTGCGGGCCGACAACGTGCACAATCCCCTGATCCGCGTTACCTAGCGAGTACAGCGGTACACCGAATTCCTCGCAGTTCTCACGCAGTTGGTTGATTTGTGCGCGCGAGGTCTCGTCGGCAATTGGCAGGTCGATATTCACCGTTGGAGTATTATGGTCCTCGGTTGCAATCGTCTGTTCCGGGTGACGAACGCGTCGACCGGCTAGTCGTAGCCCTTCGAAGGCTTGCGGGCTTGTCACCTCATGGACAAGCTGCAGGTCGACATATAGCAAGTCCGGGGAACCGTTCTCCCCGTGCTTAACGATATGATCGTTCCAAACCTTTTCTGCGAGGGTTCCGCTCATTACTACTCCTTGCTGGCCGTGAAACTACACTCGCGCAATGCGATACTGCCACGCGTTTGCATCTCACGCTTTGAGATGAGAATATCAGAGCATGGACAGTTCGAAACCGTCATCCAATTCTGCGGTCGATGGTGACCTCAAGGCAGGCGCGGCCGAAGGAAGCGGCGTCGGTGTACTTGACAAAGCTGCCTCCGTACTCAGTGCACTTGAGTCGGGTCCGCAGACCTTGGCGCAGCTCGTCACCGCAACCCATCTGGCACGACCGACAGCGCATCGCCTCGCGGTAGCACTGGAGTATCACCGCATGGTGGCTCGCGACATGCAGGGACGATTCGTCCTCGGTCCCCGCCTGGCCGAGCTGGCATCAGCAGCTGGTGAGGACCGCCTTCTGGCTGCTGCCGGCCCGATACTCACGGCATTGCGCGATCACACCGGCGAATCGGCGCAGTTATTCCGGCATCAAGGCGAACAACGGGTGTGTGTAGCCGCAGCCGAACGCGCCATGGGCTTACGTGATTCCATCCCGGTAGGTGCAACGTTGTCCATGAAGGCAGGTTCGGCCGCGCAGGTGCTGCTGGCCTGGGAGGAGCCGGACCGTTTACACCGGGGCCTGCACGGAGCAAGCTACACCGCCACCAATCTGTCAGCCGTACGACGTCGTGGCTGGGCGCAGTCCGTTGGCGAACGCGAACCCGGAGTTGCCTCCATCTCCGCACCCGTGCGCGGACCATCCGGCCGAGTCATCGCCGCCGTCTCGATATCCGGCCCAATTGAGCGAATGGGTCGCCAGCCGGGGCGCCAACATGCGGCTGCCGTGGTCACTGCCGCGAATCGTCTCAGCGATGTCCTGCAGACCACGGAAGGCCTTGAAATGCCCGACGAGGACCACGACTGACGAGACGCTCGTCACCCGATCCGCCCCGCTGAGCTACAGCGCGACGGGGTGTCGCTTTGTGATCGCTCGCCGCCGTGATTGATCGCCACTGACCACATCCGGTGGGATATGCCGTGGCTCGACGTCGCCCTGGCATACGATATAAGGATGAGAAAAACCCTTCTGGTCACCAATGACTTTCCGCCCCGCAAAGGCGGGATCCAGACGTACCTTGAAGGCTTTGCTCGGCTACTCGATCCCGAGCAGTTCGTCGTCTATTGTTCCAGCCCGCCCGGCGGAGGCGCCGAAGAATACGACGGCGCCCAGCCGTGGCGCACCTACCGTTACCCCGGCACCATGATGCTCCCCACACCGCGGGTGCGGCGCGAAATGCAGCGCATTATCCGCGAGCATTCGGTGGACAACGTCTGGTTCGGAGCGTCAACGCCGCTGGGAATCATGGGCGAGGCCGCCCGAGACGCCGGAGCCACGCATATTATCGCGACCACGCACGGACATGAAATCGGTTGGTCCATGCTGCCCGGAGCACGCCAATTTCTGCGCCGCATCCTCACTCATGCCGATACCGTCACCTATCTCACCGAGGCAACCCTGCGCCGTTTACGCGGCTGCCTGGGCGATGTCCACCGCGTGCGCCTACCCGGTGGAATCGACCCCGAGGCTTTTGCATTCTCCGCCACCTGGCGCACTGCTCTGCGTGAGCGCTATGGGATTGCCGATGACGCGCCCGTCGTGGTGTGCATCTCCCGCCTGGTCGAGCGCAAAGGGCAGGACACACTCATCGCGGCTTGGCCGCAGGTATGCGCCCGCTTCCCGAGAGCACAGCTGGTCATCGTCGGAAAAGGTCCCTACGAGGCTCGTCTGCGGGAGCTCGCTGCCACCTCTCCTGCCGCGGATGCCATTACCTTCACCGGGGAGGTGCCTTACGAGGAACTTGCTGCCCACTACAGTTTGGGAGATATCTTCGCCATGCCGTGCCGCACACGTGGCGGGGGCTTGGACATCGAAGGACTCGGAATTGTGTATCTAGAGGCCTACGCCGCCGGACTTCCCGCGATCAGCGGAGATTCCGGCGGTGCTCCCGAGGCTGTTCTTCCCGGAAAAACAGGCCTGGTTGCTTCCGGCCATAGTGTCGAGGCCAGCATCGCCGCTCTGTGTTATCTACTTGAAGACCCGGATCGCGCCAAGGCGATGGGCCGCGCCGGTAAGGAGTGGTTGGATCAGGCTTGGCGCTGGGATATCCTCGCTCGCCCCTTACTGGAAGAGCTCTCGTGACTCGTCTCTTGCGAGCCGCCATCGGAAAAGTCAGCCGTCGCACCGCTAACTAGCCCGCTGTTAATTCGCCACCAGGAGGAGGCCACAGGGTCATGATCGCAATTCTTATCTTCACGATTGCCGCAGGTTGCGCGCTGCCCATTCAGACGGCAATGAATTCTCGGCTCCGCGCCGGATTCTCTCAGTCCGATGACGCGAGGGCTGTGCCAAACGGCGATGGCCGCGAACTCATGCCTGTCACTGGATCTTCGGCTGAAGACGGAGCAATCACCGCGGACGGAGCAAGCGCTCCCGGTGAGTCCATGCCCTCCGGCGGGGCTTTCCCCTCGGGCCCATCCGCCCCCTCCGACCGCGCGGTCCCTCGTGGCGACGGGGGCAAGCCGGCTTTTGTCCGGAGGTCCCCCTCCGCCCGACGGGCGAGCCTGCAGGCCGCAGTCGGCGCTGCCCTTGTCGCCTTCATCGTGGGCTCGCTGACGCTCGCGCTCGTCGCCCTAGTTCGTGGTCTTCCCCTCACGGTCGCACCGCATACGCCGCTATGGGCTTTCTCCGGCGGCCTGCTCGGTGCCACCGCACTTGTCGCGCTGATACTGCTTTTCCCCCACATTGGCGCCGCCGGTTCGGTCATCCTGCCGCTAATTGGGAAGATCGCAGCTGGCGTCCTCATAGATTCTCAAGGTTGGTTCGAATCCCTGGTACGCGCAATGTCGCTGCCACGCCTCCTCGGCGTCCTCGCGGTGCTGCTCGGCATTTACCTCGCGATTATCGGGCCGACGCAAGGGTGGCACCGACGTCGCGTCGGCGATAAGGCGTCCACTCGCACCGGCGAAACGACACTCACCTCCAAAGCACGCAGCACAATCACACCTGTTTATTTTCTACTCGGAGCAGGCGTCGGCGTGCTGTCCGCCGTGCAAACAGCGGTTAATGGCCGCCTCACCGTGGCCATGGGATCGTCGATCTCATCGGGCCTGGTCTCCTACTCCACCTCCACGGTTTTCCTTCTCCTGCTGCTGATTGCACTGCGCTGGCGGCCACGCCGGATACCGCTTACGCCATGGTGGATGTGGTTGGGAGGCCCGCTCGGCGCCGCATTCGTAGTGGGCCTGGCTAGTGCAGCTCCGGTTATCGGCACCGGACCGGCGATCCTTGTCGCGCTGTGCGGCCAGATCACCGCCTCGGTTGCCATAGACCACTTCGGTTGGTTCAGCACGAAAGTCTCCCCACTCACTGTGGAGAGGCTCTGTGGTGCCGCACTGGTAGCCGTAGGCATGTGGGCCTACTCCTTGCTGTGATCGAGCGGTTGCCGGATTCGACGTCGCCAACATTGACCATTCGCCATTCCTTGCGCTGAACGCCACGCAGCCCGAGCCGGTAGCATAAGAGCATGCGTCGTCTTGCTATGACGTCATGTTCCGATCCGTTGTTCCCCTGGGCCGACGAACATTTGCCGACTCTCAGTTCGGCGCTCGCCGCAGCGGGTTATCATCTCGACGCACGCGCCGTCGTGAATGCCGCCGCCACGCAGCCCGCCGAACGCTGGGATCCGCAGTTGCGCGCCGACCTGCTCAACGCCGCCTATGCCGACGAGCAGGCTGTCGGCATCGTCGATATCTCCGGCGGAAATCTGGCCAACGAGGTCCTGCCCTACCTCGATTGGCCCCTCATCTCCAGCCATCCGAAGCCACTGATCGGTTACTCCGATCTTAGTTGTGTGCTCGGCGCCATCTCGGCTCGAACCGGCCAACATACCGTCTTGTGGAATCTCCTGGCCGGACTGCGCCGTGGCTTTGACCCCTTGAACCATGTACTCAACGCGGTGATATGCCGTCCGGACCGAGTGATAACCGAACCGGGCATCACCGCTGCGGAAGTTTTACGACTTCCATGGACGGGAGGGAATCTACGCTGCTTTCTGAAACTAGCGGGTACACCTTACTGGCCCGATGTCACCGGCAGCGTGTTCCTCATCGAGTCTCTCGGCCCTTCCTTGCGAAGTATCGTCGGCTATCTCGCCCAGCATAGCCAGGCGGGAACCTTCCACAAGGTGCGGGCCGTCGCCGTCGGACAGCTCACCCGTATCGACGAAGCCGGACAACGGGCCACGGCACTGGAGATTATCCGCCATTATGCGCCCGGCATACCGGTTGTGGAGGTGCCCGACGTCGGGCATTCCCCAGATTGCGCAGCGGTTACTCTCGGCACCGGTATCCCCTCCCACCCCTGATTCCAGCACTGCGGTACGCCGGTGCTGCCACCTCAACCACACACCATTGCCGCAACTGCTGCGGCACACCTCCCGCCTACCCGGCTTCTTCCTACCCGCTCGGCTTCTCCCTACCCGCTCGGCTTCTCCCTACCCGCTGCCGAGGCGAGACCTCCGCCCCAGCGATACCAGTGCACGCACCTCGCTGAGCAGCACAAACATCCAAGTACTTGAAAGTGCGCCACATCACACCTATTGTGAGTAGTGAGTTGCTCGCCGAAAACACCTCAGGAGGAAACATGCAACGATGCAGCTCAGCGCTCGCGATACTCGCCAGCGCCGCATTAGTACTAACAGCTTGTTCCGGGAGTGACACCGAGAACACCACAACGGACTCCAGCGGCCCCACAGTCAATGTCGAGGATCTGGATCTGCCGGATCTCTCCGGCCAAACCCTCAATGTCGCCGCAGACTGGTCCGGCGCAGAACAGGAGAACTTCGAGGCCGTTCTCGACGAATTCGAGAGGCAAACAGGAGCGGAGACTGTCTACACATCGCTGGGCAACAACGTCGCCACAACACTCGGTACTCAGATCGAGGGTGGAAAGCCGCCAAATGTGGCGTTGATTCCACAACCCGGGCTCATGACGCAGCTAGCCCAAGACGGTTCGATCTCCCCGCTCGCGGATGATGTCCTTGAGGAAGTACAGGCCAACTATTCGGATACGTGGCTCGACCTCGGTACCGTCGACGGCACCTCATATGGAGTCTGGTTCAAGGCCGCCAACAAATCGACCATCTGGTACAACGTCGCCGCCTACGAGGATGCTGGAGTCGACATTCCCAAGAGCTGGGACGACTTCACCACGACCCTGCAGACGGTTTCCGACTCGGGTGTTCCCGGCCTCGTTGTCGGAGCCGACGTCGGATGGCCGTTGACGGACTGGTTTGAAAACGTCTATCTACGTACTGCCGGTCCCGAAATGTACGACCAGCTGGCCAACCATGAGATTCCTTGGACCGATGAATCGGTGAAGGAGGCGTTGACCATTCTCGGCGAGCTTTGGGGCAATGATGACATTGTTCTGGCCGGCGGATCACAGCGCACATTCCCGGATTCTGTCACCGCAGTTTTCCGCGATACCCCGGAGGGCGCGACTGTCTACGAGGGCGACTTCGTCGCCGGTAACATCACCGACCAGACGAACGCCGTCGTCGGTGAGGACGCAAACTTCTATCCGTTCCCGTCTATCGACGACTCCCCACAGTCCGTTATGGGAGCCGGAAATGTCGCCGTCGCCTTCGACGACGGCGAGGGCACACAGGCACTGATGAAGTACCTGGCGTCCCCAACTGCTGCGAATATTTGGATTGCCAAGGGTGGGTTCACATCGCCGAACCAAAACGCTGACATGGCTCTTTACCCCGATGACACCTCACGAGACATCGCTCAGCAACTGGTAGACGCGGAAGTCTTCCGCTTCGATCTCTCCGACCTCACACCCACGGCCTTCGGTGGGACCGAAGGCCAGGGCTTCTGGGCTGAAATGATTACCTTCTACCAGAACCCATCCGATGTTGACGGAACCGCGCAACGCCTTGAGGAAGCGGCCGTCAGCGCCTACGGCGGATAAGGGAGTCGCGCACCGCCATGAGCGTGAAAGCACACACTACGACGCAGGAGCGCGCCGGCCAGTTGCGGGGGCGCAAACCCCGCAAGGTGGATGACCCGCGCCTGCTCCTTGCCATCCTATTGGGGCCGGCGCTCCTCATACTCGTGGTGATGGTCGTCTATCCGATCATCTACTCGGTGTGGCGTTCACTTTTCGACGACGCCGGTACCTTCGTCGGCCTGGAGAATTACGCAACGATGTTTCGCCGTAGTTCCACGTTCACGGCGGTGCGCAACAATCTCATATGGGTTGTTGTCGCGCCGATCATATGTACGGTGCTAGGCCTCATCTTCGCCGTGCTGATGGATAAGGTGCGCTGGAAAACAGCGTTCAAACTGGTGATCTTCATGCCGATGGCGATCTCCATGCTTGCATCGGGCGTCGTATGGCGGGCAGCTTTCTCCCCGGATCCGAATAAGGGCCTTGTGAATGCGATCCTCGTCCATGCCAAGAATGTATTCGATGACTCCACCACCTATCCGAACGCCCGCCCACGCGACGACCAAGGCATCAGCCGTACCTCCAGTGGCGATGTCACAACCGATGGTCTCTACCGCGCAGGCGATGTCGCTTTGTTCCCTCTCGTAGGTATCAATCAAGACAGCGTTGCGGATGCGGAGGAAGCGGTAGCCGCCCAGGCGAACGACAATGCCATCATCGGGACCGTGTGGTTGGACTTCGTCAAGGGCGGAGGAGGCGAAATTGGTCAGATCGATGGTGGCAAACGCGGCCTGCGAGGAATCCAGGTGGAAGCAATTGCTGCCGATGGCAGTGTCGCCGCAACTGCCACAACCGAGGAGGACGGAACCTTCATCTTGGATGTTCCCGGTGGCCAGGAGTTCACGGTTAGTCTGCCGGCAGCCAACTTCTCCGCCGCGCCTAGCGGTGTGAATTGGCTTGGGCCATCACTGATCACACCGGTTATCATCCTCGCCTTCATCTGGATTTGGGCAGGCTTTTCGATGGTGATGATCGCGTCCGGACTCTCGGCGGTCGATCGTTCACTCATGGAAGCCGCACGCACGGACGGTGCCAACGAATGGCAGGTGTTCCGGCACATCACCGTTCCGCAACTGATGCCGGTGCTCTCCGTTGTACTGGTTACCCTCATGATCAATGTGTTGAAGATCTTCGACTTGGTCTATGTGATCTCTCCGGGTGAGTCGAAACCGGCTTCTAACGTGGTGGCGGTTCAGATGTGGACCGAGTACGGCGCGCGTAATTTCGGGATGGGTTCCACTCTGGCGGTTTTCCTGCTGCTTATGGTCCTCCCCTTCATGATTATCAACATCCGTAACTTCCGCCGAGGTGGTCTGTCATGAGTGCAAAGCATGCCTATAACGCGGCTACGCCTCCCAGTAGCGCCGCGGATCGCGGGAATGGTGCCGCGGCCGCGCAGGTGGACTCGGATGCGAGCGAGCAATCGCGCACAATTGTGGAAGGCACCCGCATCGTCACCTCAGCGCACGCCACCGTGCAACCCGTCTCACTGCACCACAAAGGGCGCAGCATTGCTTCGCGCCTCGTCGGATTCATAAACCGCGGGGCCGTCAATGTTGTTCTCATCATTGTGGCCGTCATGTGGATGCTGCCCACCTTCGGTCTCCTCGTCTCTTCCTTGCGCACGAATACTGCCTCGGAACAGTCGGGGTGGTGGACCGCATTTGGTGACCTGTCGCAGTTGACACTGGATAACTACGCGCGGCGCCTCTCGTCACCCTCCTTTGCCAGAGCGCTGCTCAACACGGTTCTGATCGTTGTTCCCTCGACCTTCCTCGTTGTCGCGCTTGGTGCAATGGCAGGGTACGCGCTAGCGTGGATCCGGTTTCGTGGCCGCGATTGGGTGCTGGTTGCAACCGTTGCCCTGATGGCCGTGCCGCTGCAGGTCTCCTTCATCCCGCTGGCACGGCTCTTCCGCGACATGCATATCTTCGGTACGCGTTGGGCGGTCATTCTCTTCCATACCGCTTTCGGGCTGCCTTTCGCGGTCTACCTCTTACGCAACTTCTTCCGCCAGATTCCCGCCGAAATGCTTGAGGCGGCACGGATCGACGGCGCCAATGAGCTCTACATCTTCGGACGGATCTGTTTGCCACTGGCGCTTCCTTCGATCGCTTCGCTGACGATCTTTCAGTTCCTCTGGTCCTGGAATGACATGTTGGTGGCACTGATATTCGCCGGCGCGAACGACGCACCGATCACGGTCGAGCTACAGAAATCACTGCGCAACTTCTCCGCCAACATCGACCTGCTCTCATCGGGCGCTTTCCTGTCGATGCTCGTTCCTCTGCTCGTCTTCTTCGCCTTCCAGCGCTACTTTGTGAACGCACTTATGGCCGGATCGACGAAATAGGTGTGTGAGTGCGCGACGAGAATCGGGCCGGGCCTCGGGAGCTGCATCTGTGCGCCGTCGAATACTGTGGTACTCCCAGCCGGATTTGAACCGGCGTTACCGCCGTGAGAGGGCGGTGTCCTAGGCCGCTAGACGATGGGAGCCTAAACACCTGAGCCTAGTGCCCGCCGGGTTTGCCGCCGGTCACGAGCGCAGGTGTGGGCTGACCGGATAGGCCAGCTCGTACTCCTAGCCGGATTTGAACCGGCGTTACCGCCGTGAGAGGGCGGTGTCCTAGGCCGCTAGACGATAGGAGCTCGCGTCAACTTTGCGGGAAGTCCCGCGTGGCCCAGGCAGTGCCAGGACCGTTGGCTGGGGTACCAGGACTCGAACCTAGAATGGCTGAACCAGAATCAGCTGTGTTGCCAATTACACCATACCCCAAGGGTTCTACCGCCTTTCAGCGGCGCCAGAAGAATAGGCTACCCGATCAGAGCGCGAGGAGCAAAGCGCTGGCTCGTGGAGCACGTCACGCCTTCGATTCACTCGCCCTGTTCTCGCTGTCTGCGTGCCGAACTTCGCTCCAGCATTCCTAGCAGCTACCACACCATTAGGTCATTGCCAGCCGCGCGTCAATCTTTGGCAGCGATAGCTGCTTCTCGTTCCGCGTCAAGCCACAGCACCTGTCCCGGAACCCACCCCGTCATCATCGTCCACGCCGGGCCGCCCAATCGCTCCTGGTCCAGAGGCAATGGTGCATATTGGCTGCGCAGCGCGGCACCTATTGCAAGATGTACCCCGTCATAGTCCCGCGCCGCCGAGTACCAGTCCACGGTATAGGCCTGGCCCGGCACATCGCCTTGCCATCCGTATCTCAGCACATCGCTATCGATTAAGCGGGCGGGGTATCGTTCCACTAGGTCCACCCAGTGCTCCGGACCTTCAACATCGTAGACCCTACCCTGGCCACCGGGAGCTTCCCCGTAGCGCAGCGAGGCCGGGTCGGCCTCGTCGCTGTCATCTCCAAAGGCCAGATACGTGCAGGGTACGTCCGCCAGACCCGCGGGGATACGCCGATAACTCTCAAACGCGGGAAGTATCAATTGGCTCGACGGCCACCACAGGGCGCCACTAATTGTGGGATACGGCGAACTGGCACTGCGGCGCTGCGGGTCGAGATCCGACTCGGATGTGCGGTACCACGGATATTCGGATGGCTGGTAGCGCTCACTCCACCAGGCCAGCTCCGGGCGTGCCAGCACCGCCGTGATCACGTCATCGAGGCGGTGACGAAGCTCTTCACCAAGAACTTCATCGACCGCAGCGACTTGTTCGGCCTCACCGAAGCCGTAGGTCACCGTGGCAGCTGTCAACGCGGCGACGGCGGCCCTGGCGATGGGTTTGCCGGCTCGCAGCGCTGCAGTGCACCGGGACGCTGTTTCACGCACCGCCGCAACGTAGTCAGTCGGCTCAAGGAAGGGATGCCCCATGACGAAGGCCAGTGAATTCGCCGTGAGATCCCCCTCCTCGTCCTGCAGCGCGTCGGCAAAGTGATAGCACCATGTCCGCGCGAGGATACCGGGGCGTGGTGTTGCGCGCGGCAACCGCGCACTGAGCGCCGCCGGCATGTTCGCCGCCTGCGCGGGTTCATGTTGCAGGCGGCGTCGGAAGCGATATCCGCCGAGTCGTAGGCCTGCACGGATTCCCATGCTTCGCCTAACGAACGATTCTCGTAAGAAGCTGTTCGATGCGGGTCAGCGCTTCTGCCTTGCCCAAGATGGCGATTGAATCGACGACCGGGATCGAGACATTCGTTCCGGTCATCGCCACGAACAGTGGGCCGTATGCGAGACGAGGCTTGATTCCCAGCCTGTCGACAAGTTCGGCATCCAGCGCGGGCTTGATCGCCTCCGGGGTGAAGTCCTCCAGTCCACGTAGTACGTCCGCCGCGGCTCGCAAAGCATCCGGCGCAGAGTCCTTTAGCTTGCCGATAGCTTTTTCGTTGTATGTCAGGTCGACGGCGTTGACGAAGAGGAAGCGGAGCAGTTCGCCTACTTCCCCGAGCAGCTGCATTCGGGTCTGCGCGAGGGGTGCAGCGGCGTCGAGCCTGGCGCGTTGTTCATCCGTCAACTCGTCATAGGCGGATGTGGCAACAACCCCTGCCTGCTGGAGGTAGGGAACGAGGCGTGCCGTGTAATCAGCAAGGTCCAACTGTCGAATATGCTCCGCGTTGATCGCCACGCATTTCTTGTCGTCGAAACGGGCGGGGTTTGGATTGACGTCGCTAATGTCGAACGCGGCCACCATTTCATCCTTTGAGAAGATGTCGTGGTCAGGCGCGATGGACCACCCGAGAAGACCGAGATAGTTGAGCAGACCTTCCGGTATGATCCCGCGTTCACGATGCAGGAGAAGATTCGATTCTGGATCACGCTTAGAAAGTTTCCGGTTCCCCTCTCCCATGACGTAGGGCAAATGGCCAAAGCGTGGAGTGAATTTGGCGATGCCAAGCTCTTCCAGCGCCAGGTACATGACGATTTGTCGCGGTGTGGATGACAGCAGATCCTCACCGCGCAGGACATGCGTGATTTCCATCATTGCGTCGTCGACCGGGTTGGTCAGCGTATAGAGCGGGTCTCCCCCGGCGCGAACAATTACGTAGTCCGGGACCGAACCGGCCTTGAAGGTGATCTCGCCCCGGACGAGGTCGGTGAACGTGATGTCTTCATCGGGCATACGCATGCGCAGAACCGGTTGCCGACCTTCGGCGCGATACGCGTCTTTTTGCTCTTGGGTGAGAGTGCGGTCATATCCGTCGTAGCCGAGCTTCGGATCGCGCCCAGCGTCTCGGTGCCGTTTCTCGACCTCCTCCGGTGTGGAGAAGGATTCGTATGCATAACCGCCCGCCAGGAGTTTGGCGGCGACGTCGGCATAGATTCCGGTGCGCTCCGACTGCCGGTAGGGACCGTGCGGACCGCCGACACCAACACCCTCATCCCAGTCGAGTCCCATCCACTGCAGCGAGTCAATGATGGCGTTGAAAGACTCTTCCGAGTCGCGGGCGGCATCGGTGTCCTCGATGCGGAACACGAAGGTGCCGCCTACGTGCCTGGCATATGCGTAGTTGAACAGGCAGGTGCGCACCATTCCAACATGAGGAGTTCCAGTGGGAGATGGACAGAAGCGAACGCGGATATCGGAACCCGCAGCAGTTGTAGTAGCCATGATGATCCAAGGTTATCGCGTGCACCACGGTGACGCCGAATACGCGCATACGCCGCGCATTACCTGTCGAGCACCGCCTCCGCTTCCCGCACCGTGAAAGGATCGCTGGTCGCTGTGCCGGTGGCGTTTCCCGTTATCGGGTAGGTCACGCCTCCCACCGTGAAGCTCGCCTGCCAGGTCACTTCCAGCCGCACCGATACGTCCGACGACGCGGTCAAATAGGTGTAGGTCACTGTACCGTCGGGCCAGCTTCCTCCAGGTGTGCTCGTGGTGAAGGGCTCCGTGCCATCACCGGGATCCCAGCGAAAGCTCACCGGATCCAGGTGCACGGTGACGTTCTGCCCAAGTACAACGAGTTGTTCGTCGTGTGCGGCAGCGTCAGTCGAATAGTAGACCGGTTTGTTGACATACACCCAGCTTCGTGCCGGTGAGAGTTGTACCGCTCCCGCATCCGTGATCAGACGTTGGACGTCCTCAATGGTTATCAACGTCGAAGGGTCAATCGAGGTGCCGCCCGGTGTCTGCCCGTCTTCCACCGCAGCGTCCACTGCGGGAACTGGCGCCGACGCGGTTTGTGCCGGAGTGCCGAAGGGAACCCACGCCGTTCCTATGGTGCCCGCGGCCAGCGCAGAGGAATGCACGCATCCCATGGCATCCGCACGAATCACCTTGACGAAACCCGTGGGGCAGGTCGGCGCAATCGGAGTTGAACTTCGGCGTGCTGCCGCCGCTCGCGTCGTCGCCTGCCAACGTTCTTTTGCGCTTGTCCAGTTCGTAGCCCATGATGCATTTCCGGCCACAGGATTCGACTGCCGAGTTACGGAGCCATGCGGCTTCGCAGCGGCGGCCCCTCCGGTGCTCGCCGGGGTAACGGGACGATTACCTGCGGTCGACACGGACGATCCCCAGCCCTTGCCCGAAATCTCTACATTGGGGCCGCCCGCAGCACCTCCCCACTCGAAGTCGTCATTAGTGCCCGCGAGAAGCAGTGGGACAAGAAGAATGGAAAAGAGCAGACCAAATCGAGTGGTCATGTGCCCGTCCCAAACTGCGAGGCCTCCACAATGTCAAACGATGAGATCATCCACTCCCCATTTTGATGCAGCCCGAAAATCAACGCATAGTCGCCATCCTCGTATGTTCTGACACCACCATCAGGCTCGTGCCTAACGGCATCCGTTCGACGCACAAGGAAATCCACCCGGTAGTAGTTCGGATCGTCATCGCTGATCCAGACCTGAGCATCCGCTACGTCAACCGCCGCATCTGCCCAGCCCCCGTCAGCTGTCAAGGACTCAACATCACCCGCCACAGACGCACAAAACTCGCATTCCTCTAGTGACATTGCGTTCCACTCAGTCAAGTCGCCTGTGAGATACGCGTACAGGTATAACTCCAAGAAGTACTGCGCCGCTGCGTCTGCGCCGACCTCGTCGGCACGATCCATTTCCGGCGGACGCTCAGGAGGATCCACTTCCGGCGCATCGGGTACCCTGCCAGCCCCGCCGCCCTCCCCGGACTCGGTCGCAGCGCCCGCACTGGCTACCGTCACATCCGATGAAGCGCCGCTCGGCTCGGCCTCATCGGCTCGACCACAACTTCCAAGCAGGGCACAGATGAGGAAGGCAATGAACGCCGACACAATGCCACGCCAGCCCGGCACCGTGATTCGCTCGCCAGCACGCTCTCTGCGCTTCTTCACCTGTTTCCCGCTCATAACCAGAGGCTACCTGCGCTACAAGTACCGCGCACCGGGAATACACATCCTGTGGATAACCTTGAACGGCACGCTGACGCCGCCACCAAATCGCGACTACACGTCCACCGCGCACCTGAACACGATCAACCTCATGGCTGACGCCATCACCAAATCGCCGCACCCTCCACGCGCGTACGGCCCCGGGCACTTCGACCTCTCCACCGCACTCATCCCCCACTCCCAAAACATTAGACTGGGAGGCATGGCAAATGACTTCGACTCCCCGACCATCGACACGCTTACGTCGTACGCGTCGCAAAAGTGGACAAAATACCCGGGCACAATCGGCGCCTGGATTGCTGAGATGGACTTCGGCATAGCAAACGAGGTGCGCGACTTTATCATCGCCGAGGCACAGCGCGGAACCATGGGTTACCTGACAGACGAGGATCGCTCGCGTAGCCTCACGGCAACATCGCGCTGGCTCTCCCGTTTCGGCTGGGAGCCTGAACCCGAGCGAATGCTCCTCGTGCCCGAAGTTCTTGAAGCCATGCGCCAAACAATCAAGCATTTCACCCGCCCCGGAAGCGCGGTTATCATCCCCACCCCGGCCTACATGCCCTTCCTGACCATCCCGGGCGAGTTCGGCCGTGAGGCCATCCAAGTCCCGGCCATTCACGACGGCAACACCTGGCACCTCGATATCGCGGGAATAGAGCGCGCCTTCTCGGCCGGAGCGGGCCTTCTTGTGCTCTGCAACCCGTGGAACCCAACCGGGCGTTGCCTCACTCGTGAAGAACTGGAGGCGGTCTGCGCCGTCGTCGCCAAACATGACGGTTACGTTTTTGAAGACGCCGTTCACGCTTCGTTGATTCTGGACGACGACGCCACCTACATACCCTACGCAACCATCAACGACGCGGCGGCTGCCCACAGCATCACCTCTGTCGCCGCCTCGAAGGGCTGGAATATCCCCGGCCTCAAATGCGCCCAGATGGTCTTCAATAACCCGTCCCACTGGCAGCGATTCAAGCCGATCTCCTACCCCGTCACCGAGCCGACTAGCACTTTGGGCGCCCGCGCTGCAGCGGTGTGCTACATGGAAGCACAGGCGTGGAATGACGAGGTCCGCGCCTACTTGGCCAGCAATCGCGACTTGCTGGAGGAACGGGTTGTCACCTGGGAAGGAGTCGAAGTAGCCCACGCGGAAGGCACCTACATATCCTTCCTCGAGTTCACCGACCTGGCCAGCAGCGGGCGTTTCGGGCGCCGTTCCCCCGCAACCTTCATCCGAGAGGAGGCACGAGTTGCCCTGACCGAGGGCTTGTTGAGCGGACGCGACTATGCCACATTCGCCCGCTTGGCCTTCGCAACGCCACGCCCGATTCTCACGGAACTACTTGATCGCATTGAGAGTGCGCTTTATCGGTAGATGCAGATGACGCGGCGCGCCTAGTGCCTGGTGCCTAGTCCTGCCGAACAACGGGATTGCGCAGAATGCCTATTCCTTCGCATTCCACCTCTACGCTTTGCCCCGCCTCAATCTGACCGTCGCCCGCCGGTGTGCCGGTGAGGATAATGTCGCCGGGTAGCAGGGTGAACAGCGTCGACAGGTAGGAAACCAACTCCGGAATTGAGTACGCGAGCTCGCTCGTCCGCCCTGTACGGCGTTGCTCGCCGTTCACCCGCGAAACGAGCTGCACATCCGAAGGATCAAGAGATGTGTCAATGATCGGCCCTACCGGGCAGGCCGTGTCGAAGGTCTTTGCGCGGGTCAGCGATTCAAGCCGTGCCGTCACATCATTGGCAACCGTGTACCCGAAGATCGCCTCCGCCGCGCGGTTCACCGGAACATCCTTGCTCACCCGTCCGATCACGACGGCGAGTTCCACTTCATGATCGACCTGGGGCGCCCAGCTCGGCAAAACAATCGGGTCGTTCGGTCCGATCACCGCGGTGTTGGGCTTCAAGAAAACGAGCAGATCGTCAAGTGTCGGACGGTCACGGTCTGCGACCGACATACCCGGTGCCGGATAAGTCCCCGCCACTCCGACTACCTTCGACCGTGGAAGCATGGGGGCGACAAGGCGAGCATCCTGCTCCGCTATCCGCTGACCGGTCGGCTCAAACTTCCCGAACATAGGATCATCGGCGAGAACCAGATATTGGGCGTTCTCCTCGTCGAGAACGGCGTAGCGTGGGCCTTGCTCAAGGCTGAGTCGTGCGATCTTCATGCCCCAAGCCTAGCCCTCATTTACGCTCCACCGATACAGCACCGGAAAAGCCGCTTACGACAGATCAAGCGGAGATCGGCCCCGCGCATACGTTGACCGTGACCGCGGGGCAAATCTGCTCGCATATGTTGACCGTGACCCTGGGTCACATGATGAGATAGTGACAAAAGGGATTAACTCGACCAAAAGGAGTTACTCGTGGGTCACCCAATTGAAGCACATGGGCTGGTTAAGCACTTCGGGTCTCTCGCCGCACTGGACCGGCTTGATCTCACCGTCGAAGCGGGGAGCGTGCACGGCTTTCTCGGACCTAACGGTTCTGGTAAGTCCACTACCATTCGCGCCCTACTCGGCCTGTATCACCTTGACGGAGGCCATATGCGTGTTCTCGGTCAGAACCCGGCCACCGACGCCGCCACTATTAACCGCAGCGTCGCGTACGTTCCCGGAGAAGTTTCCCTCTGGCCCGCATTTTCCGGTCAACAGGTACTCGATGCCATCGCTGGACTGCGGGGAGTACGTGACGTGGCACGCGAACGCGAACTCATCGAACGCTTCGCCCTCGATCCCACGAAGCGTGTACGTACCTATTCCACCGGAAACCGGCGCAAGGTCGTTCTGGTCGCCGCCTTCGCCGCCCCTGTCGATGTGCTCTTACTCGACGAGCCAACAAGCGGCCTCGACCCCTTGATGGAGAACATATTCCGGCAATGCGTGCAGGAGGTACGGCAGGCGGGTAAGACGGTTCTCCTGTCAAGCCATATTCTCAGCGAAGTGCAGGAACTCTGTACGGATGTGACGATTATTCGCGACGGAAAAACCGTGGAAGCTGGCCCTCTTGATCACCTGCGGCACCTGGCGGCACGGCAGATTCGCCTCTCTGGCCCACCCGCCCAGTTAGCACAGTTTGAACGTGGACTTGCCGCATTGCGGGAAGAACTCGCTACCTCTTCCTCTGATCGGGCCACGCCGGTAGTCTCGCTGCCCATTGGCGCGGCCACATCTGACGGCGACGACGGCCTCGTCGTCGAAGCGTCCGGCAGTGTCGTCCCCCGCGTCCTTGAACTCGCGGTCAAATCCGGGCTGGCCGATATCACCTGTACCCCGGCCAGTCTCGAGGACCTATTTCTGCGCCATTATCAGGCGGTGGCGCGATGAGCACTCCAATGCGTCCAAATGGACAGGCGACGCAGTATCAAATTCGCCGCCTAGTATTCATCGGGCTACGAAGCAGATTCTTGGCGCTCCTCGCCTGGCTAGGCGGACTGACCGTTCTCATTATCGCCGTACCGCCCGTATATGCCTCCTTCTTTGACGACGCTTCCGAGCTGCAGGGCATAATGGGAATCCTGACTGACTCCAATTCCATCGGTCTCTTTTTCGGCCCGATCTCCGATCCCCTCACTATCGGCAGCCTATTCCAATGGCAGCTGGGAGCCTACGCAATGATATTGACCGCAGTTGCGGCAATTGTTCTGACGAACGGACGTCGGGAGGAGGACGGCGGTATCCGTGAACTCATACAAACCACAGGCGTGCCGACCCGAAAACTGATCGCCGCTCAGATACTCATTGCCATCATTCCCATGGTGCTTTTTGCCGCCTTGATAACAGGACTCCTGGTTGCAGAAAGCCTTTTCGTCGCTGACTTTTCCCCGGCAGGAAGTATCGTCATGGGTGTGGCGCTGCTGCTGGCGGGTTTGACCTATGCAGCGATTGCCTTGGTTCTAGAGCAGCTGTTGCCACAGGTACCCGCTCGTCGTGTTGCCCTGGCTTCAGTATTGCTCGGTTACGCCCTGCGAGTGGCAGCCGACGCCACGGGACAAATGTGGATACGCTGGATCACCCCGCTCGGTTGGAAGGACATTCTCGCCCCATATAGCAAGAACCTGCTAGGCGCCGCACTTCCTATGCTCGCCATCGTCATAGCCCTTTTTGTGCTGGCACAGCAACTGTTCCTGCATCGTGAACTGCACGGAGCCTTCCTCCAGCCACGAAGTGCCAGTGCGGCGCGTCTGCGCGTCTCTTCCTCGCTCTCGCTGACCACACGCCTCGCACGCGGATCGATTGTCTCATGGACCGCCGTCATTCTTCTTCTCGCGATGCTCTTCGGCACCATGTCGACCACGGTCCTTGACCTTGCTGAGACTTCTGGCTATGGCGACATCCTCTCCGCGATGACGGATTCGACGAGTTCCACCGCGCAGTTTGTGACTGCGGCGACGATGTTTCTCGCCATCATCATTTCCATCGCGGGCACAACGTTGATCGGCACCGCCACAGCCGCAGAAACAGCGGGTTTGGCCGATATCGAACTCAGCACCGGAGTGAGCAGGATCCGTTTCTTCGGTGCGCGCGTCGCGGTGGCATTTCTAACGGCGAGCGCACTGGTCTTCGCCTGCGCTGCCGTACTTGCCGCCGGCACCGCCACTGAACTTGACGCTACCGCAGCTCGCCAAACAGCCCTTATGAGCGTCAGCCAGCTGCCCGGAATCTACGCTGCACTGGGTATCGGTGCCGCACTTTACGGCTTCGCGCGGCGACTGATGCCGCTGGTGTGGGCGGCTATTGCCTGGTCGGCATTCGTCTCCTGGTTCGGAGGCCTATTGCACCTGCCTCGCTGGGTACTTCGGCTCAGTCTGTTCGACTATGCCACGGACCGGGATCCCAATTGGGCCGCGTTGACCTTGCTACTGCTCATCGCCGTTATGGGTATCACGCTCGGCCTCGCGCTGCTGCGGCGTCGTGATATTACTACAGCCTGAACACTGTAATCATCTCGCCAGCCTTCAGCCCCACCTCATGCGCATGTGGCAGCGAGCCGTGCGACACAACGCGGCCGCGAACACGTCATCCCCACCCTCATGCGCATGGGCGTGACCTAAACGGGCATCCCAGCTCCCTTTGCCTAACGCCCGGAGCCGTGCCTCTACCGGCAGCACTCGCCACAGCTGGCTGCGAAGGTAAGATGCGCCCCAGGCAGGCACATGACCACGCCTGCCCGGGCACTCACGCCCCGGGCAGGCACTTAGGTCCAAGGGCGCCATCGTATCCGGGAGCTACCCTGACTGTATCTATAATGACTCTAGAACAGGTGAGCACCTGCCTACGGTGCAAGGCAAGCGGTTGGCAGATAGGAACACTACAGTGGCCAAGGCGTCCATAACCGAAGAGAGCTTGGAAAGCGAAACCGGGCAAACGCCCCCGGTGCGGCGCGATCCTGAGCGCACGCAGCGCGAGATCTTACACGTCGCCGTCACCGAGTTTTCGCGCCATGGTTTCAATGGCGCACGAATTGACGAGATAGCCCGTCAGACCCGCACCTCCAAGCGAATGATTTACTATTACTTCGGCAGCAAGCAGGGGCTCTACGTCGAAGCCCTACGCCAGGCCTACCAGATGGTACGCCAGTTAGAGTTGAACCTTGATCTGGACAGCCTCGAGCCAGTCGCTGCCTTGCGCGAACTTGTCCGGTCGTCGCTGACGTACTTTGAAAACAATCCCGACAACGTCCGCATCATCGCCTCCGAGAATCTGCTCCTCAATGGGGCCATGGAGCACTCGGACCCAGGTTTTTTTGAGCTCAATCGCTCCGCCGTCGACGTCGTCGAATCGATTCTGGCACGCGGCCGTGCCAGCGGCGTATTTCGTAGCGGTCCGGATGCGCCCTCCGCCCTCGATGTCCATCAAGTTCTGTCGGCTCTCGCGCTGAATAGGACTGAGCATCAGAAGTCGTTCAAGGCGATCTTCGGCCGCGACATGCTGGGGCCCGACGCAGGCCCACATGTCCGCGAGCTTATCGAGGAGACTGTACTGCGTCTTGTACTTTCCGACGCCGACCAAGCGCGTGTCACGTCGTGAGTCCTCTGCGCAGGCACCGCCTCTGCACTCTCTCATAGCCAGTCCGTCCGCGAACCCGCCCTCCGCTCCAAATCCGGATATGCGATTCCACTGCGACCGCCTATTCAAAGCCGGATGTTCCCCGGCTACCGTCACGTGCCAGCAAGTCAACTGGCACATATGACGCCGGGAACCCGTCGCATTAGATCTGCTTCTCGTACTCCTTCTTCAGCTGCCGGGCGATCACTATGGACTGAATCTGGTTCGTTCCCTCCATAATCTGGAAGATCTTGGCATCGCGCATGATCTTCTCCACCGGATACTGCTTGGTGTACCCGTTACCGCCCATCACCTGCACAGCATCAGAAGCGACCTCCTGCAGGCAATCGGTGACGAACTGCTTGGTGATCGCCCCTTCCTTCTGCACGCGGTAGTCGTTGTCGATCAACCGCATGGTGTGCTGTACCAAGGCCCGGCAGGCCTCCGTCTTCGCGGCCATCCGCGCAAGCAGATCTTGCACCATCTGGAACTCCATGATCGGCTTGCCGAACTGCTGACGCTGCAGAGAATACTTGCCGGCCTCATCGAGGGCACGCTGCATCATGCCAACCGCAATGGTTGCCATGAAGGCGCGGGAGACATCAAGGCCCGACATGGCGATCTTGAATCCCTCCCCTTCCTTACCTACCAGGTGGTCGGCGGGAATACGCACATCATTGAGAATGAGGTCGCAGGTGTTGGAGGTGCGCAGGCCCATCTTGTCCTCATGCTCGCCGGCTGAAACACCCTCCCGATCCGCCTCCACGAGGAAGGTGGAGATACCGTGTGCACCGGCGTCGGGATCCGTCTTGGCCGATATCAGGTAGACGTTTGCAATGGCACCATTGGTGATCCAGCACTTCTGTCCATTGAGAACATACTCGTCGCCGTCGCGCACAGCCGTGGTGCGAATGCTTGCCGCATCAGACCCGGCACCGGGCTCGGTGATGGCGAAACACCCGAGGCCGCCGTCGCGGATCTTGTCGGCGAATAATTCCGCCTGCTCCTTTGTTCCGGCAAGCATCACGTTCCGGAAGGCCACGAATGTGGACACGAGTGTAATGGCGTAGCCGGCATCCACCTTGCCCAATTCTTCAAAGACCATGGCGCCTGTCTGGAAGTCGATTCCTGAGCCGCCATACTCCTCCGGGATCTCCAACATATGGAAGCCCATCTCGAAGGCCGACTGGAAATCCGAAAGCTCACAGCGACTCTCCCGGTCACGCTCAGCCACCGATGGCGCAACTTCACGCCATACGAACTCCCGGATCGCCTCTACGAGGAGCTCTTGCTCCTCAGTCATAATCTGTGCCATAAAGGGACCTTTCTGTGTTTATTCCGCGACGGCGGCACCGCCAGCGGTAGACCTGAACGGTTAACCGATCAGGCGGGTACTGACTTTCGCCAGGTTCTCTTGGCGAAGCAACTGATATTCCTCCTCATCCATCGGAACGGCTCCAGGCACGCCGAGCTGGTCGGCCTGCATACGCGAAGTCTCCGGGGACAGATAGGTGGCGATAGCGGACATAATGGTGATGGCCAACGTCAGCCCACCGACGACGGCGACAATCTTCCCATACGAGGTACCCGGGCCCACTAACGCGACGAAAACAATCGACATTAGCGATGAAACCGTCGTTCCAAGATTCTGTGCAATCGCCATGCCGGTGACCCGTGTTGAAGTGGGGAACTGTTCCGGATAGAAGGAGGGGAACACTGCGTTATAGCCCTGGTAGAGCATTCCCCACATGAGGATGGCGATCACCACGGTAAGTGCAACAGAGTCGATTGAGATCGCCCACAAATACACAAAGGAAAGCAGACCCGCACCCAGCGATCCGCCGATAATCACCGGACGGCGCCCGAGCTTGTCAGACAGGGATGCCACGTGCGGAATCACAAGGACAGCAACAACATTGCCGACCACGGGGATCCAGAGGTAAACATCCGCATGCCAACCGATACCGTAGTCCTCCTGGGTGGCGTAGGAGGCTCCGAACACCGTCGCCGTCACCGGGATGATATTCATCAGCGCCATAACGAACACCCGCGCCAGCGCGCCCGGGGATTCCCGGAATACCGTGCGAATCGGCGGAATATCCACCGCCGTACTCTTCTTACTCTCCACGGTTTTCAAACGCACACGGAATCCAAAGATTACAAACAGCGCGGAGAGAATGAAGGGCACCCGCCAACCAATCGTTTCAAAGGAGTGATCGGACATGAAGGCAGAAAGCGGGATGAAGATCAACGCGGCAAAGATCTGCCCGGCCTGAGCCCCCTGCAAGGTCACCGAGGAGCGGCGGCCGCGCAAGCCAATCGGCGTCTGCTCCATGATGAGTGTCGATGATCCCGATAGCTCGCCTGCCACACCGAACCCCTGCATCAGGCGGAAGAACACCAGCAGTGCAGGGGCCGCGATGCCAATTTGTTCGTAGCTGGGCAGTAGACCAACGCCGAAGGTGGAGATGCCCATCAGCGTCATAGTGAGTATGAGCGTTTTGCGACGCCCGATAATGTCACCGAGAGCACCGAGCACGAATGCGCCTATGGGGCGGGCAATGTATCCAACACCGAAGGTGCCCAGAGAGTAGATGATTGACAGTGAGCTACTCGAAACCGGGAAGAAAACCTGCGGAAAGACGATAGCTGCCGCCTGCGTATAGATGAAGAAGTCGTAAAACTCGAGTACCGAACCGACGGCACCAGAGCGCATCGCGCGAATACCCGCGTCGGGTCGGCGGGAGCTCGCCGTCACTTTTTCGCTCACAGTCATCCCCCTTTGATTGTCGAAACCTTTGTCAGCTTCTCACTCGTGATGCTGCGTCACCGCAGTGATCCGTGATCTGCCAACGGTATCCTTCTCGAGTCCAGCGTACTGGTTTCGTAGCGTTCGCTTGCTTATCTTTCCAGTCCCTGTTAGCGGGAATTCTGACAAGTTCTCCACGTATTCCGGAGTTTTAAATCGGGCCACTCCGCGGCTCTTGAACCATGCCCGCATATCATCCACAGTGAGCGGCTCATCCTTCGGGATCACGCAGGCACAAACCCGCTCTCCCATCACCGAATCCGGCACGCCGATAACGGACACTCCGAGAACTCCCGGCATCGCGTCAATGATCCGCTCCACCTCCAATGCGGAGATGTTCTCGCCGCCGCGCAAGATGATGTCCTTGCGCCGTCCGGTAATGCGAATGTACCGCTGCTCGTCCATCACGCACAGGTCGCCCGAGTAGTACCAGCCCTCGTCATCCAGCACCCGGCGCGTTGCTGCCCGATCACCCAGATACCCAACGAAGACATTCGGCCCCCTGCTCGCCTCCTCGCCTTCGACCCCGATGGGCAGTGTTTCGTGCGTGTCGGGGTTCACCACCCTTATCTCCACACCCGGTACAGCCCGACCATCAGTTGTTAGATGACGATCCGGAGCGTCATTCTGCCTACTCATGGTGTGAGGCGCGGACTCAGTCGAACCGTAAACGGAAATGAGCCTGACGCCGAAACCTTCAGCTGCATCTAATAGGCTCTTGGGAATGGGTGCACCCCCACAGAACATACAGTCGAGACTACCCAATGGATTATTCAGTGTCTCCGCTGCACACAGAATGCGGTCAACGATCGTGGGTGTCCCCATACCGCGGGTCACCTGGAACTTGTCGATCATTGCCACGCATTCCTCACCCCGTACTCGGTCCACCATAATGGACGAGCCACGGACCATAATCGGTGTCAGCATGCCGTGCATGAAGCCGGTCGCATGGGCGAGTGATGCGGGCATGAGCATATGCTCACCCATGCGAAAACCGCCCGCCAGAATAAAGGCGCTCTCCGAGGACAGTAGATTCCGATGGGTCAGAAGAACACCTTTCGGCGCCGCCTCCGACCCCGAGGTGAAGAGAATGGCGGCTACCTCATCGGGTGCGCAGACTACGCTTTCCTCCAGGGGCTGCGCGTGTGCGATCTCCTCCATGAGATCAAGCACCGGCACTTCGTTGGTCGCAGCGGGTACTGGCGTGTTGCCACGTTGATTGACGAGTGCGCAACGCACAGTCGCACGCCCACAGGCACGTTCAATGAGGGAGTTGTAGGATCTGTCGCGAATCTCGGAGGCAGTGATATAAATCGCCGCCTGAGTCTTATCCAGAATGTAGCTGAGTTCCGAGCATCCATAGTTCGGTAACACCGGAGTTACCGTCACACCGATTTTGAATGCCGCCATGGCGCAGATGAAGAACTCACAGCAATTCGGCATTTGGATGGCCAGTACGTCACCCCGTCGCATACCGTGCGCTAACAGGACCGTTGCCAACCGTCTGGCCGCGTCATCCACTTGACGGTACGTCATTTCAAAACCGGGACCGCAGGCATCGGCAACAGCAAGTTGGTCGGGAACAGCCGCCACAGCCTCATCCCAATAATCAGCAATCGCTGGGTGGCGAAGTTCAGGAAGCGCTTCCCCAAATCCAACCGCTAGGTGTGCACTACTCATAGCAACCTTCTTTACGGTGGGCGGCGCGCTAAGCACGCCGCCCACACCCGCTAGGTCAGTTGCGAGCGAATGTGCCCTGGGCGGCACCGGAAGCAAGAAGGCGGTCGATATCCTCTGGGGAATAGCCGAGCTCACCCAGAATTTCCACGGTATCGGAACCTTGGGCGCGAGTCAGTTTCAACTCCGGGTCACCTTGCGAGTCAAACCGCACCGGATTGGTGGGGATCATGCGCTCATTGCCCGAATCACAGCGCACCTTTCGCAGAACATCATTTGCCCAGCCCTGCTCGTCCTCGTAGATGTCGTTGGGTAGCTGGCATGCCTCCGCCGGCACATCGTTCTCCAGGAAGAGATCCAACCAGTAGGAGCGCGGCTTCTTGGCAATGGCCTCGTCGATGATATCGACAACCTCACCATTGAGCCCATTGGCGTTGATGTTGTCACAGATGTTGTACCGTTCGTTTCCGACGAGGTCCTCACGCCCAAGAAGGGTGACGACCTTATCCCAGTCACGGTCATACTCCGGTGCGCACAACGTGATGATCTTCCCATCGCCCGCGGTGTACGTGTTATTGAAGGGATTGATCACCTCGCGCCGATCCTTCGGGTATACGTTGCCATACTGGGCTGAGATCATGGCGGTGTTGATCATGAAGACGCCGGAGTGGAACAACGAGGTTGTCACGTAGTCACCTTCTCCGGTCCGCTCCCGTCCCACCAGCGCCGCAAGGATGCCGGCTGCTAGAACAAAGGAGACCTGGAAGTCACCGTACCCATTGGCTGGAATCATGGGATGATCACCACGGTTCACCTGGGTTCCCAGCACGCCACCACGTGACATGCAGGCCGTCATATCGAAACCGGCGGCATCCTTGAGCGGCCCGTTCTTACCGAAGCCAAGTACCTGAGCCATCACGAGGCGGGGGAATTTCTGATGCAGCGTCTCGAAGTCGTAACCAAGCTTCTTCAAGGACTTGACACGCGTCGACGTCAGGAACACGTCGGCATCGGCCAAGAGCCGGTCCATGACTTCGTGCCCCTCCTCCTGCCGCAAATCGACTGTCATGAAGCGTTTGTTCATGTTTGACATGTCAAAGCCGAGGTTTTCGTCGTCGGTATATGGGGTGCCGAAAACCGCGCCCTGCGTGCGGCCCGGATCGCCCTTCGGTGCTTCGACCTTAATCACATCGGCGCCCCACTCGCCAAGGATGCGCGCCACCGTCGGCGCTGCGAGAAAGGCGGTCATATCCACTACTTTGATTCCCTGCAGCGGGTTCATAGAGTCCTCACAATTCGTATATTTGGGCCTTTTCTGGCGCTGCTAGCTCGTGACGCAACCGCCAGTGTGTGCGGGGTGGCCACACCTACGGAGCCACCTATGGAAGGCGCGGCGACTCGAAAAGCCGCCGCGCCCAGGGCGGAAATCCCGAGACTCAAGAATTCCAAAGATCGCCGCCGGAGGCGATCAGGCCGCGAGCGGCCGTCGTACGCTGAACGGTCGGCGGGCCTTCCTCCAGCCACATTGCGCGGCAATCACGGTAAAGCCGCTCAACCGGGCCGTACTCGCAATCCTCGAAGTACCCGATACCACCGAAGATCTCGAGCATATTGTCCGAGACGATCTTGACCATATCGATCGAAGCGAGCTTTGCCAGCGAAGCCTGCGTCATCGGATCTTCGCCGCGGTCATAACGCCCGGCAGCCTCATGCACCATCGAGCGGACCATGTACACCCACTTGCCAGACTCGGCGATATAGCTCTGAATGGCCTGGCGCTGTGCAAGCGGCTTTCCGAAGGTCACGCGATCCTTTGCCCGCTTGATCTGCAGCTCGAGCATGCGCTGCGCCATTCCGAGGTTGGAATCGGCGATGTGCAGGCGGGAAAGTCCGAGGGAGTACATGGCGACGTGTAGCCCCTCGCCGACCTCGCCCAGGCGGTACTTATCGGGGACGCGGCAGTCCTTGAAGTGCAGATAGCCGTGACCGGCACCGCGGCATCCCATCATATGCGGCATGTCAACGATCTCGTAGCCGGGGGTATCTGTCGGCACGAAGAATGCCGTAAGGCGGCGGTTCTTGTCCTCGGCGTCTGGATCGGTCAGCGTAATCAAGTACGTGCCGTCTGAGCAATCGGTGTGGGAGATGAGGGTCTTCTCACCGTTAATGACCCATTCATCGCCATCGCGCACCGCGATCGTCTTGATATCGGCACCCGAGCCCGCTTCCTGTTCCGTCAAGGCGAAGTTGACGAAGAGGGTCTTGTCAGCGAAGCGGGGCATCGCCCATTCCTTGAGCTCCGGCTGGGCAAAGTCGTCCATGATACGCCAGTTCAGACCGGCAGCATGGTGCAAATGCATGCGCATACCACCGGGGCCACGGGAGAACTCCTCCTGGACCTTCATGATCTGCGTCGTCGTGAAGCCCCAGCCACCGTACTGCTCGGGCATGTAGAAGCGATAGAGGTTGTGCTCCTTCGCGAGCTCATAGAACTCTTCGGGGAACTTGTTGGTTACCTCGATCTCTTTCTGCATCTCGTCGAAAGGACCCTCAGCAAGCTCACGGATCTCCATGAGGTACTGCTGAAACTCCTCCTCGTTCTTCGGCTTTTCAGTGATCATCCACATCTCCTTCGATGCTCTTGCACATCTATTGTGACGCCTGAGTTCACCCATTATCACTAATGAACTCACTCGGTAGTACAAAGTCTATGTAACCCGTGCCACAACTCCGGGGACCATGGTCCTACGAGCCAAGGCGTACCGGGTAAAACACCCGGCTCCCATGCCAATAACTCTAGTTCAGAAGCGTGGCTCACACCACGGGTTTCGCAATCCACGGCGTCGGAGCACTCGGCTGCGGACCCTGCCCCGACAGCAAAACACCGAGGGACCGTGGCGCTGCAAAGGTGGTTCTCTCGTCTCGCGCGTCACCCGATCAGCGCACCTCGGGAACCATTCGCATCGCACCCGCCGGGCACTCCTCCACGCACACTCCGCATCCCTTGCAGAAGTCGAGGTCAATCCGATAGTCGGTGTCAGCGCTCCACACTTTCTCAATCGCATTCTCCGGGCACACCCCATAGCAGGTGTCGCACCGCAAACAACTGCCACATGACAGGCAGCGGCACGCCTCTATCAAGGCCTCCTGCTCCGTCAGCCTCGGCATGACGCGATCCGGCACCACACCGATAAGATCTCTATTACGCACGATTGGCCGTGCGACACTGCGTACTGCCGGGTAATACCAGGGTTCCAGGTCCGCAAAGGGAACGACGCCGACGCCGGATCCGGGGGCCTCCCCGGTGCGTTCCGCCCCCAGTTGCGCAATCGTATCCTGCCAGCCGTCAAGCTTAGAGAAATGCTGAATAACGGCACGCGCGGTGAGCATACCGCGCCCGATTGCTGCGGTAACGGTACGGGTCTTACGCCGTTCGGTGTGCGCCGGTTGATTCCATAACACCTTCTCCGGGACGACAGCCACGCATTTCCCGCCGCCACCGGCGAAGATCACCGCGTCATACTTGGGCACTTCTTCATCAATGCGTCGCACACCCGCTTTGGTGTGCATCTCGATGCCCGTGCCTTCCAGCGCCGCGATTTCGGCGGCCAGCACTTCATGATCCAACCTATTGGGCGGGATGCCATAGCGCATCATCCCGCCCAACACACGCTGCGCTTCGCGGATCTCGATGCGGAATCCGCGGCGTCGCAATTGATATCCGGCAGAAAGGCCGAGTGGCCCGGACCCGATAACAAGAATGCGCCGATCAAGCTCGTACCGTGGTGTTGGCGGGTTCCACCCGCGGTCCAGGGCATAGTCACCCACGAACTGCTCGAGGGAAGCGATACCGACCTCGCCGTCGAGACGGTCACGGTAGCACGCCGTTTGACACGGGTGGTAACAAACCCGTCCAACGACGGCGGGCAAGGGATTCACCTCCAGAATGGCAGACCAAGCCTGGAACACCTTCTCATCCGTCATTCCCTCATGGATCGGCCGCATCCACTCACGCGGCAGTTCCCGGGCGGGGCAGGCTGCGTTGCAGGGAGCACCACTGGTCAGGTAGATGGGCCGCTCTGTGCGCCAGCCACCCGTGTGGTAGTTCAAACTGGATCCGGCAGGCAGGTTGACACCGAATGGCATCAACCGCCGATTCTTCCCATCTGTCACCTGACCACCATCCACGCCCGCCCCCATTGCAGGACCTCAATAACCAAGAAATCCGCGCAGCCCGGCAACATCGGCAGCCGGAGAACGCCCCATCGGTTGCGCTCTGATCGCTTACATCGGCCTGGGAGGATTAACCCGTTGTTACAAAGCTCATTCTACGCGCTGCGGCAGGTACAGGAATACGGCATCGCAGCAATGCTAGTGCGCGAGATGGGACTCGAACCCATACACCCGAAGGCACCAGAACCTAAATCTGACGCGTCTGCCAATTCCGCCACTCGCGCTGGCTCGGACATTCTACCCGCTTCATCGTCGGCTTTCCTAAACGCTGCCCCGTGATATGTGTAATTCTCTGCCACGAGCGCAGCCGCTGAGCTTTGCACAGGCAGCATGTTCAGCGAACATGCCCTCCGAGGCGTTCACTCGCGAAGAAATGCGACCCACTCGGCACCACGCCCGCCTCATGTGCTGGCACACTAGTGGCATGAGCGAGATCGATTCGGCAGATATGGGACCGTGGCTGCCCCCGGAAGACTTAGAATTCGTCCGGCGTAAGGTTCCGATGGTGTATGTCGACATCGTTCCGGTACGGCTCGATGACCTCGGCCGTTTGGAAGCAGTCGGAATGATCCTGTGCGTCAATGCCGATTCAATCATGCGGACATTCCCATCCGGGCGCGTGCTCTATCACGAAAGTGTTCGCGATGCTCTGGCACGACACATCGAGAAGGACCTGGGGCCGATGGCCCTTCCGCAGCTTCCGCCGTCTATCACACCGTTTACCATCGGAGAGTACTTCCCCACTCCCGGTGCAGGCTGGTTCGACAAACGACAGCATGCCGTTTCGCTTGCCTACATAATTCCAATGCACGGCGATTGCAACCCCGGAACCGACTCCCTCGAATTCACCTGGTTCACTCCCGGAGAGACCCGCACCCCAGAGTTGCAGAATGAGCTCACCGAAGCTCATGCAGCGCTATTGCGCCAAGCGTTGGGATATCTCGGCGCCCAATAGCGGTGCGAGTTCGCGGAACGCCTTGCCACGGTGCGATATCGCATCCTTCTGCTCAGCGCTGAGCTCCGCGTTGGAACACGTCATGCCAGTGGGTTGAAAAATCGGATCATAGCCGAACCCGTTGTCGCCACGGGGCGCGTATAGCAATGTCCCGGTCATTTTCGCCTCACATACGACTTCGCGTCCCTCGGGTGTAACCATCACAGCCGCACAGTGAAAGCGTGCACCGCGATGCTGTTCTTGCACCCCTGCCAACTGGTCGAGGAGCAGTTGTAGATTCGCTTGGTCATCGCCATGCCGTCCACTCCACCGCGCAGAGAATACACCGGGGGCGCCGCCGAGAACATCGACACAAAGACCGGAATCATCGGCAACGGCAAGGAACCCGGTGTTCCGAACGATCTGGCGGGCTTTGATCAAAGCATTGCCCGCGAATGTAACCTCATCCTCCACCGGGTCGGGCAAGTCGAACGACGACGCCCCGACAATGCGCTGCGGGTCCACACCGGGCAACAGGGGTGCGAGTATGGCTCGTAATTCACCGACTTTATGCTCATTGCGAGTCGCGAGCACCAGCACCGGCGTATCCGTCATCTCCTGTCACCTCGCCGTGCTGCCATCACCGATGATGCGTGGATCGATAGGATCGTCGTCGAACAACGCCTCACGCTGCTGCTGTGCCAGGGCACTATTTCCACGCTCCGCCAAATCCAAAAGAGCGTCCAACTCCTCGCGAGAGAACGGATTGTGCTCGGCGGTTCCCTGTACCTCGACAAGCTTTCCCGATCCCATGGCCACAACGTTCATATCGGTATCTGCACGGGAATCCTCTTCGTAGGGAAGATCAAGCACCGGATGCCCGTCCACGATTCCTACCGAAATCGCCGACACAGTATCGGCCAGCACCGGTCGGTTCACACGCGGCTTAACGATTCCCCTGCCCACGGCCCAATTCAAGGCATCTGCGAGGGCAACGAATCCACCGGTCACCGCAGCCGTTCGTGTGCCTCCATCGGCCTGCAGGACATCGCAATCAATCGTTACTGTATTCTCCCCCAGCGCCGTCATATCGACTGCGGCACGCAGTGAACGACCGACGAGGCGAGAGATCTCCTGGGTACGGCCCCCCACCTTTCCTCGTATCGACTCTCGCTGGGAACGCTCACTCGTAGCCCGGGGCAGCATCGCGTATTCACTCGTCACCCAGCCTAGCCCGGAATCGCGCCGCCAGCGCGGCACACCTTCCGAAAAAGAAGCGACACATAAGACGGTAGTACGCCCGAAAGAGATCAAGACACTGCCTTCACCCTGGTCAAGCCACCTGCGGTGAATGGTAACGGGACGAAGTTCATCGACTGCGCGTTCGTCCGCGCGCGACCAAGTGCTCATATGCCGAGCCTACCAGCGCTGGGCATAGGATCCCCGTCCGTCCACACCCCGCGCCGCCCCACAACCTGTAGACATCGCCAGATTCCACTCGACCGCGCTAACCGTGCAGCGGTGGAGCCGCCTCACAAGCGGTAGACATCACCGGGCTCCACGCAACGCACGGGTCCGCCATACACGTCCTCGGCTGCCCGCCGTACCTTCTCCGGGCTTGTCCAAGGCTGCAGGTGCGTCAGCAAGAGCCGACCAGCCTGTGCCTGCGCCGCAAGACGCCCTGCACGTTCACCTGTCATGTGTACGCCTCGCACGGAGTCTCGGCCATCCTCAAAAGCGGACTCCGCCAGCAACAGATCGACCCCGCGAGCCATTTCGACCTCCGACTCGCAATAGTCGGTGTCTCCCGTGAATCCGAATACGACCTCACGGCCCGGTTCATGGTCGGATGGACCGGTAATACGCAGGCCGAGGGCGGGAACCGTGTGCCAGGCTTCGAATGCCTCCACCACCATTGGTCCCACCTCAACTCGCATCCCCGGGCGCAGCTCGGTGAAAGAGAATTCCCCCGCGTATGTCTCCTCGATGGGATCACCGCCAATCTGGCGGGTGCGAGACAGGCCGTCACCGGGGCAGTACACGTCGAGGCGTGGCAGCGGTCCGGCGGGTAGCCACCGCCTGTACACCTGCATGCCGACGATATCGGCGCAGTGATCCGTGTGCAGATGCGAGAGGAACATTGCGTTCAGCTCTGCGGGATCGGCATAGTTCAACAACTGTCCCATCGCTCCGGGACCGAAATCCATCACAAAGGAGTAGGTGCGCAATTCGCCGTCGTCATTGTGACCATCCGCCTGGACGAGATACGAGGAAGCGGCCGACTGCCTTCCTGACATCGACCCGGAACAGCCAATTACTGTAAGCCTCACCGTGGCATCTCCTTCGTGGAATGAACGAACCCAACCTCGGGCCCCAAGAAACGACGCGCCAAATGGCCAAAGGACTCCGGATCCCCCGTGGCGTAGAAGTTACGGCGCGGACCATCCCCATTGGCGAGGATTGCGCGTTGAGTAAGTTCGCGATAAACGTCGCGCGCGGTCTCGTCGGAAGAGGACACGAGGGTGACGTCCTCCCCCATCGTGTATCCAATCGCCCCGGCGAGCAGCGGGTAATGCGTGCAGCCCAGTACCAGCGTATCGATATCGGCATGCCGCATGGGTGCCAGATACTCTTCCGCAACCTCCTGCACCTCAGGGCCCGCCGTAATCCCCGCTTCCGCCAATTCAACAAAACGTGGGCACGCCTGCGTCACCAGTGTCAGGTCTGGTGCTGCCGCGAAGGAATCCTGGTAGGCCCCCGATTCGATTGTCGCCCGGGTACCGATGACCCCCACCTTGCCCGAACTCGTCGCGCGTACCGCCCGCCGCACTGCGGGATGGATCACCTCAATCACCGGAATATCCAGCCGCGCTTCGTAGCGTTCCCGCGCATCGTGTAATGCCGCCGCCGACGCCGAATTACAGGCAATAACAAGCATCTTGACACCGGAGTCAACCAGTTGGTCCATCACCTCAATGGCGTACCGGCGAATATCGGCGATAGGGCGTGGACCGTACGGCGAATGGACAGTGTCGCCTATGTAAGTGATCGATTCCCAGGGCAGTTGATCAATGATGGCACGAGCTACCGTAAGCCCGCCTGCCCCTGAGTCGAAGATGCCGATCGGCCGTTGATCCATACCTCAAGACTTTAGCCGCGCATCCCTTTAATCCGGACAGCCTGCAGGAGTGACTCCTGCCACCAGGTCAACGTTGCATACACAACGGCCAACATGTCATCCGTCGTTTCCACGCTGCGTTGCGCCTCGCGGGCATCGGTGCCGGTCAACTCGAAAGCGTCACGATACACCCTCTCTGCAGCGTCATCATCAAGGATTTCAAGCCTCGCCGCCAGTGTGAGCCGCAGGTCATTCAGCGCTGCCAGCCATGCTCCGACATCGTCGTCGGGAACCCAGATCTGGTCATTTGTTGCCTCCAGTGCTGCGCAAAACGTGGCGAGATTCTCAGCCTTGGCGGCACGCACGGAGTCCTGCGTCATGTTGCGCAACTCACTCGCGAGTTCCGGGTTTTCTGACATGTCTGGAAGCAGACGCAGCAATGCCTCGTCCATGGGAAGCGGCCGCATGCGTGTCTCCTCACCCCGTGCGACATCCTCGGCACGCTCGTTCAGTTCCGCCAGTTCGAGCTCATAGTCGGCCAGAGAATCCTGCGAATCACCGTCCGAGACCTCGTCACGCTGCGCCAGAACATCGGCCACAGAGTAGCCGAGCAGCAGCGCCACATCCGAGGCGAGCGAGGCCAACAGGTGCCGTTCGGTGGCATCGGCGCGTGCCGCATATCCGAGATGAACTGCCGAGAATGCCCACACTATTGTTCGCCTCTGCCTATTACTCGCCGCTTCACTGTTCTTCCTCGATGGTCGCCCACAACCCGTATGTGTGCATGGCCTGGGCATCGAGTTCCATTTGTTCGCGCTTCCCTCGAGAGACGGTTGCCCGTCCCTGCGTATGAACCCGCATCATGACACGATTGGCCGTGCGCGCATCCATGCCGAAGTACTGGCTGAATACCCATTCCACGTAACTCATGAGATTGATTGGGTCATCGTGGACAACAGTACGCCAGCGACCGCGCAGCGATTCTCCTTGCCGCTCGGTCTGCCCAGTCTCTTCTGCCTGGTGTACCGGTTCAGCCCGATCCGCAAGCGCCGCAGCGGCGTTCGGGAACAGTATGTTGCTCACACCGCCAGTCTACTCGTACGGTTACCCGCCGAGAATCGGCGGATAACCGCTTCTTGGAAGGCTCCGGCGTGCCCTCTTGCTAGTAAAGTGTCATGTATGACGACGCAAAACGTGAGCACCGCGCTGCTTACAGACATGTATGAACTCACGATGGTGGACTCGGCTATCGCCTCCGGTACAGCCGATCGTGCCAGCGTCTTCGAGGTCTTCGCACGCCGCCTACCCGGCCAACGCCGCTACGGCATCGTCGCCGGAACCGGCCGCGTTCTCGAAGCAATACGCGACTTTCATTTCTCCGCCGCAGAGCTCGACTACCTCGCTTCGACTGGTATTGTCTCCGAACGCACTCTTGCGTGGCTGGCCGACTACCGTTTCACCGGAGATGTCTACGGTTACCCCGAAGGTGAATGCTACTTTCCCTATTCGCCGATTTTGACGGTGACGGGGACCTTTGCCGAAGCATGTCTGCTCGAAACCGTCATCCTGTCCATTCTCAATCATGACTCGGCAGTTGCCACAGCAGCATCCCGTATGACAACTGCCGCGCACGGACGCCCATGCTTAGAGTTCGGCGCACGTCGTACTCACGAGACCGCCGCCATCCACGCCGCGCGTGCGGCCGTAATCGCCGGATTCGTTGGCACTTCTGACCTGGAGGCAGGGCGACGTTACGGCCTGGAGGTGGCGGGAACCGCCGCGCATTCCTTCACGCTTGTCCATGACTCGGAGGAGGACGCCTTCGCAGCACAAATCGCCACCATGGGCACCGACACGACACTTCTGGTGGATACCTACGATATTCCCACCGGAGTGGAGCGCGCCGTCGCCGCCGCACGCGCCGCAGGTGGTGAACTCGGCGCGATCCGAATCGACTCTGGAGATCTGGTTGCGCAAGCCTTCACCGTGCGTAAGCAGCTCGACGATCTCGGCGCGACGACGACGAAGATCACGGTCACCTCGGATCTGGATGAATACTCCCTCGCCGCGCTCAATGCCGCCCCGGTGGACTCCTATGGTGTGGGGACCAAACTCGTAACCGGGTCGGGGCATCCGACTGCCGAGATGGTGTACAAGCTCGTCGCCCGCGAAGACTCCGAGGGAAAGATGAGCGAAGTGGCGAAATCCTCCGAGAACAAGGCCAGCATCGGCGGCCTTAAGGTCGCCGGCCGCGTTCTGGATGCCAAGGGGCACGCGGCACAGGAGCTTATCCTCTCCGTGGAGGGGTGGCAGGAAGGACTCGCCTACCTACAGCGCGCCGGTGCGCGTCCACTCCAAAAACGCCTGATCAGCGGTGGCGTGATCGACGAGGCCTACCTGGCTGCGCGGGCCATCCCCGATGCCGTCGCCCGGCACACCGCCTCCCGCGCCGAGTTGCCCTACGACGGTTGGCGGCTTTCCCCCGGTGAGCCTGCCGTGCCCAGTAAAATGGTCGATATTTTCAACGGACTCGATTAGGCAAAGGTCGGACGCGGCGGCGGTGTGCACTCCGTTCGTCACAATCACCGCATTAGTGTATCTGCGCTACTTCCGGCCCACGAACCAGCGACGCAGCTGCTCAATACGCGCCTCAATCTGCTCGGCGGAGGCCCGCGCCACTTCGGGGCCGCCGCAGCACTGCCGCAACTCGGCGTGTATGCGGGCGTGCGGCCTTCCGGTACGCCGCGCCCAGGTAGCGACCAAAGCCTTGAGTTCTTTGCGCGCCTCGCGACGTCGCTGCAGTTCATCACGCGGCACCGCGACTTTCGATTCCTGTTTCTTCTGCCGTTTTGATTGCTCTGCCTGATGCTGGCGTAGCAGAGTCGTCACTTGTTCCGGCTCAAGAAGCCCGGGAATTCCCAAGAAGTCAGCCTCCTCGTCCGAACCAACCTCCGCTCCCAGCCCGAATTCGCCACCATCGAAGAGCGCACGGTCGAAGGATGCCTCGGATTCCAGCGCCTCGAAGCCGGGCAGCGCCAGTTCCTCACTCGCGCGTTCTTCTCGATTGGCCTGGGCTAGGAGTTCGTCATCCCACATGCCGGATCCCTCTGGCGTTTTGTGGCCGAGGGCGTGGTCACGTTCTTTCTCGAGTTGGCCGGCTAACTCCAGCAATTGCAGAACGGATGGAAGGAAGACGGTAGCGGTCTCGCCGCGCCGTCGTGCCCGCACAAAACGACCAACAGCCTGTGCAAAGAACAGCGGCGTCGCCGTCGAGGTGGCGTACACGCCCACGGCCAGGCGCGGCACATCAACGCCCTCTGAAACCATTCGCACGGCCACCATCCATCGCTCGGTGCTCTCGGAAAACTCTTCGATACGCCGCGAGGCACCCGAATCGTCGGACAGCACAACTGCTGGTTGGGCACCGGTTATGGCCGCCAGCTGCGTGGCATAGGCGCGCGCCGCCTTGTGGTCCGAAGCGATGACCAGCCCGCCGGCATCGGGGATCGTGCGCCGAATGGCGGTCAACCGCTCATCGGCGGCAGCCAGAACGGCGGGAATCCACTCACCATCGGGGTTGAGCGCGGTCCTCCATGCCTGGGCCGTCATGTCTTTTGTCAGTGGTTCTCCCAAGGTTGCCTCGACGACGTCGCCCTGCCGGGTCTGCCACCGCATATGCCCGGAGTAGCTCAGAAACATCACCGGGCGCACGACGCCGTCGCGCAACGCCTCCGTATAACCGTAGGTGTAGTCAGCGTGAGACCTGGGTACGCCGTCGTTTCCGGGCACGTAGTTAACAAAGGGAATCGGTGCGGTGTCGGATCGGAAGGGCGTACCGGTGAGCGCGAGCCGCCGCTGGGCGGAGGCAAAGGCCGTTCGTATGCCGTCGCCCCAACTCAGAGCATCCCCGCCGTGGTGGATCTCATCGAGAATCACCAGAGTTGGCCGACGGCGAGTACGAGAGCGATGCAGCTCAGGATTGGCGGCTACTTGGGCGTAGGTGACACACACGCCATCGAAGAAGTCACCTTCCTCGCGCTGCGCGTTAGTGAAGTCTGGGTCGAGGTGGAGCCCCACTCGGGCGGCGGCTTGTGCCCACTGGGTCTTCAGATGCTCAGTTGGGCATACGACGGTGACCTTCCGCACCGTCCCGCGTGCCAACTGCTCGGTTGCCACCCGCAGCGCGAAAGTCGTCTTCCCCGCCCCCGGGGTTGCGACGGCGAGGAAGTCCTCCGGATCTTCGGTGAGGTAGCGCGACAATGCTTCCGCCTGCCAAGCACGCAGCGACGCCGCTGTTCCCCAGGCCGCCCGCTGCGGGAACGACGGGGAAAGGCTTTCAGCGGCAAATACTGACGCGGAGCGGGGCTGCAGACGAGAAGAAGGGCGCGTGGCGCCCGCGGTCACGAATCGCTTCCTGGAACGTTGGGGCCGAAAGGCCATTCTCCCTTCCCGCCACCGATCTGCTCGAAAATAGCCTTGCAGGTGGGACACACGGGGAAGCGGTCAGGGTTACGGGTGGGCGTCCAGATCTTGCCGCACAATGCCACCACAGGCTGCCCGAGGACTGCCGACTCGGTGATGCGCTCTTTGCGCACGTAGTGAGCGTAGCGTTCCTCATCTCCCGGGGAGCGTTGCTCCTCGGTCCGTTCGAGGACATCGAGACCAGCCGACGACTCGGTTTCGGGACCCCCGGGAGCGCCGGGAGCGCTCGGAGGCTCAGGAGATGAAGTGCTCATAGCTCTAGTGTAAAAGACGGCACCAACATCGCACAGGGGTGTGGCGGGGCGTGGCGGCGGGGTGCAGCGGGGCTCTACAGGCGCAGGACCGCCGCGGTGGAGCCGATTTATCACGTCGAGCGCCGCGGCCTTCCGCAAAGCTGTGGCAAACAACTCGATCATCGCAGGTGGTCGCAGACGTTGCTCTCTTCCCGTCGCGTTCAACTCTTCGGGGTGCGAGCCGCCCAACCCGCGCACCGGTACGTCGCCTAAATCGCCAGGCCATATGTTCTCCCTAAGCCGTCAGGCAATCAGGTCGGCTCAATCATCAGGCAAGAAGGCCGCCCAAAACAGTCAGGCAATAAGAAGGGGCCCGGCGCGATGACGCCGGACCCCTCTTTTCGCTAAGTCTTAGCCAAACTGCCTTACTTGGCGACAGCCTTCTTCAGGGCCGAGCCGGCGGTGAGCTTGACACCGTAGCCAGCCGGGATCTGAATCTCTTCGCCGGTGCGCGGGTTGCGGCCCTTGCGGGCTGCACGCTCCGTACGCTCGACGGCGAGCAGACCCGTGATCTTCACGGCATCGCCGTTGGAAAGGGACTCGACCAGAACATCCTGCAGAGCGCCAAGGGCCTTGTCGGCATCCGACTTGGTCAGACCGGACTTCTCTGCGATCTTGGCAATAAGTTCAGTGCGATTGAGGGACATTCACATACCTCTCGTTTGTCTCGGAAAACGGGCCCAGGTTTGAGGGCCGCTACGGATGAATGTATCGGAAATCCGCCAAAAAGTCGCATTCCGCGCCGCGTGGCGTATCACGCAACTCAAATAAGAGTGGCTGGAATACTGCGCGAAACCGTGCGGGTCGCTACTCAAAGCGCCGCCGAAGACAGCCACTTTTCCCTGCTATTACGCGGATCTTATGGAAGTCCCGGAATGTGGACCACAGCGGAAACGCCTTCAAGGACCCTCATCAGCCCTCTCGCGCACTTTTGCTATTGGCGCATATCACATATGCGTGTTGGCGGCGCGCGTGACCGGTTGTCGCACTCATCGCTGAGGTGGTCCTAGTGTCTAAGCGGCTCCAAATCCGATCGCCAAGAAGGACTCAGGGCTCTCCAGTGCAGCGGTCAATTCATCCGCCTGCCACAGCCCAACCACCTTTGCCACCGATCTGGCTTGGCAGTTCATCGATCGCTTCGGATTGAACTCGATATCGGTAAAGGCGCTGTACTCTGTGACCTGCTTAAGAAGCTCCTCATCTCCACAGAGCGCTGACGCATAGAGCCAGTCGTAGAAATAGGTCCTCGGTTCAAGTGGAAAACGCCTCCCGAAGAACTCGAAACCGATCAGGCGTCCGCTTTGTTGCAACCTCTGATCCCGTTTCGCTTGCCTGCTGGAGGCTTGCGTCAGGTCCGCGTAAGGACCGCCATTCTCAAACTTCTTCGCAGCTTGAAAGGCTGCTTCAACCGAGCATTGCGCATCGTCGATGGCATGGATCATGAGATTGAAGGCGCTCAGTTGGATGCCGAGGCCCACGGTGCTCTTAGAAGAAACCTCAAGAACCTTCCTGCCCGGCCAGTCGGCGAGAAACGAGCCATGGAGACTGGCGATTGAACGTTGTTTTTGTTGCACCGAAAAGCCCGGGTGATACTCGAATTCGACTGCACGCTCCACAACGAAGGGAACATCGTCCGTAGGTATGAAAACCGGTCGACGAGCCATCTGGGTCCTTTGTTCGTTTGCGTTATGCCTTCCAGCGTTCGGAGGCTCCACACACTTTCTCTTCGAACTCAGCATATGCCAAGCCCCAAGATCCTTGCGCTGCCCTGCGTTGGCGGTGACGGAGCTACGGGCAGTCTAACTACCCGAGCTCGCCTCCCGCTGCCACCCACCCTGTGGCTGAAGAACTCGCTCCCGCCTCTGTAATCCACTCCTCTTCGTAGAGAAGCTGCTTATCGCCCGCGGTCCAGCCTGGGATTGTTTCGGTCCACTCCTTCTGGAGGCTTCCTGGTGCTCTTTGACCTGACCTACGTCGATGGTTCACCACAAATTCCCACCACGATCCACGGCTTTTGCGGGCAGTTCTAGATGAGGCACCGAGCCGCTTTCACGGGCATCTGTAATGAGTCTCGTCGAACTGCGGAGTGTCTCATGTCCAATTGCCTGCGAAGTGGTTTCGGTGCCTGAGATGAGAATGTCCGCGAGGCTGGGAGGGTCTAGGAGGCGGTTTTCGTGGTGTGGATGTTCTTGTGGAGGTCGGGCAGGATGCTGGGGAACTGGGCTGGGCAGGTGCTGGTTGGTATTGTCTTTGGCCAGGGCGATGAGCACGTCCTGGAGGCCGTGCGGTGCGGCGGGTGATGGCGGCGGGGCCCGGCTGGCTGCGGTAGGTGATCAGTTCTTGTTTCTGTTTGTCGGTCAATACGTCGGTGCCGGGCAGCCGGTCGGGTGGGGTACGAGGAGTGTCGTACAGGCGTTTGCGTTTGCCTTCCTTGTTGGTTCCCCATCCGATGGGCTTCTTGATGGGAGTCAGGAAGTTGGTCTGCGCGTCCACCAGCACCCACAACCGGCTTGAGCACCTCCCGCTCGGCATCGGTGCCGGTAGTGGTAGTAGAACGCGTAGCGGTGTTACCTGGTGATTGTTCTTGGACACGGGTCGTGGCTTGATCGTTCTTCCTGTACTGCCGACCCCGGGGCGGGAGTAGATGTCCAGGTTTGTCGCCCACGTGACCACCCCGTGGCCGGTGAACTCGCTGCCGTTATTCGCTCGTCCATGCCCGTGATGGGGAAGCGGAGTGTCGTCCACGACCTGGTCCAGGGCTGCCCTGATGTGCTTCTGGGCGCCGCCTGCGGATGGGTCGGGTGAAGGCCCAGCCGGTGAACACGGTTGGTCATGTTCCCGGTGCGGGCGAACTCGCCTTTGAGTACCGGGCCACAGTGAGCGACGGTAACGGGCCTTGAAGAACCCCGCGAACTGCACGGGCCTCGTCGCCAGCCTTGCGGATCCTGACGGGTGTTGCGCAGTAGCGGGCCAGCCATTGGTGGCGCTCTTGCCGCGCAGTTGGTCCTTGGCCCTGACCGGGGCGAGATAATGATCGATTCTCGCCGCGCTCATCGACACCCGGCTCACGGCCCACTTGGTAGCTTGTTGTGGTCAGTGCCGCCCACGAGCTCGCCCGCGGCCTCCAACAGGTCCAGCAGCGGCATGGATACGCATCGGTATGTGCCGCAACTGTTTGCCGCTGGCCGCCCACACTCGTTGTAACACCATTAAGGCCTCATTAGGAGTACGTGCGCGCCCTGGTCCTAGGCTTGGACCTGCCAGCTCCCGCAGGGCGCTTGGCTACCGCTCTCAGGCGCCGCCTGGCACCCTCCCGACACCCGACCGGTCACCGCGCACACCTCGCCGGGCATCCTCCCCTTATCTCCTTTGGACGCCCTTGGCATAGGCCTTGGCGTACTTCCTAGTGATCTCTGCCCTGGCCTGCATTGACAACCCACCACCGCATGCCCACCACGATCCGCGACTTTCGCGGGCAGTTCCAGATGAGGCAGCGAACCACTTTCACGGGCATCTGTAATGAGTCTCGTCGAACTGTTGACGTAGCGTCCTATATCAGTTAGCGTGAAAATCACAGAGGCAAACCCCGGGCAGGGTTTGCCTCTGTTTGCTTCTAAACGAAGGTGAGGATCTACAAATGAAAAAAAGTCGGCGGCTGAGAACGTTTCTTCTCGCCTTCGGACTAGTACTGGGAATGAGCGGCGTCAACGTTGCACAAGCAGACACGGGGTCGTCCGAGGATGACAGCGGTATCATCGTCTCCGATGATTCACTCATCAACGACGCCGAGGACCCTGTGGTCCTCTCGCTGCCAATACCCCCACCACCCGGGTTATCTGGAAACAGGCAAGACTTCCATATCGGTTTCGGTACCCACATATACGTGTACCTGACTCAGAGCGACTGGAGTGACTTCAATGGGTTACACGCCACGGCCGCTGCCGGGCTTTTCTGCGGTAAAATCGGCGGGACGATAGCCGGCGTTGCCTGTGGCCTTGTCGGCACAAGTTTAGGAATACTGATTTCGCGGAACACAGGGCCAAAAGCCGGTCAATGTGCAGAAGTGGCGTACGGCTACCCGCCGCTATTCCCGGTGCGATACAAGGTGATAAACAAGCCTTGTAGTAAGTTGCGCTGACCATGACTCGGAAGACCTTCCTTAGGAGATTCGCACGAGGAGTGATCACATCCGCAATCGTGCTCCTCGTGTTCTCCATCGCCTCGAAGGACGGCCCCCACTTCTACCGCGCCAGCGCCATTGCGGCCGTCTCGGGAGTGATCTGCCTTCTGATCTCGCTGCGGCTTTCCGACGACGCCGCCGACGGCGAGCGGTGATGGCGGACTGTGGCCGGACACGGCTGCGTAGCCTCACAACGCCCGCTGCATCCTGCCGCCCGCAGAGGGAGTTCCCGCAAAGACCCCGGTCGGCTCTCTCGCCCACTTCTGCTAGTGGCACATCACATATGCGTGTTGGCGGCTTGCTGGCCTAGTTCTCGATATTCGCATCGGTGCCGGCCGGTAGCATTGGCCAATGACTCAAGGAGACACTTAGACCCTGAAAGAAGCCGTCCACATGCAACTGACGATGACACTTCCCCGCCGTGAGTATGTCTCGCAAGGTGCTATTCCGCAGGAGGTCAGAAGCCTGACCGAGCAAGATGTCACTGCGGTTGGCAGACTTTACTTCGAGAGTTATCCGCCGGGGACCGTAGAAGACGAAATGGAAGCAATCGCCGATATTTCAGCGGCACTCAACGGCGAGTATGGAATCTTCCTGCCAGATCAAAACCTCGTCTACGAGCATGACAACGAGATCGTCGGTTGTATTATGGTGGTCGATTCTCCCCCATGGGATGACGTCGCCGAGCAGATATTCGTCATCGACCTGTTTGTGCATCCAGATCACCGAGGTGAGGGTATCGGACGAACGCTCTTGTCGACGGCACTAGAGAGGGTGCCATATGACCGCATCATCGGTCTACGAGTGGAAAGCGAAAACAGTGCAGCGATCGCGCTCTACACATCGATCGGTTTCACACAAGCCAACTGAATCCACCACTTCATAAGCGAGGCCCCACTTCATAAGCGAGGCCCGTCCCCCAGCATTTAACGCCGGGGTACAGAGGCAGACTTGCGCACAAGAGTACCGGCACTTGAAGAATCACATTATCCGCAGCGCGCACAAGGTATCCGCGCGATCTACTGTCTTTCACCACATGCCCGTAAACGCGGGTAGCCGCCACTGGCATTCAGTGGCGGCTACCGTGCAGTGGAGATGGCGAGAATTGAACTCGCGTCCGGTAATGCATGCCCAAGTCTTCTCCGGGTGCAGTCTGCTAATCGTTGTTTTCGGCTCCAGAACTCACGCAGACGTGTTTCTGACGAACCTAGTTACGTAAGTGTTCCGAGTTCGCCCGCAACATGCGGACTCAGCAGTGGCTTCCTAAGACGACGCCGGACTCCGAGGAAGAAGCCCCCTCGGGCCGACGGATTTCGGAGCTCGCTCAGGCGGCGAGGGCGAAATCGGTGCGCTTAGAGTTGGCACCTATTGGTTTGCAGAGAGTCGTTAACGAGATGACTCTGCATCCTCGACCCGCTTCCCTTCGACAAACAATCACCGTCGAAACCGATCATCCCCGTATTCAGTTGGCAACCCGGTGACTCCGGGACGTACTCACGATGGAGCGCCTGTATATCTTACAACATTGACAGGCCCCGAGCTATTCCCAAGACCACTCGCCTTCCCGGGCCGCTCGCCTTCCCAAGCCAGTCACCTTCCCGAGGCGCTCACCGCCGCGCCCGACGGCGGGCGGCCGCCATGGCGCGCTCTGCCTCACGGTCCGCCTCGCGGCGCTTCAGAGTCTCGCGCTTATCCCACTCCTGCTTGCCCTGCGCCAAAGCAATCTCGACCTTGGCACGCCCACGCAGGAAGTACAGCTCAAGTGGAACGATCGTGTATCCCTTAGCAGCCGACTTCTGCGCCAATTTACGGATTTCTTCGCGATGCAGCAGCAGCTTCCGCTTGCGCGTGGGAGCATGGTTGGTCCACGTTCCCATCGCATACACCGGAATATTCGCACCTTGGAGCCATGCCTCGCCGTCGCGGTCGATCTCCACCCACGCATCAATCAGCAAAGCACGGCCCATGCGCAGCGCCTTAACCTCCGTGCCTGTCAATGCCAAACCGGCCTCGTAGGTGTCCTCGATGAGGTAATCGTGCCGCGCCCGCTTGTTGCGAGCGATCACCTGCTTAGCATCCGAGGCCGCTTTCGCTTTCTGCGCAGCAGTAAGCTTGTCGGTTTTCTTCGCCATGGCGACCTCCTCCAAGAAACCTGTACAACTGAACGGCCACCCATTCTAGCGGCTGCCAGGGGGATCTGGCCACCTCTGGGCCGTCAACGCAACCTTCCCGCGCCACCGCTGCGGGGCAAAAGTTGGCAGAACCTCGCGGCCCCTACCAACGCATCCAACACCACACCCCGATGGTGTCGACGCCACAGGCCGGTCGCATTCGCGCATCTGACTCTCCACCGTTAGGATCACGGCACGCCGGACTGCAGCGGGACGGCACCACCGACTCAATAGGTCGTAAAGCCGGGAAGACTCATCGGGTCGATAACCGAACCGTCTCGCCATACCTCCATATGCACGTGGCATCCCGTCACGTCACCGGTTTGACCGGTATAGCCGATAATATCGCCCTGCCTCACCGTCTGCCCCACAGAAACATTGAAAGCAGACAAATGGTTGGTGACCACCACCCACGAGTGGCCGTTCACCGTCCCCAGATTGACATATATCTGATTGCCATGCGTCGAGTTGCCGGCAGCCGGGATGACACGTGCAATCGTTCCATTGGCAGGCGCATACTGAGGCGACCCGCAGGTCGAGCGAAGATCTACGCCGTTGTGCATCCAATATCCACCGGTGATTGGATACCAGCGCATACCGAACGGCGACGTCACATACAGCGGGGTTGGAACGACGGGGATGAGCCAGGAAGAGCCCGTCGAAACCGTGCCTCCTCCACCGCCACCGCTGCTGGCCGCCGCAGCCCTGCGCGCATTCTCCGCGTCGATGGCTGCGATGGCCGCCGCCGTGTCGTCGTAGGCTGACTGCGTTTTATCCAAGGACGCCTGGAAGTCCTCCTTGCGAGACTCAAGTTCCGCCGCCTGCCCCTCGTAAGAGGCCTGCAACTCCTCCAATTCGTCCTTCTTGTTCTGCGCGTTCGCTTCCTTCTCGGTTTTCTCCTCGACGAGGGCGTCGGCCTGATCCTTTAGACCACTGATTTGCTCCTCGACATCACTCTGCCGCGCGGCACGGGTCTCGTTACGGGAAACTGCCTGTTGTGCCTGTGTCAGGGCACTGGACTCGGCGCGATTGAGAGCTTCGGAAGAGGCGTATGAATCCAGGAAGTCCTCCGTCGAATTCGCGTTGACGATCATATCGACTGTCGACGGCGTGGACTCCCCCCGATACTGGGCACGGCCCAGTTCCGCCAAATTGTTGCGCGCCTTTTCGATATCATACTCGCCCTGTTCGATATCGGCCTCGATGCTTTCCAGCTCCGCCTGCGCGGCCTCCAACTGTGCCGCAACCGCCTGTTGATCACGTTCAGCAGCGGCCAACTCATTTTGCGCAATCGCGAGTTCCGCCTCAGCGGTCGCCACCTGTCCCCGGGTCTCTTCGGTCTTCAGGTAGATCGCCTGTAAATCGGAATCAACCCCTTCGAGCGACGACTGCAGGCTTTCAATCTCGGCAGCCTGTTGTTCCTGTTGCTCTACAAGGTCATCACGATCAGTTGCGAAAGCGGGCCCCGCCGTCGCCAAGCCACTCAAACACAACGCGCCGACTGCCAGCAGTCCCGACAGCCTTCGTCTCCGCCGAGTCCGCATCCGCTTCATTACCAAGTTCTTCATTAGGCAGAACCTCCCGTCTCCTACACCCGGGCATACCTGCGTAATGTCACCCACGAGGCCAGGGCTGCCACGACGGCAGCGCCGACGATAAGCGCCGGAGCAATCTGAAGTACATCAACAGACGAAACCGGCCGCAGCCACTCGTTGGTAAACCACTTCTGTATAAATTGCTCGACCACAACGTAAAGCCCCGCAACAGCGAGAACCGCTCCCAGCAACGCTGAAAGCACGCCTTCCAAGATGAAGGGCAGCTCAATGAAGAAGTTCGATGCGCCAACGTAGCGCATGATCTCCGTTTCGTTACGCCGTGACATGGCCGATAGACGGATCGTCGTCGGCATTAGAAGCAACGCCGTGAGGATCATAACCGCCGCCAAGGCTCCCGCTGCCAGCGTCAGTTTGTTGAGAACGTTGAAAATCGGTTCCAACTGAGCTCTTTGGTCCACAACCGTGTCCACACCGGAACGTCCCGATAAGGCCTCAGCCACCACCTCATATTCGGTGGGATCCTTCAGTTTGATCCGGAAGGAAGCTTGCATTTGCTCCTCGGTGAGTACCTCAGCCCAGCTCGTGCCCTCCATACGTTCCTGGAAACGTTCGTAAGCCTCAGCCTTCGTTTCGAAAGCGTACGACTCAACGTATTCCTGCATTTCATCCGTCTCAAGGTACTCCCTGATAGCGGCGATTTGTTCTTCCGACGCTTCGCCGGAGGCACACTGGGCCGATATGGCATCGACGGGGCAGAGGAAAGCGGAAACCTCGACCTTGTCATACCAGTCATCTTTCATTGAGCCGATCTGCGTTTGCAGCAGTACGGCCGCCCCGACGAAGAGCAGGGAGACAAAGGTGACAAGCGCTACCGAAAGCGCCATCGCACTATTCGAGAACAACCCCTTGAAGGTGCGGGAGATAACGAAACGAAAACGCATCAGTTCTGCCCTCCCCCGTAGACACCGCGCGCCTGGTCGCGCACCACGATGCCCTCTTTGAGCTCAATGACGCGTTTGCGCATTTGGTCCACTATCCCGCGGTCATGCGTAGCCATCACAACGGTTGTTCCCGTCCGATTGATCCGGTCGAGCAGGCGCATAATCGACAGCCCGGTCTCAAAGTCGAGATTTCCCGTTGGTTCGTCCGCTAGCAGGATCTGAGGCCGATTGACCATCGCGCGCGCAATAACAACACGCTGCCGCTCACCACCGGACAGCTCTGACATCCGACGCTTCTCTTTTCCATCCAGTCCCACCATTTCAAGGACTTCAGGGACTTCGGTCTTCACGCGATGGCGGGGAGCACCGATCACCTCAAGCGCGAGAGAAACGTTCTCGTACACGTTCTTGTCCGGCAACAGCCGGAAGTCCTGGAAAACGGTGCCGATCTCGCGGCGCATGAAGGGAACGCGGCGCTGGGACACCGTGGAAAGATCCTTGCCCAGAACCTGCACATGGCCAGAAGTCGGCCTTTCCTCAGCCAGGATAAGTGCCAGCATGGTCGACTTCCCGGAGCCTGAAGGGCCAACGAGGAACACGAATTCTCCTCGTTCCACATCCAAGCTGACCGAGTCGAGCGCCGGCCTGGCACCCTTCTGGTAGAGCTTCGTCACCTTGTCGAATGTGATCATAGATTCTCGCCATATTCCGCGGTCATAGTCATCCCTGAGAATACGGCGCATGGCGACGTGACCGGCGGGGACGCGCCGTCACAAAATGTTATAGTTCGCAAAATCCGTGGAGAAGCGCAGCTGGTTGAGCCGGAGCGCTACTCGTCGGCTTCGGCCTTCTCTCCGGTTGCGCGCCAGCGAATACCCGCATCAATGAAGCCGTCTATGTCGCCGTCGAATACAGCGTCGGGGTTGCCGGCCTCGAACCCGGTGCGCAGATCTTTGACCATTTGATACGGCTGCAGCACATACGACCGCATCTGGTCACCCCACGAGGCCTTAATATCGCCGGCGAGCTCTTTCTTTTCTTTGGCCTCTTCTTCCTGTTTCAGAAGCAGCAATCGGGACTGGAGAACGCGCATTGCGGCCGCGCGGTTCTGTATCTGCGACTTCTCGTCCTGCATGGAGACAACGATTCCCGTAGGCAAATGCGTGATCCGTACCGCCGAGTCAGTGGTGTTAACTGACTGTCCGCCCGGACCGGAGGAGCGGAACACGTCAACACGGATGTCGGACTCGGGCACGTCAATGTGATCGGTGCCTTCAATCAGGGGAATCACCTCTACCGCTGCGAACGACGTCTGGCGGCGCCCCTGGTTATCGAACGGGCTGATCCGCACAAGGCGATGCGTTCCGGCCTCCACCGACAACGTCCCGTAGGCATAGGGGGCATGGACCTCAAATGTGGTGGACTTGATGCCCGCCTCTTCGGCGTACGAGGTGTCGAGCACCTTGGCGGTGTACCCCCGCCGCTCCGCCCACCGCAGGTACATGCGTTGCAAGGTCTGCGCAAAATCCGCGGCGTCGACTCCTCCGGCTCCGGACCGGATGGTCACGACGGCGTCGCGTTCGTCGTATTTGCCGGATAGGAGAGTGCGTATCTGCAGTTCGGAAAGCGACTCCGAGACGGCCTCGAGTTCGGAGTCCAAATCGGCAAACAGCTCCGCCGCTGTCTGCGGATCTCCTGCCACCTCTTCGTTCGCCATCTCCAGCAACGCCTCAAGATCATCCAGCCGCCGACCCATTTTTTCGATCTTCTCCAGCTCGGAACGGGCGTGCGACAGCTTGGATGCCACCGCCTGCCCCTTCTCCGGTTCGTTCCACAGGTCTGGATCGGCAGACTGCTCCGTCAACTCCGCGACGCGCTTGCGTAACTCCTGCGGATTCTCGACGGCGGATATCTGGTCGAAGATACTGCGCAGATTCTCAATCTCGGTTGAATAGTCAGTGGCCACGGGTGCAAGGCTACCGCATTATTCCCCTCCGCTACTGCATCGGCGTCCTGAACCGGGCTTGGCTTGGCACTCAGCTCTTGCTGTCGCACAGACTTCGTCTATGGTGCGGCGCGTTGCCGCAAATAGGCACGACTGGTGGCGCTTAAACGTACCGTACCGGTTCCTAACCCATCCGGCACCAGAGCGATTCTGGCAGATGTCGATAGTGTCACCACTACATCTCCCTCCTCGATGCCCGTCGGTTGGGCAACTTCGTACCCCTGCGGCACGATACGGAGAGCTTTTTCATATGCCTCCCGTGAACTCGGGCCTAAGTCCGCGTCAGGCCCTCCCTCGTAGTAGGCCGCATCGGAGAGATCGTCGGCTATCTCCAATGCCATTGCATCCGCCTGAGCCAGAAGTTCTCTCCGTTCGACGTACAACAGGGACACCGAGACCAGTCCTCCTAGCAGGACGACAAGCACCATCCACAACCCAAGCCCGAGTAGCAACATATTGCCGTTCTCGGCATTCCTACCGTTCATTACCGCGCCGCTCTCGGCATTCCCAGCGCTCATTCCCGTTGCCTTCTCAATTCATCGACCGGCATCGTCGACGCCGCCGTAATCTCAACCCTGTTTCCGAAAACCGGAAGGGGCACTTCGGCATGAACCGTCACCGTCACCTCTGCGCCCGGCGTGAGGCAGGGGACGGCTGAGCAGGATATGACCACTTGCGGTGGAGGCAGACCTCGCTCACGCAATGACTGCGCGGCAAGTTCCGTAGCTCTGTCACGCCCCAGCTCCACACTCTCAGCGCGCACGAATGCACGACTGGCATCACGCGCTGCAGCCACAACAGCACTGCGATGGGCGAGAAGATCGGAAGTAGTCACGATCGCCACTGCCGCCGTAAGCGCAAAGACCATCAACACTGCGGTCAGCTCAACAATCGCGTTGCCCCGCTCGGCATCTGTCTTGACGCGCGCCAGGCACCCGCTACCTCGCCGGTTCGTTGTGCTGATGCTCCATTCCTTACTCAATTGCCGCATGCGCCCTCACCGAAAGAATATGGGGCCCTTCCACACCGAAGAGTGGCAGTGGTCCGGTGATCTCGACTTCTATCACCGGAACCCCCGCGATATCGGTTACATACGCGACTATGTCGCGCGCGTATTCCTCTGCCAGATTCCCCGTGACGAACTCGCCTGCTCGACTGGTTGCAACCTCTACGCCTTCCGCAGGACCTGCTTTACTCGCCGCGCCGGCGCGTGCCCCTTCCGCCGCCGCATCCTGCAAGACGGTACGTACATGCAGTGTTATCGCCAGACTAAAGAGGGCAAGCACGGCGAACAGCAACAGCGCCACTGCCATGGTAAAGCCGACAACCGCGCTCCCCTTCTCCGAGGAAGCCCGGGACCGCACCGGCAGAGAGTTCAACACGCCAGGCCCGTTCTCTGAGTACCGGAAACGTGGATTCGCGGGGGACCATGCCGCCCGCCCTCGAACATCCGCTTGTGCGTTCCGGGACCACAGTGGGTGTACCCGCGAGCGCCAGTAGGCCGGATGATGGCCGATCATAAGAGACCAGCGACCTTCTCAATAGCCGTATTGAAGAGATTCACCAGCGCAGGACCGGCAACGGCCCAGATTGCGATAATGAGGCCAGCAGTCATCAACGTGACCAACACCCAGCCCGGTACGTCGCCTTGTTCTCCGGTTGTTGGCGACGCTAGAGCACTTGGCCATCTTTGCCCCATGCGCCACCTGTATTGGCTCGTGGAGGCAAGGGGGAACTGTCCAATTCGAGGCCATTTGTTGCCTTCGCAACCGCATCGTTTCGCCATAATCTGGTCCTTTCCGTGTAGTTTTTCGTGATCTTGAGCTTCTACGTGTTATCCAAACCCCGCATATCGCGTATGCGAAGGGCCGCCGACATGCACGGGTGGTGAATGCTGACCTTGGGCGGAGGGTCTGACGCTGCGGCCTCTTGGGCAGTGCCATGCGCCCCGCACCGCCTTATCCAGACTTTGCGGAGCAGGCCGACAACACCAGTACGTCTCCTTCCAGCGCATGACTACTCCAGCGAGATGATCGAACACAGCGCGGGATACAGCGCAAAAAGCACCGTGACCGGAAGTATGAGAAAGACGACCGGTACCATCATCGCGATTTCTCGGCGTCCGCCTTCCTCCAACAGCTGGAGTCGTCCATATTCACGTGCATCCGCAGCCTGCGCACGCAGCACCACCGATAGCGACGTGCCGCGTTCGATCGAGGTCACAAGCGCATCGGAAAACCTGCTGATACTCGGGCTCTCACTTCGCTGCGACATTGCCCGCAGTGCTTCAACGAGCGGCGTACCCGCACGAACGTCGCGTAGCGTTCGTTCTATTTCCCATGTCAGCGCGCCATGCCCCAACCCCTGGACACGTTCCAGACCGGCAAGGATCGATTCTCCCGCCCCCACCGCGAGAGCCAACAGTTCGGCAACATCGGGCAGCTCCCGAGTCAGGCGCGCACAGTGAGCACGGGCCTGCCGACTGAGCCACGAATCGGCACCAAGTGCGCCCCCGATCCCTCCGCCGCATACCATGACGACGCCGAACGGCACACTTACTCCCCGCGCGACAAGTACCAGCGCCACGAAGAGGCCGAACGCCAGTCCCAGAACGGTCCATTTGAGCTGCCGGAGCCGAAACTGCTCGACTGTGAGCGTCCCGAGACTATTGACCCGCCGCCGGACCGAAGACGTGGATGAACCGACCCGGTCGACGACACGCATGAAATCGGTTGCCAGGCGAAGTCTCCACCCTACGTGCTCACCGCGCCAGCCGTCGTCGAGATAAGGGAGTACTCGCTCTACGACTCGTGGCCTGACGGGCAAGAGCGAACACAGCACCAACCACAGCCCCAGCCCGATACCCGCACCGACACAGAATCCCATCACCCGCCCCTTTTCAGCTGTGCGGCACCGCCGCTTAGTACGCGCGGTTCTTCGGGAAGTCGACCGATTCGCATCATCGCTATGTATGCGACGACCGTCGCCACCAATCCGCACAGAAGAACGAGACTTCCCAGAGGGTTGGAGAAGGCCTGGGCGGTACCCGGCCGGGTGCACAACAAGGCAAGAACTATCCAAGGCGCCGCTGCCGCAATACGGGCCCCGTTGACCGTCCATGACTGACGTGCAAGTAGTTCCCCGCGTGCCCGATTCTCCGCGCGTAGCGTTTGTGACAGTTCACCGAACATGACCGCCAGATCGTATCCTCCCAACTGACTTGCCAACCGCATCGCCTCAACCGTGCGGTCCGCAACCGGATCCGCGAAGCCTTCTTTCAACGCATCCAAGGACTCTTCCATCCGCCCGGTCGCTTCGAGTTGTGCGGAGAAGCGGAGGAAGTACGGGCGCATCGACTCCGGTCCACGCGTGCCCTGCGCCGCCACCGCTTCACCAATGCTCAGACCTGCTCGCAAAGCTGACACAATATCGTCCAGTGCTTCAGGCCAGCTCTCACGCATCAGGCGACGTCGACGGCGCAGCAGTGACTGCTGAATGCTACGGGGTGCGCCGATACCGAGAATGCCGCCACTTATTGCCAGGGGAACCTGCCGAGTACCAAACAGAAGCGCACCGCCCACAGCTACCCCGCAAAGAACCGCCACAGCGACGGTTCGCGGTGCGGGCAACAGCCTCAGCGCATGCGGTTTTCGCCAGGGCTCTACCACTCCACCGAGCACGGACGCCACAATGACAATGCCCGTTCCGAGGAGTAGCCCGACTGCTACCGCCATGACGCACTCTCCTTCGGGACGTGCGGCGGACCTGCCATATTGATACCCTTGCGCCCCCGCCGTGGTAATTCACTGCTGCACTGAACAAGAGCACCGTTGCGGTAGGCGAACAGGCTCGCCATCTCGATGCGCCCCGACTCAATTCTTCCGGTGACTGCCGCAACTTCTTTCACGATGCGTAGCCCTGCCGCATCCCTCTCCATATGGATGACGAGATCAACGGTCGAAGCTACTGTTGGCACGACGAAGGCCGAAGTGACATTCTCGCCGGCCAGCAGCGGCAAGGTGCAAAGCTTGAGAATGGCCTCCCGGGCCGAGTTGGCATGTATGGTGCAGGCACCGGGTACGCCCGAGTTCAAGGCGACGAGTAGATCGAATGCCTCTGAGGAACGGACCTCGCCGATCACAATATGGTCGGGGCGCATCCGCAGCGCTTCGCGCACCAGGCGACGGAGCGTCACCTCTCCCCGCCCCTCGATTGACGGCGGACGGGTTTGCATCGCAACGACATCGCGGTGCTCCAGCGCCAGTTCGAAGACCTCCTCCGCCGTGATGATGCGGTCGCCAGACGGAACCGAACCCAGCAAGGCCCGCAGCATCGTGGTCTTGCCGGCCTGTGTCGCCCCTGACACCAGGATATTCATTCCCGCTTCCACCGCTGCCGAAAGAAATTCCGCCGCCTGCCGCGTCAGCGTCCCAGCGGCAACGAGTTCGCCCAGCCCGCGCGCACGCACAACGTACTTGCGAATGTTGACGGCCCAGTGGCGACGCGTTATATCCGGGATGACAACATGAAGGCGCTCACCGGATTCGAGAGCCGCATCGACAAAGGGACTAGAGAGGTCGAGCCGACGCCCGGAGGCCCGCAGCATCCTTTCCACGAGGTCATGGACTTGCGTATCCGTCAGCGTGACGTTGGTGAGCTCACTGCGGCCGGCACGAGCTACAAATACGCGTCCAGGATCATCAATCCAGATCTCTTCCACGTCGGGATCGTCGAAGAACGGTTGCAGCGGGCCGTATCCGCCAACCGCGTCACGCACCGCACGCCGAGCCGTCCCTATCTCGCTGATCGGTTCGACCGTGCCACGCACAGCGGCGTGTTCATGGCGCGTGATCGCCTCGCTGATCAAAGCCTCGAGCGCATCCGGTTCACGCTGCGGGTCAATGCCGCGCTGCCGCACGAGGCGGCGCACCTGCCCCTCGAGACCAGCGTTCACATCGGCACTCATCTTTCTCCTGCCCAGGTCAACTGCAACCGCTGTCCGTTTCCGTTCTCACGCTAAGTCAGTAGTCGCACCCTACGCAGAACGTATCCACACCCCTGTGGATAACTTCGGTTACTCACCCTCCGCGTATTCCCGGCCACTGCCACCACAATCCACCGCCGTCATCCGCCTCATCCGAGCTGCGTTCGGTGTGTGGTGTTTGGGAGGAGAGTCAAGAACACGTAGGTTTAGGGAGTGAACACTTCGCCGCTTTACCTCGCCGCACTGGCCGTCAGTGCTATCGACGGTCTGGAGGCCGTCGGGACGCGTCCGCCCTTTACTGAATCGGAAGACTTTGTCACCGGTGGTGTCCTTGATGCACGCGGGCAGCACTGGGTTGTGAAGTACCCGAAAAACTCACTGGCCGCGACAATCCTCGAGGCGGAGGCCTCCCTGGCGCCGATACTACTTGAGGAGTTGCGTGCCGGACGCCTGTCCTTCGACATCATGCGACCTGCGGGTTTCGCCGACGGTGCAGCCGACGGACGTGCAATTGTCTATCCGGAACCCTTTGGGCATAGCAACGAATTCGAACTCATGAATGACGCCCAGGCCCGTGAACTCGGGCGCACACTTGCCGCCATTCATTCGCTCTCCACCGACGTCATCGCTCGGGCAGGTCTTCCGGTGTACAGCGTGGAAGAATGGCGCCAGCGGCTGCGCGTTGAGTTACACGATGCGGCACAGACATCCTCCATTCCCGCCGTTCTTCGCCGTCGTTGGGAGAACGCGCTGGAGGATGATGCTCTGTGGCAGTATGAGCCGGTTGTCGTGCACGGCGACGTCGCCGCCGAGAATTTCCTCTGGTCGAACGGCACGACGGTGTCCTCCGTTCTCGGATTCGGTGAGGCCCGTGTGGGTGACCCGGCACAGGATCTTGCACCGCTGCTCGGGTTAGGCGATGAGCCCTTCGATCTCATCGTCGAGTCATATCAGAATACGCGCGGGGTCAGAGTCGACGACGCCATGTATAGCCGAACCTTGCTCATGTCGGAGCTGGCCGTGATCCGCTGGCTCATGTACGGCATCCGCACATCCAACAACTCGGTGCGCACAGATGCGGAGACCATGCTCCTTGATCTCGCGGAGCAAATCAATGCCGATCCCGACTTGGTGATCGGACCGTCCTGGAACGTAGATCCGCAGGCAAACAACGCGCCCTGAGCGGGGAATCCTCTCTGAGCGGGGCGTGGGCAGAGGAAGAAGTAGTCAAGCTGAAGATTCGGTGGAGAATAGCGAGTCTTCAATTCGCTTGGCGATCTCCTCTTCCGACATCATCCCCGCCTCGAAGGTGTGGCCACCGGAGCCAAGATAGACGAAGCATGCCCCCACATCCTCCAGTGGCAGTCCGTGGGCGCGCGACCACGCCAAGCGGTAGAGGGCGAGTTGCAGTTCGCGTGCCGCCAGCTGCTCCGGTCCCGGACGCCGTCCACTTTTCCAGTCGACAACGGTCACCTTCGCGCGGCCGGGTATGCCTCCAGTTTCGAAAACGGCGTCGATGGTGCACCGGATGACGCGTCCGGCCACGACAACCTCCAGCGGTTGCTCGACGGCGAGTGGCTCGAGCGCAGCCCACGGAGTTGATGCAAAGACGCGGAGCAACTCATGCTCTCTTTCGCGCGGCAATGCTGGTTCATCCGTCTCCTCCGGCAAGTCGATATCCAGGGTTGCGACTGCGGAGAAGTGGCTGGCTATTCGCGCGTGCAAGGTGGTGCCCGTGCGCGCAGCATGACTCGGTTGGCGTGGAATGGGTCGGCGCTGCTCGCGCCTGAACTGCTCCGGATCCTGCTGCATCCGCACCACGTCCGTCGCGGTGAGGTATGGGCGTTCCCTTCCCATGGCACCAGCTTGGCGCTGCTCCGCGAGCAAGATTTCTGCTTGTCTGTACCACGCTTGCACACGGTCATCCGTGGGCTCTGTCCGAAGCCGCTCTCCCAATGATCGTGATATGTTCTTCGGCCAGCACAGATCATCCTCGAAGGTGGGAACCGGAGCCAACATCGGTGGCACGACGATCTCCGCACCAAAGACTTCCATAAGCTCCTCAATATCCGTGGCTTCGGGTGCCTCAACCAGTAGGTTGGCGGGCCAGTCCTGCCCTGCCACCGAAGAAATCGGGACGAGCGGAACCTCCGTTGCCGCACGGATATCACTCAAGAACGAGGATCGCTGACGTAGCGGTATTGGCCCGTCTTGCTTGTCGCGCTTCTTCAGGCCTCCGATCCATTCCGGCGTATCTGCCGCGAATCCTGCCAAAAGAAGTTCGGCGCGCGGGCGTGTAAAGGCCACATATGCCAAACGACGCATCTCCTGGCTCTCATGCGCGGGCAACAGTTCCGACTTGAATGCACGGTAGTCCGCCCCTGCCGCGAACTTATCGGCACAACCCGTCACTTGGAATCGGGGAAGATACCGATAGTCTGCTCGCAAAGGATAGGGGAACACAGCATTGGACTGCGGCCAGGCATGGACACCCCTTGTGATCTCCGAGAATTGCCCGTCGACTAACTCGGGTACGGCGACCAGGTCCTCCCACTGCAACCCCTTTGCCGCGTGGATCGTCATCAGTTGTACGACGCCGGGATGTACTTCGGCACCTTCAGTAGGAAGAGCTTCTTGCCCTGCCTCCTCTTCGCCACCGTGTTCACGCAGGTCCACCGCATCTAGCCACGCCAAGAAGTCGGCGACGGAGGAGTCGGGATGATCTGCCGTGTAGGAGCTTCCCAACGCAATGAAAGAATCAATAGAAGTACGAACCCGCTGCGCGGCACTCCGGCGCGCCACCGCCGCAACATCTAGCCCAAGTAGCCGTACCGCGCGCGCAATAAGATCGGGCAACGGAGAATGTAAAGCACGGCGAAGCTCCGCCAAGACCCGGGACAACGCCGCTATGCGCTGCCGCGCCGCCTCGCTCAAGGAACTCTCCTCCCCCTGCGGCGGGTAGGTGACGGCCTCGATGAGACTGCGCTCTTCGCGATGATCGAGTTTCGTTCCCAGAACCTGTCGCTTCGCAAGCTCGCGTGACCAGCCATCGAGCGCGCGCAGATCGTCCGCACCGATTCCGTAGAGCGTCAGCAGTCGGATCAGGAGGTCGTTGCGACCCGGGCTCGCGACAACACCGAGCGCCGCTCGCAGGGTCAGTATCTCAGGCCGACGAATCATGCTCTCCCCACCGACGAACTCGTAGGGGATGCCCAGTGACTGAAGTACAGGAGCCATGCGCTCAAGGTAAATGCGTTTTCGCCCGAGCACGGCAATCTCCGGGCGATGGTCGGGCCGAGTACGACGGAGCTCGGCAATCACGTCACGGATCCGCAGCCCAATGGCTAGATAGGATTCCTCGCGCAGCCAGGGCCGTATCTCAATAACGCGGCCCGGCCCGGCATGAGGACGTGAACGAAGCTTCCTCACTCCGACGCCGCCGGTCGTAATACTCGCAGCAACGGCATTTGCGGCGTCGAGGATGGCATCGTCCGAGCGGAAGGAGACCGACAGCGATAGTCGCCGCACATGTGGCAGTCGGGCGGCGAAGTCCGCCAGGGCGTTCGCACTGGCACCGCGCCACCCGTAAATGGCCTGGTTCGGATCTCCCACCGCGCAGACCGACCTCCACGAGCCTGCCTGCGTATCTTCGCCGCGAGTCAATGCGGAGCAAATGAAAGCGGCCTGATTCACCGAGGTATCTTGATACTCGTCCAACAGCACCAGCCGGTATTGGCTAGCGACCTCGCGTCCAATATCAGGGTGACGATTCAGTACTGCGGAGGCTGAGGCAACCTGATCGGCAAACTCAACCAAGCCCTCGTCCCGTTTTCGCTGGAAATATGCCTCAACCACATCCAGTAGTTCCCGGCGCACTCGTAGCGATGCGGGCGCTTTCCCTTTGAGTTCACTCCACGCCTTCGAGTCCGCACTTTGATCTTTGCCGAACCGTTGCTTCTCCTGTGCCAAAACGTCAATGGCTGTCATCTCGGCGTCGAGAAACTCACGTACCCCATCGGTGGTGAGTTGATTGTCAAGAATCGCGGCCTCCAGCACCAATGCCGATTCCACGAGGCTTGAGCGCTCGAGGTCACCGAAGTCATTTGCGCCGCTCGGCCACTCGTCGATGATCTGCGACATGAGCTGCCATCGTTCACCGTCCGTAATCAGACGCGCCGCCGGATCGACGCCGATTAACAGCCCATAACTGGAGGCGATATCTACCGCAAATGAGTTGTATGTGGTGATCAATGGCCTTGTCAAGGATTCGCGTTGTTGTACTACCCGATTCAGGCGGCCGAGTGTGCTCTCCACACGTTGTGCCAGCTCACCGGCGGCTTTACGGGTGAAGGTCAGGCCGAGCACTTCTCCAGGATCTGCACGTCCGATGGCCACCTGATAAGCGATGCGATCGGCCATCGTAGCCGTCTTTCCCGACCCAGCTCCGGCTACAACCAACAGCGCCGGATCCTCGGCTTCGATCACCAGCCGTTGTTCCGCGGTAGGCTGCGCGTTCCGATCCGGGTGGATCATACGCATGATCTTCTCGTAAGTCATGAGAACATTCGCCCTTCTGGTAGCACCGGGCATGCTGCGGTGAACGGGCAGGTACGGCACAGACTCGACGGATGAGCCGGAAGCTGGTCAGCCGCTAACAGATCCACAGCTACCCGAATGCGATCAGCCGCTCGTTGCCTGGTCTGACTATCCAGGGGCTGCTGCTCCCGTATGGTTGGCATACCGCTCTTCAACCGCGCTCGAAGGTAGACGAGCTGTGCACCCACACTACGCACACCGTATTGGAAGTTTTCCGCAAGCCGTCCCGGTGGGTTCGCCTCGCCACGTTCTTTCGTCTCGCCAGGTCGGTTCACCTTACCCGGATCGTTCACCGCGCCATCTGCCGTGAGACGTTCAAACGCCCACTGGTACAGCTGAAGCTGTACGTTATCAGCAGCTGCTGCCTTACCCGGCACGTTCTTTCCCGTCTTGAGGTCGGCAATAAGCACACCGTCATCGCTGCCGGAGAGTCGATCAAGTGTGGCGGACAGATGCGCATTGTCGGCGACGGCCACTGACAGATGCTGTTCGGTGACCACGTCTTCGGGGTGCTCAGCCATGTAGGCGGCGAGCGCACGAATCATTTCCTGCGCCTGTCTGTAGTCCCGGTGCGCAAGCTGCCCGGAGTGCGGATCCGGCAGCACCTGCCGCCATCTGTTCTCCAACACCGCCAACAGCTCAGCTTCACTTCCATGCGGATAGTCTTCCGCGATCGAATGAATCAGCGTGCCGAGTTGCGCTGCGCTTGTTCCATCGCCGTCCTCCCCTCCAATACTGCTGAAGAACGCTTGCAGGGGGCAGTCAAGCAGACGTTCAACACGCGACGGCGACACATGGGCGGCATGACGGACTCCTTTCCGCACCGTTGGTTGGAGTTCGTCCAGCCAACGCGCAGGATCCGCAGCTGTGACTCCCTCCTGCTGTAAACGCGTCAAAAGTTCCTGCGCCTGTACGCCCGCCCGGGTATCCAGAGCCTGCCGTAATTCGCCCACCAGTGAGGTCAAATCAAAATCGGGTTGGAGAGGCTCCGGTGAACGCAGCTCTGGCCCGTTCGAGCCGAATCCCATGGCGGAAAAGAACCTGGATGGCTGCGAATCAGCTGAATGCGTGCAGGTGATAAGGAGTGACCTACGCGCCCTGGTGATGCTGTGGTGCAGCAGACGGAGTTCGTCGTCGAGAACATCCTCCACCGCCTCCCGACGGTACTCACTGCCCCCGCCGACCTCGCGACCGGTTGCGATTTGCGTCAACCGACCGGTACGCGTGTATCCGTCACGCAGGCGCAGATTTGGCCAGACTCCCTCATTCAGACCGGCGACGACGACGTGGTCCCACTCGCGGCCTTGGCACCCGGCCGGAGTGGTCAGTGCTACCGCATCAATACCCGCTCCCATTCGCGCAATGGAATCCTCAGGAAGGTTCTGTACTTCCAGTTCCGACAGCAACGCTTCAATGGTGACATGTGGATCCCGATCTGCCATTCGCTGCGCCAAATGAAAAAGCTGGATGACGCTGTCAAGATAGGCGTCAGCTGCGTCTCCTTCCACACCTGCGCGTAAGGACTGCTGCTGCCACGCATCGGCACGTCCACTTCCATCCCATGCCACCCAGAGCACCTCTTCCGCCTGACGGTGCGATGTCTGCGCGACCTGCCGTATTCGCTGCAACAGCCGCGCGGCTCGCATCAGGGGTTCAACACCACGCGGTGCGAGTGCACTGAGGCGCTCGGGCCCTTCCACCACGACCTGTAACAGGTCCGGCACACGCACCGGCGTATCTGCAGCAAGCGCATATCCGCGTAGTACTCGTTGCATGCGGCGTAGTTCGAGCGGATCGATGCCGACGATGAGCGAGGTGAGTACGTGCTCAATATGTACAGGCATGCCTAGGGCAAGTCTGACCGTCTCCAGCAGAGCTGACACAGCCGGCTGCTCGCGCAACGGACGATCGGAGCCGACCTGTTCCACCGGCACCCCGCGCCGTATGAGGCTATTGCGAAGAGTGCTGTGCATCGTACGTGACCGCGTAACAACGGCCATCGTGCCATAGGGAATGCCCTCGAGCACGTGTAGTTCTCGCATATGGCGCGCGATCGCCGCAGCCTCTTCCTCCGCATGAACGAAACTACGCCCTTCAACATGGTCTGGATCGTGCCCTGCTTGTGCCCTGCGCTGTGCAATTTGCCCACCACCTACTCGGATACATGACACGAGTTCGTCAGCTATCCCCGCCAAAGCGTTGCCACCCCGGTGGCGTTGCGTCAAATAGAGCGGCTGTAGACCCATGCCCAGCGGAGCCGGGGCAGTGAGATCACCGGGTAGCGATGCAACACCGCCACGAAAACCCTGCACAGCGCCGTCCGGATCGCCCGCCACAATGACTCCTGCACCATCGGCCGCCAGTTGACTCAGCAATGCCAAAAGTGATCGTGGCGCATTCTGCGCGTCATCAATCAACACCCAGTCCCATCTTGGACGGACGACCTTCTGCCCGCTTGGGGAGGACGCCATATCATCCCAAGTGCTCAGCATCGCCGCTGCCGCCCCGAGCAAATGGACGTGGTCAAGCCTGTCGGGGGCGGAGGCATCCCCCGCAAAAGCGTCTCTAGCCTCTGTGAGAAGCTCATAGCTGCGCATGACAGCAGCTCCTGACACCCATATCGGCTCGTTGCGCTGCCGCCCCAACTCCTCCAGTTCCGCAGCAGAGTAGCCCAACTCTGCCGCGCGGGTGATCAGGTCGCGTATCTGGGCACGAAAACCCGGCAGGGTGCGCACCTCCGGCGTGACGAAGGACGGGAAGCGGATGGTCGGATCCTCTAACACCGCCGCAATAAGTGAATCCTCGTCCGGCCCAGAGATAAGCTCCGGGCTGCGCCTACCAACGGCCTGTGCGTAGGCTTGAACGATGTGAAAGGCGAACGACGACAGCGTTGCAACGCGAACATTGCCCGGAAGGCCGCCGAGAGCCAATGACAGGCGATTACGCACGTCGAACGCCGCCCGCCGATCCTGTGTGACCAGTGCGATCATCGCATCAGAGTTGGCGGCCAGTTCGCGGCGTACCAGTGCCTCGAGCACCGTAGTCTTACCCGTCCCGGGCGAGCCAAGCAAAGCGAGACGGGCGGCGGCTCGCGCCGCGTCCAGCGCTGCCAGCTGTGATCGGTCCAACTGCCACTGAGTTGGTTGCAGATCCGTGCCCATTCCTGCCTCCTTTCATACCCGAGCGCCGTCATTTCCTTTTGCGCACCGCATATGCTCAACTCTATCGGCAGGCTCCCACACATTTCGCTCCGCGAAAAACCCGCACCCGTCGCTGGGAGCCAACACGCACGCCCGCTAAGCTGATAGAAGATCCGGGCCTACGCCCGACAAACGCAGACTACTATATCCTGGAAGTCCGGGGGATCGAGGAACCTATGGAAGTCAATATCGGCATTCGTAACGTCACACGCGAGGTTTCCGTTGACGTTGAAAACTCCGCCGGTGAGGTCGAAGCCGCCGTCGCCACCGCAATTGAGAACGGAACACCGTTGCGGCTGTCAGATTCGCACGGTCGGGTGGTTGTGGTCCCCGCCGATGCCATCGGCTACGTTGAGATTGCCGCCAATGAAAGCCGTCGCGTCGGATTCGGCTTCACCGGCTGAGACTCGGCCGGGAGGCAGGCAACGCGGGGCAGGCAAGGCGGGGCAGGCAGAGCCATGACAGGCGACGCAGCAGCAAGTTCCTGGCGTCCCTTTCCTAGCATCTCTACTACGGCGGGTAGAGAACCATGACGGTAGGCGATCATAGCCGCAAAATCTGCCCTTCGCCGCCTGAGCCCTCACCGGCGCACATAACTCCGTGCAGCAGAAAGCAGAAGGGCGGGCGCTGCTCGCTCGCTCTTCCTACTGCCGACGCCGCACCAGCGGCACGCATTCGCGGTACAGCCACCCCTCTGTCACGTGTGAGTACACTCCAGCTAGACGAATCCGCGAGTCCGGTAGGCGGACACCACTGTGCCATTCGCCCACCGGACTCGGCCGCTCCTCAGCTCGGTCACGCGACTCTGTAGACCTCGGCTAGTTCAACTCGGTAGCCGGAACAAAGGTGTATCCCAGGCCTTGTATGCCCTCTACCGCCGTCTGCAGCTCCGCCACCGGATAGCCAGGATGGAAGAAGAAACTGGCATTGCCCTGGTCGACAACTAGATTCGCCCGAGCGTTCTCCACCAGGTCCTGCCCGGTGCGCGCCGCATGGTTGTTATATTCCTCCGGTTCAAAGTTGCCGAGATTTTCGGGAAGAATCTTCGTGCCGTAAATGTCGGTCACCGTGTAGGGGAAGAACTGACCGAAATGACCCGCCGCGCCACTCATGGCCTTGTTGAGCTGGCCGGGGAAGAACAGTTCGCGTTCATACCGCGTGTTGTACACCTGTCCAATCCCCTGGTAACTGGCGGCGGTAGCGGCATAATGCGGCGTCTCCCAAATCTGCACCTCGCCCAGACCGGCTTCGGTCAATGCCGTTTGCCCGATCAATGCGCGCTCGCTCGCCCATGCTGCACTGTCGTCGGGCAGGGCACCCACCAGTTGCACCCACGAGTTCTCCTGGCAGGCCACCGCACCCCCGCTGCCGTCGGCCGTGTCGGTGCAGTAGGAGCGGTAGAACTCGAAGTCGTCGGTACTCACCGCGTCGTAGGGATTATTAAGCGTGCCGTATTGATGCGTCGTGCCGTGTTGGATCACCGTTCCACCGTGTTTCTGCGCGTATTGGATCACCGCTAGCACCTCTTGGTTGTCCGCGAAAGTCAACGCCTCCGGCACACCGTTGTTATACACGCCGGTGGGGTCGACATAGTACGGCACCACCGCCATCTGGAATGGCACACCCGCACCGACGAGGTAATCAACGAGCTCCTCCAATTCCTCGGCGTCCGTTCCCGGGCTAATATCCTCGATGCGAATAGCCGCCGTCTTTTCCGTGACAACACCGGGAGCAAGAAGCTGACAGAGCAAGTCGGAGAACGCCAGGTATCGATCCGTTTCACTCATATAGGACAGCGGGATCTCGCCAATATAGGTCAGATTTCCGGAGCGGATCGCCCAGGGGAAGGAACTGCCGGTGGTCTGGGCGATTGGCGCACAGTCCTGAACTGTCACTCCGTCGCTGGTGCAGGTGGCAGTACCGAGCACTGTGACGGCATCTTCGTCGGTTACATGCGGCGCAATAATGCCGCCCGAATTGGCGGTGTCGCGAGTCAGGACCTGGTCATCATACGTAATCGAGGCGACGACATCACTCGAATCGATGTACGACGTCGCGGCGTCCCATCCATATCGAGAGGCGAACGCGGCGCGATTCTCATCGGTGGTGGCCAACTCCCAGATGTTGAAACCGGCCCACAGCACCGGAACGTCTCCAGTGAGAACATCGGAGACGAATGCCTCCGGAAGCGGCTCATCGTAGGTGGATCCAAGGTACACAACGCCGTCGTAACGGCCCGCTAGCCCCGCGGTGTAGTCCGCCACCGGTACAGCCGTCACCAGACCAAAATGCGTGGCGAGGGTACTCGTACCAATCGCGTAGCTCTCAGCCAACTGCGCATAGTCACCGGTTGAGTCATACAGTACGAGCGCGTGCGCGGCTCCCTCCGCGTCACCGAAGGTCACCGCAGAGTCGGGCACCGGCGTGTCACTGGCGGCGAGATCGCGGATCGGTGCGGGCGTGTATGACGTATCAATATCGCTCGCGAGGTCGACCTCCGCACCGCTCGCCTCCAATGGCAGTACGTTCTGGGCGGCGGCAAGGGGTTCCTCAGGCGATTCGAGCGGATTATCTGTGACCAGAGTCGACTCGGACGTCCCCTCCTCCGCTTCCTGCGCCCCTTCGAGCGCACCGGTGGGATCCAGATCGGGCGCCGTGACATTCATCGTCGGCACATCCAGAAGATCACCATTGGTATCACCGGTGTCTCGCTCACCGGCCATCGCCGGTGTTGCCAAGACCAGAGCGGCGCACAGTGCGGCGCTTGTCAGGGCAAATGGTGTTTTGTGCGCACTCACACGCATCTTTCGCATTCGTTTCTTTCCTCTCTATCAGCGCGCGTACCTTCGAGCACACGCACCGAGACGTCCGAGCAACCCGTGAGTTCGGCGGCCGGTTGTCAGCCCAGGAGCATCTTGAACTCGGACAATTCCCGACTCGGATGGGGCTCAGCGTCCGGGGGCAAAATCCGGCTCCGCTTCCCCGCGTCCGAAATAGTGCGCGGCAGCAGCGAGAATACGCTGACTTGCACGCCCGTCTCCATAGGGATTGACGGCATGCGCCATTGCCGCGTAGGCATCGCGATCACGCAGCAGCGTATTGATTTCAGAGGCAATTCGTTCAGGCCCGGTGCCGATCAACTTCGCGACGCCGAACTCAATCGCCTCCGGCCGTTCGGTGTTGTCGCGCAGCACGAGTACCGGCTTGGAAAGAGCCGGCGCTTCCTCCTGGATACCCCCGGAATCGGTCACCACGAGCTCCGCCCGGTTCATTACCGTGCAGAAGGCACCGTATTCAAGCGGTTCCGTGACAAGAACATTGTCGATCTTCTCGACGACGGGTAGAAGCGCACCTCGTACAATCGGGTTGCGGTGCACCGGCAGGATGAAGGTCGTCTCCGGGTTTGCGTGAGCCGCCGTTGCTATGCCTCGGGCAATGCCTATCATCGGTTCCCCCCATGACTCGCGTCGATGTGCGGTCACCAACACGAGGCGACGTTCCCGATCCGCGACAAGCGCATCAAGAACAGAGTCATCGGACGGCAACGGACGCTGCACCGCCAAATGGAGAGCATCGATCACCGTATTTCCGGTAACATGCATCTGCATGGGGCTGACATTCTCCCGCAGCAGATTCTCCCGCGAGCCCGCCGTCGGCGGGAAATGAATTGACGAGATCTGTCCGAGTAGACGCCGGTTACCCTCCTCGGGGAACGGAGAACGCAAGTTACCGGTACGCAGCCCAGCCTCGACATGAAAGAGCGGGATATTGCGATAGAAGGCAGCCAATCCGGCCGCAAAAGCGGACGTTGTGTCGCCCTGAACCATCACCGCATCCGGTGCGAGCGAGTCAAGTACGCCGCCAACCCCTTCCAGAGTTCCAGTTGTCACCTGTGTCAAGGTCTGACCGGGCCGATGAATACCGAGATCACTATCAGGAGTAATGCCAAAGAAGGCGTTAACCTGATCTAACATCTCACGGTGCTGTCCCGTAACCACACATATTGGTTCGAATTGCGGGCTCTTGTCCATCGCCAGAGCCAGAGGCGCCATCTTAATCGCCTCGGGGCGGGTGCCGTACACCAGCATGACGCGCAGCGGGGTTGCGGATACCTGTCGTTCGGCAGTACCCCGTACAGCGGTATCTTCCGCTCTTTCCATTGTCCTTTCCTTTGTTATGCCAGTACCCGCTTGTGCGCCCAATAACGAGTACAGGGCCAATGCGTTGCCTGCCCTGGTCTCCACCGCCGCATTTGCCGCCCCCGCAACGGTGACACATCAATTTACCGTTCCTTAATAGCTACCTTTCCGGAGCTGTTTCCGACGTTGAGTAGGTGGCCCATATGTCCGAGAAGGTGACATCCGCATCCTCCGCGTACAGTGCGACGACACCTAGCGAATACGGACGTTCCGTGTCACTGATCCTGGTGATCTTCTTGCCATCCACCCGGACTGTGAAATCTCCATCCTTCCCGTTACCAGTTATCACGATCGTGTGCGTGGTACCGATCTTGAAAGAGGGATCTTCCCCCGTCGCAAGAAAACGCTGCCCGCCCTCATACTGCGGGTCGCGTTTCGTTATCTCCCACCCGTTCGGTTTGAGAAGTAGCGCGTAGAAGTGCTGCGGATCCTCGTAACCCCATACGAACCAACCCACCTCCCACGAATTCGCGTCGCCCTGCCGTAGCTGTTTGTTCGTGGTGACCTTCGCTCCAATGGCGCGTGGATCCGAATTCGCGGTGCCGATGGCGCCATTTTCCACTAGAAGCGCCGAATGCGTCTCGTCATCATGCGTGGCGGGGGCAGGCACAAGATGGATAGTCCCGCTCTCGCATGTCACCCTACCGTAGCCGTCGTAGACGACGCCCCAGCCCGGACACCTATCAGGAACTGAACGAAACACCACGATTCCTATCGTGCATCCCACTAACGCCGCCAGTAATGTCGCGATAATCTGATAACGCCCACCGCGTCGCTTCACGCCGGATGAACCTTAATTTCAGCACCCGTCCCGACGATGGCTTCATGCGACTCCGACTCACGCTTGGTCTTCTGCCAGCCGGTATACCCGAACACCATCCGCAGCATGGCCCACCATCCCACGATATAACCAAGCATGCTATAGAGAACATAGAGATGAGAATAGAGCAGTCCGCGAAAGAAACCGAAGCCGTTCTTCTTCTCGACTCTCCAGTACCGAATGCCATAGATCAGAGCCGGTCCGAAAGCGAGCACGTACGCAAGTAGCAACCACATCCAGTTCCGTTCCCCGCCCTCGGAACCGGCAAGTACGACTGCGACCAATGCGACGACGAAGGACGCGGTCAACAGCGATGTGGCAAGTACCAGGTAGGGTGACAGCATCTGGTATAGGGAGTCGGTCCGGGTCCTGCCGTGCTGCTCGCGCACGGTATGCCCAATCAGGCGGCTGGCTTGCAGGTTGCCCTGGAACCAGCGAGCTCGTTGACGTACCAAGCGCCGCAGTCGGGTCACACCCTGTTGGTGCACAACGGCCTCGGCGGAGAACTCATTCGTCCAGCCACTGGCGTTCAGCCGAATTCCCAGGTCGAAGTCCTCGGTCAATGAATCCGACCACGGCCGCTCGCCCAGAGAGTTGAGGGCAGACAGCCGCACAAATTGGCCATTGCCACCCATCCCTACACTGCCCAGATGCCGCCTCCCCTTCTGGAAGATCTCCGTGAAGATGACGAATTCCATGTCCTGCATACGTGCAAGCAAGGAATGGAACCGGTTGTTGATCCGTACGCCGAGTTGCACAGCTCCAACCTTCGGATCCAAGAATGCCAACCGCGCTGTGGTAATGCCCTCCGGATCGAGTCGTCCATCCGCATCGACGACGCCGACGACGACGCCCTCGGCGGGCTGGTCGCGGTAGCGTCGGCGAACGTGGCGTAGGGCATCGTTGAGAGCATCGCCCTTGCCGCGTCGGGCGAATGGGGGGATCCGATGCAACACAGTGACGCGCGGATCCTGAATCGAATCCAACACCGCTGCGGTTGTGTCATCTGAAGCATCGTCAATTACCACGATATCGAGCTGGCGTGTCGGTATGGCGAGAAGGCGGCGGATACTCGCCTCAATGACAGTCGCCTCGTTCAGACAGGGAACGAGGACCACCATGGTGGGATATCCCATCTGATCAGCATTCTCCAGGCCATCGATCATGCGGAGCGCCGCCTCGTGCGCCCTGCGGCGTGACCGCGGGGCTCGGTAGGAGAAAAAGAGAAGCGTCATGCCGTAGGCGATGGCCGTGCCAATCATCGCGACCGCGCCCCACCATCCGATGGTGTCAATCACACTGCTCGACCCACCCGCCGCGAGCAGTATCACGCCTTGTGCGTGCATCATCACTCGCACACCTCAGGCGGCGGGCGGAGCCCAGATGGAGGGGACAGCTGAGTCTTGGTACCCGTAGGCCGTGGACGGCCGCCTACCACTCACTCCGTTTAGGGACGCTCGGATGTCGTGCAGGCGCCCGATTGTATCCAGCACGATCAGGAGTGCAGCAAGGAGCAGAAAAAGTATGCCCGCAATGTTGAAGCAAGTCCGAGCCACAGAGCCAAGCCCCGTACTCAAAGGAAGAACCTTGGCTGCCGCAAGAAGACCCAAGCCGGGCATGATTGGCGAATAGTGCATGATCCCACCGTCCTGGAATAACGATTTTCTATGGATTTATGCGGTGTTTTTCTCGACGTGTTGGGAGAATTAACGAGAAGCAATACTACAAGGCGATTTCTCCGACGGCAAGACAATCGCATGGGTATCAATACCCATTGCGCGAAGAAAAAACACAGGTTACAATCCGACGCCTTGAGCGAGATCTGTGCCTTACCTGAGTATCAGCAGCAGTAGCGATGCGACTCGGACGACATATCGCCCGCCACGTACCGTTTATCCCTCCGAAACCTTAAGATGGACAGCGAAAAAGAATCGAGGGCTGACCGATCGTCACGTGTCATGAATTGTTTTCTCGCGATCGGCTGCCGCAGCAGCGAAGCCATCGGCTTCGTGCGAGAAAGGAAAACTGCATGAGTTCCAGCTCGGGCGTCATCGACTCCTCAGCTGCTCGGGTACCGGCCGCGAACGAGCCGCGCGCAGAGATCAGCGGAACGTCTACCGCGACCGAAACCGCCTCTTTTGCCGAACTGGGCGTATCCCAGGTGATCGTCGAGGCGCTCGCCGACAAAGGCATTGTTTCCCCCTTCCCCATTCAGGCCTTGACGCTACCGGTTGCGCTTCGGCGTGCCGACATCATCGGTCAGGCGAAGACGGGCACAGGTAAGACGCTCGGCTTCGGCATTCCCATGATTGAGAACACCAGCGGCCCCGGAGAAGAGGGATGGGAGAAAATCCCGCAATCAGAACGTGGCAAACCGCAGGGCCTCGTAGTGCTGCCCACTCGCGAACTGGCCAAGCAAGTCGCCGGTGAACTCTCCGACGCGGCTGCGCGGCGCTCCGTGCGGATTGTAGAACTCTACGGCGGACGCGCATACGAACCACAGCAGGTCGCTCTGCGCGAGGGCGCAGAAATCGTCGTCGGCACACCGGGGAGAATTATCGACCTCATGCGACATCGCGTCCTCAATCTCTCGCGAGTGCGAACCCTCGTACTCGACGAGGCCGATGAGATGCTCGACCTCGGTTTCCTGGAAGACGTGGAAACAATCCTCTCTGCCACGCCCGGCAGCCGCCACACAATGCTTTTCTCAGCGACGATGCCGGCACCGGTTGTTGCCATGGCGCGCCGGTACATGGATAGGCCCACGCATATTCACGTGCAGGATCCCGAGGACACCAGTGCCACCGTCAAGGACACGCGGCAAGTGGTGTATCGATGCCACGCCTTGAATAAGGTGGAGGTCGTCGCGCGAATCCTGCAGGCGGAAGATCGCGGCCTGACGATTATCTTCACCCGGACGAAACGCGCCGCTGCCAAACTCGCCGACGATCTTACCGAGCGCGGCTTCGCCGCCGGTGCACTGCATGGCGATCTCGGGCAGGGCGCGCGCGAACAGGCACTGCGTGCCTTCCGCAATGGCAAGGTAGATGTTCTTGTCGCCACCGACGTCGCAGCACGCGGCATTGACGTTGATAACGTCACCCATGTCATCAACTATCAGTGCCCGGAGGACGAAAAAACCTATATTCACCGCATCGGCCGAACAGGGCGCGCCGGCCATTCCGGAACGGCCGTCACCTTCGTGGATTGGGAGGACCTTCCGCGCTGGGCGGTAATCAATCGCCTTCTGAACCTGGGGCAAGCCGACCCCGTCGAGACTTACCACACCTCGGACCACCTCTACTCCGACCTAGGAATCCCTCGTGACGCCGGCGGAAAGCTACCCACGTCAAAGCGGGTGCGCGCCGGGTTGGATGCGGAGTACATTGAGGATCTTGGCGGCCCGGGAGCGGGGCACGGCCGGAACGCGGGCAAACGGGGACGTTCCCGCGCGACGCGGAACTCCGGCGAACGCGGAGGTAGAAAGTCGTCGCGGGCACGGCAACGTCGCAGGACGAAGACCACCGACGGCTCCGCCCAGCGGCAGGCGCAGCCTCGTTCCGCCATTGAGGACAATCCGCAGGCGGCACCCCGCCGCGAACGCAAGCGCCGGCGGGTTCATCGTTCCCAGGACGGAGAGTGATCTAGTACAGCGAGTGCCTCTGCGACGGGTGATCTCTGCTACGACAAGCGGCCCGAGGCGGCGGTGGGGACTCCTCTACGGCGTCTACGGCATTCCCCTACGCGGCAGCAACGATGGTCAACACCGCGTCGATCATCAGTTGTGTGGCAATGGCCGCCAGGAGCATGCCCGAGATACGCACCAGGAACATCGTGCCACCTTCCCCCAGCAGTCGATGTAACGGATTGCCGAAGTACATGGTGACCCACTCAACGAGGTGCACCAAAACCATCGCCACAACAACCGCCCATATACCGCCGCTCGTCTTTCCCGACTGTTGGGCGGCCATCATCACCGCCACAATTGAGCCAGGACCGGCCAGCAACGGCACCCCCAGCGGCACGAGGGCAACGTTAACCGATCCGGGTTCGCCCGGATCGTCCTCGTGCCCCGTCAACAGCTGAAGTGCCACAAGTAGCAGAAGCAACCCACCGGAGAGCTGGACCGCTTCCACGGAGAGATGAAGTACGTCGAGAATGTAGTTGCCGAAGAGGCCGAACACGGACAGGACGACGAATGAGGTCATCGTCGCCTGCCAGGCGGCGGTTCTGCGTTCGCGCGGCGTCATCCGCGAGGTCAGGGCGATGAACACCGGGAGATTACCGAAGGGGTCCGCGATGACGAACAGGGTGGTGAACGTTGAGACGAACAGCGTCACGTCGAATCCGGTCACGGATGTATAACCTCCAGCAGACAGCGCTCGGTTAGAGCTTCGATAACCGCTGGCGATGTAGTACGTTCGCCCAGACGGTTGGGCTTGCCCGCACCATGGTAGTCACTCGCGCCGAATCGCGCGAGGTGGAGGTGACGCACCATCTGCTCCAGCTGCGGAATCGATTCCGCCGTGTTGTCACGGTGATCAATCTCCACCCCGAATAGTCCCGCCTGCGCCAGCTCGTCGAATGCCTCCCAGGGCACTACTCTTCCCCGTCCCGGTGCCCGCGGATGCGCGAATACCGTCTCTCCCCCGGCGTTTTTCACCCAGCGGATCACATCGGTGGCGGCTGGAGCATAGTGCGGCACGTAGTAGGGAGAACGAGGATTAAGGAACCTGTCAAAGGCCTCCGCACGGCTACTCACCACGCCACGCGCCACCAGGGCATCGGCGATATGCGGCCTGCCGATGGTCGCATTGCCGCTGACCTGCGCTACAACGTCTTCCCAACTAACGGGGACGTCCTCCGCTAGGCGCTCCACCATCGCCCGAGCACGTCCCACCCGTGATTCACGCACTCTCCGGCAGTGCTGCCTGATGTCGGCGTCGGCGTCGTCGAAAAGAAGCCCGAGGATGTGTATAGAGATACCGTGATAACGCGCGGAAAACTCCATGCCGCGCAGCAGGCCGACACCGGTGCGCAGCACGGCGGCAGCCGCTTCGCTCCAACCCGCAGTAGTGTCGTGGTCCGTCAAACCGACCATATCAAGTGCGGCGTGGCGTGCGCGCATCATGAGCTGCGCCGGTGTCTCGGTGCCATCAGAGGCGGTGGAGTGCGTGTGTGGATCAATGCGCATACTCCAGGGTACGGCACCACGGGGCCGGGGCGCCTAACGGTAGTACATGGCCAGGCGCATGCCGTCAATATCGTGCACCTCTGCATCGATGCCGTAGATCTCGGCCAGCTGCTCCGGATTGACGACGTCGTCGGGCGCGCCGTCCGCCACCACACGGCCGTCCTTCATCGCCACGATACGGTCGGAGTAGGCGGAGGCGATATTGATGTCGTGCACGACAATCAGAACCGTACGGTCAAGTTCACCGGCTACTTTCCGCAAAGCGTTCATCATGTCAACCGAATGTTTCAGATCCAGGTTGTTCAACGGTTCATCCAGGAGTAAGTAGTCGGTCTCCTGCGCCAGAACCATGGCGACGAAGGCGCGCTGCCTCTCACCACCGGATAGCTGCTCGAGGAAGCGTCCCGCCAGAGGCTCGAGGTTCATCTGGTGCATGGCGAGAGCCACCGCCTCCCGGTCTTCGCCGGTGAGGCGCCCACGCGAGTACGGGTAGCGCCCGAATTCGACCAGTTCGCGTACACGCAGCCGAGCGGTGATGGTGTTGGCCTGTCGCAGAATTGCCAAATGGCGCGCCACCCGCATGGAGTCCAGGGAGCGGATGTCCCGTCCGTCCAGCTCCACCCTCCCCGTGTCCGGCGTCACGAGCCGAGATGCCATGTGAAGAAGTGTTGACTTCCCGGCACCATTGGCACCTATTAGCGAGGTAATGCCACCGGTGGGAAAAGCAAGCGATACGTTATCCACGACTGCCAGCCCACCATACTTCTTCGTCAGACCGTGCAGGCGGATCATGAGAGCCTCTTTCTGTGCGACAGGATAAGAAGGATGAAGACGATGCCTCCGACGAACTCGATAACACCGGAGAGCACACCATTCATCCCCAGTTCGAATTCAAGGATGGCCTGCCCGCCAACTAGGCAGATCACGGCGATGCAAGCGGCGGCTGGCAGAACCCAGGTATGCCTGGCGCTACCGGTGAGGCGGTACGCCAAAGCGGAGACGAGAAGGCCGAAGAAGGTGACCGGTCCTACCAATGCCGTCGCTGTCGCCACCAGAACAGCGACGTCGACGAGGATGCCGAAGAGCGCCCGCCGGTAGGGCAGGCCGAGCGATATCGCGTGCTCGCGCCCCAGTGTCAGTACGTCCAGGACACGCGAGCGCCGTAGCAGGTCGCACCCCAGGGCACAGATGATAATGGTGGACACGCCCAGCAGGCGGGAGTCGACTGACCCGAACGAGGCGAAGAGCTGCGCCTGTAATACGGTCAGCGAGTTCGGTTCCATAATCGACTGCAAAAGCGTGGAAACAGATCGAAGCATGGTTCCCAGCACGATCCCGATGAGAATCATCAGTTGGATGGGCCGCCGCATCATGGAGGTGAACAGCGCTACAGCGAACACCACCATTATCCCGCCGGCCAGAGCAAACTGCGCCAGTACTCCCACATGCTGCGTATAGGCGGTGCCAAACAAGAAGATAATTGTTGTCTGCACCACCGCATACAGGGCGTCGAAGCCCATGATGGATGGGGTGAGAATACGGTTCTCGGCAATTGTTTGAAAGGCAACCGTGGAGATGGATACGGCCACGCCCACCAGAACAAGCGCTGCCACTCGCGTGGCTCTCATGCGCAGGACGAGAAGGTTCAGATTGCCCAGATCCAGACCGGCCAAGAAGAAGATAGTTACACAGGCAAGCGCGCAACACACCATTATGGTCAGGCGCACGGCCGGTTTGCACAGGTAATAGGCCGGGCGATGACGCCGTGACCGGGTATGCTCACTGCTGTGCCGCGTGTCGAGCGGTGCCGCGCGCTTTGTGAGCCGAACGCGCCGCAAGGGCGATTCTTGCTGTCTGCGCGACGACTCCCCCTCCAATACCCGAGCAGTGCGCGGTTGCGGTTCCTTCTGTTTGCGCGGGGACACCCTGCGCTCGCTCATATGCGCTCCTCGCTACGCAGGAGAAGCACGATGAACAACACGCCGCCGACGACCCCGACGACGACGCCGATGGGAATCTCCGCAGGAGCCACAACTGTACGCGCGAAAATGTCGCAAAGTAGAAGGAATGCCGCACCTGCTAAAGCCACCCACGGCAATGACCTTCGCAGACGATCACCGACGAACCGACTGACAATATTGGGAACGACCAGCCCCAGGAAGGGCAGCGAGCCACAGGTCACTACCACCACCGCAGACACCAGCGACACGGCTCCTATTCCGGTGGCTAGTGTGCGCCGGTAGTTAAGCCCCAAGGAAGAGCTGAGACCTTCTCCCAGTCCGGCAATGGTCAAGCGGTCGGCGGCAACATATGCGTAAACAAGTGCCACCGCCGCTAGCAGCAGCGTCTCCCAGCGTCCCTCGATAATCCCCGTGAAACGGCCGACCGTCCATTGCGTTAACGATGGCAGTAGATCGAGCCGGTAGGCGAGTACCGATGCGACGGCGCTTATGATGCCGGAGAAGATCAGGCCGATCAGTGGCGGCAAAATGGCGTCATGCAGCGGTATGCGGCGCAGGATCAACAGGTAGAGCCCGGTGCCAACCATCGCCCCAATAAGAGCCAGACTGAGTCGCCCAAGCACGGGCATCTGTGGCACCAACACTGCAGCGAGAAGCAAGCCCAGGGCGGCAGACTCGCTCGTACCCGTTGTGGAAGGCTCGACAAAGCGATTACGCACAAGTAGCTGCATAATCACTCCGGCTACCGAGAGCGACGCACCGGCCAGGACAATCGCAGCGGTACGTGGCACACGTGAACCAAGCAGGACGTGGAGCTGCTCGTCGCTTATCTGCCCCGTCACGACATCGCCGAGGCGCAAATCAGCATTGCCGGTGGCGAGCGATACGACGACCAACACACCGAACCCAGCCGCCGCAATCAGGCGCAACGGCTGGGTCCGATGCCGAATATGAGCATTATCCGCAGCGGTCACAGGCTTGCGGAGAGCTCATCCAACATCGCCGGGAAATTCGATGCACCCTGCATGACCAGGTACCAGCGTTCCGGCGTAACGTAGGTGATCGTGTCGTTTTGTGCAGCAGAAGTACCGTTGACGAAATCGTTGTTTAGGACCTCTTGCGCGGACGTCGCTTCGCCGCCATCGCGAGAACCGACGACGGCGTCACGGTCCAACACCCAGATGTAATCGGGGTTTGCCTGCGCAATGGTCTCGAAGGAGACCTCGGCGCCGTGGCTGTCGTCGGCTTGCGCGGTGTCGGCGTCGCTCAAGGCGTACTCCACACCGGTGAGGTCATAGACGTATCCGAAACGCGAGCCCGGACCGAATGCAGTCACATTTCCGCCGGTGACCAGCAGGAACACACCAGTCTTTCCTTCAATTCCGGCATCTTCGGCAGCCTGCTGAAGCTCGGAAACCTTGTCGTCAATCGCGGTGGTCAGCTTGGTGGCCTGGTCACCCATGCCCACCGACTCGGCAACAATCTCGATATCGCGCTTGACGCCTTCGACGTAGTCCGAATAATCGAGTGTGGCATCGACAGTGGTGAAGTTCTGGGAAAGATCGTCGTACATGGAGGACGTACGTCCGCCGGTAATCACGAGATCCGGACCCACCGTGGCGATGGTTTCCACATCCGGTTCCACAATGGTGCCGAGATCGGTGTAGTCGTCACTGTCGTAATCGGATAGGAACGACGGCACTGTTGATGATCGCGGCAGTGCGGTCACGCCTTCAAAACCCAGAGTGTCAAGGGTGTCAAGAACTCCGAAGTCGAGAACGGCGACGTTCTCAGGCTGGCTCTCGATGGTCGTTTCACCGGCGCTGTGGGTCACGGTGACCGGAAACGCTTCAGCGGCGTCCTGCGGCGTGGTTGTCTGATCGGTGGCGGCGGATGTTGTTGTCTCCGAGGTATTCGAGTCCGAACTTGAGCACCCAGCAAGGGCAAGTGCCACGACTGCTGGAAGTGCGAGTAGCGAGTGTGTGCGGCGCATAGGCCTCTCCTTATTTCTGGTATGCGAGCGACGCAAAGGCGTCACGACTGACTACGTCCGTGAGGGCTCGTCAGCCTTACCTTACTGCTGTTCAGGGCGTGTGGACAAGACCTGTCTCATCATGAGGTGAACCACTTCTTCTCCCCCGTGAGCTCGCGGTTACGGCGGCGTGCGGGAACGGTCCCAGCGCGTGACGCCAGGCCGTGCGCTTGGGACTCTTCCGACGCAGGTGCGAGAATGTCCGCATGGCCAATGATGAGAAGAAGCAGTCGCTGAGTGAACGCGGTGATAACCGCTCTCGACAACCACATAATGAGCAGTTCCGAGCATTCATGGGAACCGACTGGGGACCGCGGCCCTCTTCGCCCTCCCACAGCAGGGTTGCCGATGTTACTCCTGCCCGCCGGGAGAAGCTATCAGACCGTTTTCCCGGCGAACGCCTCGTCATTCCGGCGGGAACCTATCATGTGCGCAATAACGACAATGTCTACCGCTTCCGGGCACATTCGGCCTTCGCACATTTGACCGGCCTGGGCGGTGAACTGGAACCCGACGCCGTGCTGGTGCTCAATCCAACCCCCACCGGCCACGAGGCCACGTTGTACTTCCACCAGCGGGCATCTCGCTCCTCGGAGGAGTTCTACGCCAATTCCCGTTACGGTGAGTTTTGGGTGGGAGCTCGCCCCTCCCTGGCCGACATGGAAGCGCTGACCGGCCTGCATTGCGACTCGATCGATAATCTTCCCGATGCTCTCGCTAAGGATCTGGGACCGGGCCAAGTGGGACTGCGCGTAATCCCACAGTCAGATGCCGCCATTGAGGCGCAAGTGGCTGAGTTACGCGAGAAGGCCGATATCGCGCACGCGAGCAGCCAGGACGATGCCGAACTGGCGGAGGCGTGTTCGGAGATACGTCTGGTCAAGGACGACTGGGAAATCGAGCAGATGCGCCACGCTGTTCAGGCCACCCACGAGGGCTTCGACTCCATCATTGCCTCTTTACCCCGTGCAATAACGCATTGGCGCGGCGAGAGAGTTGTCGAAGGGGCCTTCGGCGCCAAGGCCCGTGAAGAAGGCAACGGCCTGGGCTATGACACCATTGCCGCAGCGGGCAACCACGCCAATACGCTTCACTTCATCGACAACGACGGACCGGTGATTCCCGGCCAGCTCATTTTGGTCGACGCCGGCGTGGAAATCGATTCTCTCTACACCGCCGATATCACGCGCACTCTGCCGATCTCCGGTACTTTTACCGATGCGCAGGCGGAGGTCTATCAGGCAGTTCTCGACGCCGCCAATCGCGCCCTGGAGGAGGCGGCCAAGCCGGGGTGCCGTTTCCGCGATGTACATAATGCCGCCATGGAGGTCATTGCCGCGCGCCTGGAAGCATGGGGAATGCTACCGGGAACGGCTGCCGAATCCCTGGCACCCGACGGGCAGTTCCACCGACGCTGGATGCCGCACGGAACATCCCACCACCTCGGCATTGACGTCCACGATTGTGCACAAGCTCGGCGCGAAATGTACGTGGATGCCGTCCTTGAACCGGGCATGATCTTTACTATTGAACCTGGTCTATACTTCCGCGAGGACGATCTAAAGGTCCCCGAGCGTTTCCGGGGCATAGGCGTGCGCATTGAGGATGATATTCTCGTCACCCCACACGGGGTTGAAAGGATATCAGAGGCAATACCACGTGAAATCGCCGACGTGGAAGCCTGGATGGCCCGCATCTTGGAAGAGTAAGTAGGTGATGATATGAGCTCGTCGAACCGCGTCTTTGTCGCCCGTCTAGCCGGTACTCCGGTATTCGACCCAATAGGAGACAAGGTCGGCACTGTCTATGACGTCGTCGTCCTGTTCCGTCTCAAAGGCGAACCGCTGGCCGTCGGGCTCGTTGTGGAAGTGGCGGGAAAACGCCGCGTTTTCCTACCCTTGACCCGTGTCACCTCCATCGATAACGGCCAGGTCATCACCACCGGCCTGGTCAACATGCGGCGTTTCGCGCAACGTCCGGTTGAAACTCTCGTGATGGCGCAACTGCTGGATCGGAACGTGCGACTGCGTGAGACCGGTGAGGAAGCCGCCGTCGTCGATGCCGCAATCGAGAAGGTTCGCGGCCGCGAGTGGCGGCTGACGACCCTCTATGTGCGCACATCCAAACACGCCGTGGGTGGGCACCGTTCTCTGATCGTTCCCGTACGCGATGTTAGCGGCCTGACGAATCCCGCTGCCGATCAGGGGGCCGACGCCATCCTGGCGCAGATTTCAGGACTGAAGGCCGCCGACGTCGCCGACATGCTGCGAGACCTCCCAGAGGATCGTCGACAGGCGGTGGCCAACCAGTTGACTGACGAGCGCCTGGCGGACGTGCTGGAGGAACTCGGCGACGAAGACCGAGTTACAATCCTCTCCTCCTTGGATGTGGAGCGTGCAGCCGACGTGCTGGACGTTATGCAGCCAGACGACGCCGCCGATCTGGTTGCCGAGCTTCCCACCGACCAAGCTGCCCAGCTACTCGACCGCATGGAACCGGGCGAGGCGGACGATATCCGCCGTTTGCTCGTTTACGAGGAACGAACGGCAGGTGGCATGATGACGACGGAGCCAATTGTGCTACCCCCGGAGGCGACGATCGCACAGGCATTGGCGTCGGCACGACGCGTCGACATCCCTCCCGCCCTCGCGGCGATCCTGTTCGTCTGCCGCCCACCCCTGGAGACTCCGACCGGGCGTTTCCTCGGAGTTGTTCATATCCAGCGCGCCTTACGCGAGCCACCCTCGACCTTGATCGGCAACATACTCGACACCGATATAGAAGGTATTGCGCCCACAGAGGGCCTGGGAACAATCACCAGGCTGCTGGCGACCTACAACCTGACTGCACTGCCGGTGGTTGATGAGGGGCTCCTGCTAGGGGCGGTCTCGGTGGACGACGTCCTCGATCACCTCTTACCCGATGATTGGCGCGACGCCGACGACGAGACAACGGACGAAGCGATGGAGGCACAGCATGGCTGACTTCGACAAGCCCCTGGATAAGAGCCGTCGCCGTCTTCCTTTCCGGCGGCGCCACGATTCGGACGGTTTTGGGCGCTTCGCGGAGGCAACCGCCCGGTTCATGGGCAGTCCGCGTTTTATCCTCTATATGACGATCTTCGTCGTCGCCTGGATTACGGCGAATATTGTGCTGTACAAACTAGCTCAGAATTACGCCTGGGATCCGTACCCCTTCATCCTGCTCAACCTCGCCTTCTCTACACAGGCCTCCTACTCGGCGCCGCTGATTCTACTCGCGCAGAATCGCCAAGATGACCGCGACCGCGTCATCGCGGAGCAGGATCGCCAGCGCGCTGAACGCAATCTGGCCGATACCGAATACCTGACCCGTGAAATTGCGTCTTTGCGCTTGGCCTTGGGAGACGTCGCCACACGTGACTTCGTGCGCTCAGAGTTGCGTGACGTGCTGGAGGAATATGATCGCGACCGGCAGGAACGTATGGACGAACGCGATCAGCGCATCCTCGAGCTTCAGCAGGAATTGGCCGATTTGCGCGATCAGCATTCGGAGTCTCCCAGCGTACCGACCTCCGACTGACGGATCGGTGGCGGGAGCCCACACCGCAGACGGTTCAGGGTGTGTCGATCTGATCGTGCCGTGCGTGTCAATATGCACGCCGATATGCAGGAGCTTTGTGCGCGGTACGCAGGTACGATAACCCTATGGTTACCATTGACGACGTCAGCCGCGCCCTTGAGGATGTTATGGACCCGGAAATCCGTCGGCCCATCACCGACCTCAACATGGTTGAGGACATTAGAGTGGACGAGGCTGGCAATGTTACCGTCTCGCTGCTCCTGACAACCCCGGGCTGCCCGCTGCGCGATACGCTGCAACAAGACACCGAGAACGCTGTCCGTGCTCTGGAGGATGTCGGTACGGTCAAGGTCAATATCGGCGCCATGAACGACGAGCAGCGCTCAGCACTGCAGGAGAAACTGCGCGGGTCGGCTCGCACGATTCCCTTCGCACAGCCGGGGTCACTGACGCGCGTGTACGCGATTGCTTCGGGCAAGGGCGGTGTAGGCAAGTCAACGATTGCCGCGAACCTGGCCGCCACGATGGCAGCACAGGGTCTTAAGGTGGGCCTCGTTGACGCGGATATCTACGGATTCTCTATCCCCCGCATGCTGGGCGTCGATACTCCCCCGGCGGCCCTCAACAATACGATCATTCCACCCGTCGCCCACGACGTGAAGACGATCTCGATCGGCATGTTTGTTCCGGACAATTCACCGGTCATCTGGCGTGGTCCCATGCTGCACCGCGCTCTGGAGCAGTTCTTCGCCGATGTTTACTGGGGTGATTTGGACGTCCTGTTGCTGGATCTTCCGCCCGGAACCGGCGACGTCGCCATCTCGATTGCACAGCTGATCCCGGGGTCGGAACTCCTTATCATTACGACGCCGCAGGCCGCCGCCGCCGAGGTCGCTGAAAGAGCTGGGCAGATCGCTAAGCAGACCGAGCAACACGTTGCCGGCGTGATCGAAAACATGTCTTACCTCGTCATGCCCGATGGGTCGAAGAATGAACTATTCGGTTCCGGTGGTGGCTCCACCGTGGCCGCGCAACTGAGCGCTGAACTCGGATATCCGGTGCCACTCCTGGGCCAGATCCCAATCGAAGTTGAGATGCGAGTGGCCGGTGACAGCGGCACTCCATGGGCGCTCAGCGACGGCGATTCCACGGCTCAGCAGACATTACGTTCCATTGCCGATGAACTGGGGCACAGGTCTCGTGGTCTTGCCGGCCGTAACCTGGGCGTCGCGCCGGTGTGAGTGAGGCCGTCGCACAGAAACATCGCGCCATGGCGCTCTAGGGGTGAGGCGGCGATCCCGGGGGTGAGGCGAGAATCCGGGAGCCACACCGGATGCGATCACTGGCTGAAACACGTGCGATGGCAGCGGCTTCGCACCGCCGCTGCAGTAGCATAGGGCATACAGGCGAAGGGAGAGCCATGTCGGCAGATCAGACGCAATCTTGGGCGTATGCGGAAAGTGTACGCATTGAGGATGACATCACCGCCGCCGCCCGGCACCTCGCCTCTGAATTCGGTTTCAGCGCTCTCAGCCCGGCCACGGGCGCTTTCCTTGAGGTTCTCGCGGCTACAGCGCACGTCCACAACGCCGTCGAGGTGGGCACGGGTACAGGCGTATCAGGCCTGTACCTGCTCGCTGCCTCCCCTGACCTCTCTCTGACCACAATCGACATTGAATCAGAAGCTCAGCATGCCGCGCGGGAAGCGTTTTCGCGCGCTGGCGTGCGGGCGGGCCGCACACGCCTAATCAATGGGCGGAGCGCGGATATCTTGCCTCGCCTCGCCTCGGCCTCTTATGACCTTGTACTTCTTGATGGCGATCCGCTGGAGGTTCCGGGCGACGCGGTCGAAGCACTGCGGATACTGCGCCCGGGTGGCCTGTTAGTGGTGGCACGAGCACTGATGGGAGGCCGAGTCGCGGATCCTGCCCGGCGGGAAGAGGACGTCGTCGCCGTACGTAATCTCGGTCGCGATTTACTGGCTTCAACGGAGCTGCGCACTGCCCTGGTGCCGATTGGAGAGGGTCTGCTGCTGACAACGGTGCGCCAGTAGGGATATTCGCCAGATACTTCCGGGAAGCCTCCAACCAATAGACCGGGAAGGCTTCAACCAATAGGAAAATGGTGGGAAACACTCCAGGAGCGCTTCCCACCACATCCTTGCTGCGTCTTAGCGTTCGATGTCTGCCAGAGCCTCTTTGAGGCTGGCCGCCTCCTCGTCATTCAGCTCGAGGACGAGCCGACCACCCCCGTCAACGGGCACGCGGACAACGATTCCCCGTCCCTCGCGTTCAACTTCCAGCGGACCGTCGCCAGTACGTGGCTTCATGGCTGCCATGGTGCTTCCTTCCCGTCAACGGCAGGAACCGTCAACGCCTTCATTCTACCCGTAGTAAGGGCAGATGTCCCCGGCCGAGGTCAGATATCACCGCGGGTAGCCGCATCCGCCTGCGCACGGCGTTCATCTGCCAGGCGATGGATACCATGGCGAATTGCATCCACGGCTTCCTCCTCGCTATCAACCAGCGTGAACAGGTCGACATCTGTCGCGGAGATCGTGCCCGCAGACACCATGGTGCCCTCAATCCACTCAACCAGACCGTGCCAGTAGTCGCGTCCCACAAGGATAATTGGGAAGGATGAGACCTTTTGGGTCTGTACCAGCGTCAGCGCTTCGAAAAGCTCGTCCAGGGTTCCGAATCCTCCCGGCAATGCGATGAATCCCAAGGAGTACTTCAGGAACATCATCTTTCGCACAAAGAAGTAGCGGAACGAGATAGCCAGGTTGACATAGTCGTTGATCCCCTGTTCAAACGGCAGTTCAATCCCCAGGCCAACAGACGTGCCACCGGCCTCACGGGCGCCTTTGTTGGCGGCCTCCATAATGCCGGGGCCTCCGCCGGTGATTACGCTGAAGTCCTCGTCAACGAGCAAACGCGCTATGCGCTCCGCCTTCCGGTAGCTCGGATCTTCTCTGGCCGTACGCGCTGATCCGAAGACTGAAATCGCCGGGCCCAAACCCGCCAACGCGCTGAAACCCTCCACGAACTCTGCCTGGATGCGCATCACCCGCCACGGGTCCTGATGTACCCATTCGGAGTCCTGCTCCGGCGCCAGCAGCCGCGCATCCGTCGTCGTCGATGGAATCAGGGGCCCCCGCAATAGTACCGGTCCCCTGCGATATGACCTGCCGTTTCTTGCCATGATGCCAAGTCTCCCCTACTTGCGCCCGGAACTCCACCGCACCACGCGGCCATCCACACCGCGTATCTTCCGGCACGCGCCAGACTCTCCCCAATACACACAGCCGCGCCGAAATCCCCCTCCACTTCTTCCCGCACGCGCCAGATTCTCGGTGCCACAGGAACTCAGTCGCACCAAGACGGTTCGGCATGAGCAAGGACTTCACTGTCCGTTTGGCGCGCAGCTTCAAGTAAAGCTACGCCTCTCGTAGGCGACCAACTCCCGTGCCCGGCCGCTCGCGCTCACCACCTTCGGCGCGCGGCGGAGACGCCTTCTCGCCTAGTCGCGGACAGGCGGAGCGATTCCCGAGACACGAGAGGTTTTAGGAAGTAATGTTGATTCATGACTCAAAATGAAGCGGATTCACACACCGCGAGCACGGACGCCGCCCACGCAGCCGCGTTCATCGCCGAACGGACCGGAATCTCCACCCACGAGATCGCGCTAACACTCGGATCCGGATGGGGCGAAGCAGCGGGACTAATAGGAACAACCATCGCAGAGGTCCCCGCCACGGAGGTTCCCGGGTTCTCAATCTCCGGCGTTGCCGGGCACGCCGGTACGATCAGTTCGATTGAGCTTCCCTCCGGGCACCACGCCCTGATTCTCGGCGCCCGCACCCACTTTTATGAGGGCAAGGGTGCAGCCGCCGTCGCCCACGGTGTACGCACAGCCGCAGCAGCCGGGGCTAAGGTGGCTCTTCTCACCAACGGTTGCGGATCGACCGTCCCCGAATGGGGGCCGGGGACTGCCGTCCTCATTAAGGATCACCTGAACCTGACCGCGTGCTCTCCACTCGAGGGCGCCAACTTCGTCGATCTCACCGATGCCTACGCACAACGGCTACGCAACCTCGCACACGAGGTGGATCCCGCGCTGCCGGAGGGTGTGTACGCCCAGTTCCCCGGCCCCCACTACGAGACGCCTGCGGAAGTACGTATGGCGCGCACACTGGGCGCCGATCTTATTGGAATGTCCACGGCACTCGAAACCATCGCTGCGCGCGGCGTAGGGCTCGAGGTACTCGGCATTTCATTGGTTACAAATCATGCCGCGGGTTTTGCGCCGGGCACCCTGGACCACTCCGAGGTGCTTGCGGCCGGCCGGGAAGCAGGACCACGCATTTCCCAGCTGCTGGCGCAGATTGTTTCACGCATCGACAAGGAGATTCTGTGACATACGAAAACGTTCGCGACTGGATCGCCCACGACCCGGACGAAGTTACACGCAGGGAGCTCACCGAGCTCCTTTCGAAGGCGGAGGGAGGCGACGACGCCGCACAGGCTGACCTCGCTGATCGTTTCTCCGGCCCGCTTGCTTTCGGCACTGCGGGACTACGCGGCGAGATGGGCGGCGGTGAGCATCGCATGAACCGCGCGGTCGTCCGCCGCGCCGCAGCGGGCCTGATGGCCTATCTGCGTGAGCACGCGGGCGAAGACGCCCTCCTCGTCGTCGGATATGATGCACGCTATAACTCGCAGATCTTCGCGAAGGAGACCGCTGCCATTGCGACGGCGGCAGGCATCCGCGCCCGCCTGATGCCGCGCGCCCTTCCGACGCCGCTGCTGGCCTATGCGGTACAGAAACTCGGTGCCGATGCCGGCGTCATGGTAACGGCTTCGCACAACCCGGCCCGTGACAACGGGTACAAGGTCTACCTCGGTGGACGGTGCGCCGATCAATGGGGGCAGGGCGTCCAGCTCGTTCCCCCGGCCGATAGTGATATCGCGGCCTGTATCGCCGCCACTCCCCCGGCCGATGAGATCCTACTTGCCGACGGGTACGAATTCATCAGCGAAGACCTGATTGACAGCTACATCGCCGATTGTGCCGCATTAGTCCCCGCTGAACACTCCCGCGACATTCGGATCGTGTACACGGCGATGCACGGAGTGGGCGCACAGATCATGCGTCGAGTGTTCTCCGCCGCCGGTTTCACCAATGTCATAGAGGTTGCGCAGCAGTGCGAGCCGGACCCTGACTTCCCAACGGTTTCCTTCCCGAATCCCGAGGAGCCGGGTGCGCTCGATATGGCGATGGAACTGGCCGAACGCGAAAATGCCGAACTGGTTATCGCCTCCGATCCCGACGCTGATCGCTGTTCAGCCGCCGTTCCGACCGCGAGCGGCTGGCGGCAGCTCTCCGGTGATGAGATTGGTTCCCTGCTCGGCGATTTCATGGCCGAAGTGGCAGGTGCCCGCGAGTCTTCGCCGGAGACCGCTACGGGAAGTACGCTGGCATCGTCCATTGTTTCGTCGCGGCTCCTGGAGCGGATCGCCGGTGCACACGGACTGGACTACCGGTCCACACTGACAGGATTCAAGTGGATCGCCCGTGTACCGCATCTTGCCTTCGGCTACGAGGAAGCCATCGGTTTCTGTGTGAATCCCAATGCGGTGCGCGATAAAGATGGACTTTCCGCAGGAGTGCTGCTGGCCTACCTGGCCGCGAAGCTCCGTGACGAGGGCTCCGACCTGGTCAGCGACCTCGACCGCCTGTACACGAGGCACGGCGTGTACCTGACGGGGCCGGTCACCGTGCGCGTGGATGATCTCTCCATCATCGGCAAGACAATGGACAAGGTGCGCAGCGTGCCACCGACCGAGTTGGCGGGTGCGCCGATTGTCAGCGTTGAGGATCTGACGGACGGAACGGAGTCGCTACCGCCGACCAATGCCATCGTGTGGCATACCGACCGCGATGATCGCGTCATTATCCGCCCCTCGGGCACAGAGCCGAAGGTCAAGTGCTACCTGGAAGTCATTGCTCCGGTTGCTGGTTCGGAGGCACTCGATGACGCTAAGGCTGCGGCCCGCGACCGTCTGGCGGAGCTGAAGGCGGCCGTTGCCGAGGCACTCCGCCTCGACTAGTTGCACGTCTCAACACGTCCCGGGCCCGTTTCCGCTGCTGGATTCGGGCCCGGTTTCATATGACGGTATTCAGGTTGCCGCGTGGGGTCTCCATGCTCGCCATGTGCTCATGTACCGCCCCGCGCCCCGGCAGAGTCTCCGGGTATCCGCCCAGCACCGAGACGACCCCGCAACCACCACAAAGACCGATTCTCCGGGTTTTCGCCAAAGCTCCGGGATATTCGCGGAGAACTGCGGAACGCCCGGAGAGTCTCGAGATAAGGGCGGTCACCGGTTGACCACCGAAGCTGCCGCGTTGCGGAATCACGCCATCGGCCGCTGCACGATTCAGCGCTCCACCACGGCGCACCGCCACCTGCGCCCCTGGAGGAAGCAAGGCGAAGGCTCGTCGTCGAAGGCAGACTGTCGAGCTCTGCGACCGGAAGCACGGCACCAGCACGCCCGAACGGCACCACTGCAGCGCACACGGCTTTAGACGCCTACGCTGCGACGTCTCTCCCTCGACCACCGGCGCCCCACCGCACGCGGCATGAAGAAACCTCAGCCGCTTGTGGTGACGTCCGCGGAGGTCGCCACCACAAGGCCTACGGCTTCAGAGTGTGTCAAGAACCTTCTGGGTCGAGCTGAGACCAAGGCGCGTCGCACCCGCGTCGAGTAGCTCCGAGGCGAAGGCGCCGTCGCGAATACCACCGGAGGCCTTAACCTCGAGATCGTCGCCCACCGTCTTCTTCATCAGTTCGACGGCGTGCACGGACGCACCACCGGTTGGATGGAATCCGGTCGATGTCTTCACGAAATCCGCACCGGCGGCCTTCGAGGCCTCACACACGGCGACAATCTGCTCGTCGCTCAGCGCCGCAGACTCGATGATCACCTTGAGAACCGCGTTCGGGATCGCTTCGCGTACCGCGGCAATGTCCGCTTGGACCGCGTCATAGCGGCCTTCAACGGCGTGCCCGACGTTGATCACCATATCGACCTCATCGGCACCGTCAGCAACTGCCTGCTTGGCCTCGGCGGCCTTGACTTCGCTACGGTGTGCGCCCGACGGGAAGCCGCAGACAACCGCCAACTTCACCTCGCCGAGATCAATATCAGCGGGCAGCGGCAGCATGCTGGGCGAAATACACACCGAGTAGGTGCCCAATTCCTTAGCGTCCGCGATGAGGCGCCGCACATCGTCTAGCGTTGCCTCCGGCTTCAGCAGTGTATGGTCCACCATGCCGGCGACTTGCTCACGTGAATACTGTGACATTCAGTTGCTCCTGTTCTTTCTGCTCATTGTTTGCTCACTTTTGGACGGCGGGCATGCGTGATCGGGATGCTCGCCGCTTCGTCGCTAGCCGCCAAGGCAGCCTCCCGCTGGTTGTCACGAGTGGCTGGCGCAGCGTCGCGATCCTATTCCCGCCCGATTCGCTCCAGCACGACCGATGCACGCGGCGCAACGGCCTCATCGGAGATATGCAAGGTATCCGCGAGGGACTCACGCGCACGGGCAAATCGCTCCGGCTCATCGGTATGCAAGCGCAGCAGTTTCTGCCCGCGTACGACCTTGTCACCCGGCCGGGCGAAGATCTCTACACCGGCACCTGCCTGCACCGGATCCTCCTTGCGCGCACGACCCGCACCCAGTCGCCACGACGCCACCCCGACGGCGAGTGCGTCAAGGTCTTGGAGGATGCCGTCCTTCTCGGCCAGCACGTCTTCGGTGTGTGCGGCCTGCGGTAATGGTGCATCCGGGTCACCGCCCTGCTCTGCGATCATGGTGCGCCACACGTCCATTGCGCGGCCATCACGCAGCGCTGCAGCAGGATCAGCATCTGGTTGGCCCGCAGCAGCAAGCATCTCACGCGCCAAGGCAACCGTCAGTTCGACGACGTCGTCCGGTCCTCCACCGGCAAGTACCTCCACGGACTCGCGCACTTCCAGTGCATTTCCCACCGTGAGACCAAGAGGAACAGACATGTCGGTCAGCAATGCCACGGTGTTCGTACCCGCATCGGTTCCGAGGTCCACCATAGTACGGGCGAGTTCACGCGCCTTATCCAAGGTCTTCATAAAGGCGCCCGATCCCACCTTTACATCTAGCACCAGCGAACCCGTTCCCTCGGCAATCTTCTTGCTCATGATCGATGACGCAATCAGCGGTACGCAGGCAACCGTGGCCGTCGCATCACGCAGAGCATAGAGTTTCTTATCGGCCGGCGCCAGGCCCGCGCCCGCGGCACAGATCACCGCTCCCGAGCCGGTGCCCAACTGCCGATAGATCTCCTCGTTGGAGAGACCGGCCCGCCATCCGGGAATGGATTCCAGTTTGTCGAGGGTACCTCCCGTGTGGCCGAGCCCGCGTCCGGACAATTGCGGTACCGCCACGCCGAAACTGGCAACGAGCGGCGCCAGAGGGAGGGTGATCTTATCGCCCACGCCCCCGGTGGAGTGCTTGTCAGCGGTTGGGCGTGGGAGGCCGGAAAAGTCCATTCGTTCGCCGGAGCGAATCATGGCATCCGTCCAGCGCGCGATCTCGTGGCGAGTCATTCCGTTGAGGAAGATCGCCATGGCGAGAGCACTCATTTGGTAGTCAGTTACGACCCCGCGCGTATAAGCATCGATAACCCAGTCGATATGCTCATCCTGAAGCACCTCGCCGTCTCGCTTGATCGCAATGACGTCGACGGCGTCAAAGGCCTCACTCATCGCTTCCCTCCCTGCGCCGCCGCAACAGCCGCCTTGGCATCAGATCTCGTGAATGTTGAGGTAGCCACGTCTTCCAAATCCTTTTGCCCGAAGCCGTAGGGCAGCACCTCCTTCATTGGCATAATTCCCTCCGGCATCGCCAATAACATCTCCGGACCGCCATGTTCGTAGAGTACCTGCCGACAGCGACCGCACGGAACAACGGGCTCACTATTGCCGTTGACGCACGCCACGGCCATAAGCCTCCGTCCGCCACCGCGTACAAATGCGCTGACCAGCCCGCATTCGGCGCACAGCGTTACCCCGTAGCCCGCATTTTCGATATTGCATCCGGAGTAGAACGTGCCATCCTCGGCGATACCCGCCGCTCCAACCGGGTAGCCGGAATACGGAGCGTATGCAGTTTGCATGGCCTCGACTGCGAGACCATGCAGTTTTGCCCATGTCTCAGTCGTTATTTTCATCATTCCTCCACCGGGTGATCCCGGTACTGCCGGTGTTTCAGCGGTCGCGTATAGACCGCGGAAACACGTCAATTCGATACTTCTATCGCTGGTGCTTGTACTCTGGCTGGCGGGCATCACCGACACCCGCCAGCCAAATACTCCAGTGCGTGCACAGACGCAGGTTGCGTCCGCCCAGCGGTTTACTTGTAGTACGGAACGTTCTCCGACGCCGGTGGCCTGGAACGTCCGACAAAGCCGGCCACTGCCAGCACCGTTACCAGGTACGGGATCATGTTGATGATGTTCGACGGCGCACTGTCCTGCAGACTCGGCAGCAGGATCGAGATCGCATTGGCAAATCCAAACATCAATGATGCACCCACCGCACCTAGCGGGTGCCACTTTCCTAGGATCATGGCGGCTAGGGCGATGTATCCGTTTCCAGCGGAAATATTCTCGTTGAAGGAGTGCGCGATCGCGGCTCCTATGGTGAAGTATGAACCTCCAAGCCCCGCCAGTGCAGCGCTGAATAGCGTATTTCTGATGCGAGTGCGCTGCACATTGATACCTACCGTATCCGCCGCGTGGGGATGCTCACCGCAAGCACGCATGCGCAGGCCCCAACGGGAGCGGAAGAGCATAATGGTCAGGACGATGATCACGACGTACATGAAGTACGTCAGCACTGTCTGCCTGAACAACACCGGACCGATTATCGGAATATCGCCAAGCAGCGGAATCTTGAAGTCACTCAAGCCCTCGGGACGATTCAGATCCATGTTCTTCGTCATGATCGTCGAGTAGAAGAACGTGGTCAATCCAAGTGCGAGTACGTTCAGCACAACACCGACAATGATCTGATCCACGTTGTACTTCACTGCGAAAACCGCAAGAATCGCACCCAGCAACATTCCCGCCAAAGGAGCAGCAAGCAGTCCCAGCCACACGTAACCCGTCCACGAGGCGACGAGAATGCCCGCGAATGCACCCACCAGCAACTCGCCTTCGATAGACATATTGACGATACCGGAACGCTCCGCCACAACACCGGATAGCGAGCCGAAGATCAGCGGCGTCGAGAGGGCCAGCGCAGATGCGAGTGTCGCGGTCAAGGTGATCGTTCCAGCGGACCCTCCACCGAACCAGACCAATAGTGCGAAAACCGCAAACAATCCGACTAGGACCGCCGGGGCCGCGCCAGTCTTCCGCCGTGTCACAGCCCGAAACACCGAGTAAATGCACACAAGTAGGCAAACGACGAAAGCAATCGCACAGACTAAGCGTGCATCGACCACCCAGTTCGACAGCTTGACACTATCGGCCTTCGACCGGTTAAAACTGATCGTTGCATCGCCATCGGCAGAAATCATGAGATACAGCGTCAATACAGAAGCGATGAAATAGGTGATCGGCATCTTCCAGTTGATCTTCGCCTTTACCTCATGTTGGGTAACAGGGGCGACGTCTGGAGAGACCGTGTCGATTGTGGTGCTCATGCCGCGACCTCCTCGTTGGCAGCAGCCTTCTCGGACTGCAGTGTCAGATACTCACGGATCGTCATCTTTCCATCGTTGGGCAGATGGAACAGCCAGCGTAGGAAAGGCGGTGCCGCGATGAGGAGGACAATCACTGCCTCCAGAATAAGAGTCATATCGATCGGCACATCGGCCTGCGTGTCCATAATGCGACCACCGGCGCTGAAAGCGCCGAAGAGGAGTCCGGCGAAGAAGGTGCCTACCGGCTTGTTCCGCCCCAGCAACGCCACCGTAATCGCATCGAAGCCCATGTTTCCTGCTACCCCATTGTCAAGGTAGTAGAGCGTTCCCGTCACCTGCACTCCACCAGCCAAGCCACAGAACGCTCCCGATAGCGCCATGGTCAACGCCGTTACACGCGCAATCGACATCCCCGCGACCCGGGCCGCGTTGGGGTTGGCGCCAACCGCACGCAACTCGAATCCCCATGTAGAACGCTCCAAGTACCACCACACGAATAGCGCCACCAGGATGGCGATTATCAGACCTGCGTTGAGCCTGAACGGACTCGGCAGGAGTGACGGAAGCTCTGCACTCTCGGCTATGTTCGGCGAACGAGGATTCGAAGAGCCCTCTTCCTGGAAGAGAGAAAGCGAGAGCAGGTGGTTCAGCAACAACAGCGCCACCGAGTTGAGCATGATGGTGACAATGACCTCGTTGGCCCCGGTTTTCGCTTTGAGAATACCGGGAATCCAACCGTACAGTGCACCGGCGGCAGCACCGCCCAGTAAGCAGAGAAGCACATGAGCAAAGCCCGAAACTTCCCAAGGCGAAGCGAAACCGAGATAAGCCGCCATGATAGCGCCACAGATGATTTGGCCTTGACCGCCAATGTTGAACAGGCCGGCGCGGAACCCGAGCGAAAGGCCCAGACCGGCGATGATCAAGGGCACCGCGTTGTAGACGGACTTGGTCAGCGGAGCCAACTTTGCTTGCCATGCCTCCGCTGTGTAGTCATAAATGGCGCCGCGGAACATGGCAGAGTATGCCTCGGTCACGCTCGCGCCGGAGATGATTATCAGCAGCGCACCAATTAGCAGCGACACCACAACTGCCAACACGTAGACCAGCCAGTTTGATCGCAGACTCACCGCGACGGCGGCTTCCACCCACCTGCCGAATCCAGCGTGGGCATTCTCATCGATAGGCTTCTCCTCTTCCAGAGGATCAGTCTCTAGAGTCGTGCTCACTTCGCCCCCTCCTTAGCGCCAGTAGCCATTGCTTCTTCCTCAGGTACACCCGCCATCAGCAGGCCCATAACATCACGCGGTGTATCAGGAGGCACCACAGCTACGATGCGCCCGCGATACATCACCGCAATCCGATCCGCCAAGGCATATACCTCATCCAGTTCGGAGGAGACGACGAGGACGGGAACCCCCGCGTCACGCGCAGCAACAATGCGCTGATGGATGAACTCAATCGAGCCGACATCAACGCCGCGTGTGGGCTGGTTAGCCACGAGAAGACGCAGGTCCTGCGAGAGCTCGCGCGCAACAACCACTTTCTGTTGGTTACCGCCTGAGAGCGTAGAAATCGCATCGGTAACTGAACCAACACGGATGTCGAATTCCTGAACACGCTTTGCTGCATTTTCGGCAATGGCGCGTGGTTTCATGAATGGACCGGTGGCGAACTGCTTGTCGTGGTATTGGTCGGTTATCAGGTTTTCAGCGATGGAGAACGAACCGATCATGCCATCGGTGGAACGATCCTCCGGTACGAAACCGACATCCGCCTTGAGATGTTGCCGTACGTTCGCTTTGGTCAAGTCCCGGTCATCCAGTAGTACCTTGCCCTCGTTGGGACTTTCCAGTCCCAGGAGAACCTCGGCCAATTCGGTCTGACCATTGCCCTGCACACCTGCGACCGCCACAATCTCACCTGGACGTACGTCCAGGTTCACATCGTCTAAGAGCGTGTTGCCGGTGGGGGAAAGCAGCGAGACGCCCCGCAGTTCCAACCCGCCATCAGTCGGCTGGGCAGGGCGCTTATCGACCTTCAGCATAACGGGGCGCCCTACCATCATCGTCGCGAGCTCGGACTCGCTGGAGGACGCCTGGGCCTCCCCTACTACCTGCCCGCGGCGAATAACGGTTATCTTGTCCGCCACCGCGCGTACCTCGCGCAACTTATGCGTGATGAAGATGATCGAGGTTCCCTCACTGGCAAGCTGACGCATGATATCCATCAACTCGTCAGTTTCCTGTGGCGTCAACACCGCAGTAGGCTCATCGAGGACGAGAATAGACGCATCGCGTGACAGCGCCTTCACAATCTCGACTCGCTGTTGCACGCCAACCGGTAGATCTTCGATATATGCATCCGGGTCGAGATCGAATCCGAACCTCTCGGAGACTTCCCGCACCTTCCGTCGCGCAGCACGGAAGTCGAGCAATCTTCCAGGACCCGATACTGGTTCGTAGCCTAGCGCCACGGATTCCGCAACCGTGAATACCGGCACCAGCATGAAGTGCTGGTGCACCATGCCAATGCCTGCCGCCACCGCATCACCGGCGGAGGAGAAATAGACCGGTTCGTCGTCCAGTAGGATCTCGCCGCCATCCGGCCGGTAGATGCCATACAGAACATTCATGAGTGTCGATTTACCCGCGCCGTTCTCACCCAAAAGTGCGTGAATCTCGCCCGGCTCAACAACAAGGTTGATGTTGTCATTGGCTACGAAGGAGCCAAAACGCTTCGTGATGTTCACAAGCTCCAGACGCAACTGCCGCCTGCCTTTCTTCAATGCTTCCACGCAGCCGTTTCGGCGCACGGAAGCCTCTGGGGCGCTGGAGCCCGGCACAACGGCCGGGCTCCAACATTATTGCATCGGATTACTTTTCGAAGGCCGCGTCGGACTCAACAACGGTCTTTCCGGTGATGATCTCCTCTTGGATCGCATCAAGTTCGTCCTGTAGGCCTTCGGGCAACTCAGACTCGAAATCATGGAACGGGGCCAACTTCACGCCACCATTCTCGAGCGTGCCGAGGTAGTTGTCTGCGGTGAAGTTACCCTCGCTACCGGCCTGAACAGTATCGAAGACTGCGGAGCCGATATCCTTCTGCACGGAGGTCAGGATGATGTCCTTGTAGTTCGGCGCGGACTCATACCAGTCAGAATCAACACCAATGATCAACACATCACCCTCGGTCTGCGCAGCTGCGGCGGCCCCCAGTCCCACCGGACCGGCAACCGGCATGATGATGTCGGCACCCTGATTAATGAGTTGCTGAGCGGTCTCAGTACCCTTCGACTGATCATCAAAGGTATTCGTGAACTGACCTGTCTGGGCCTCCTTATCCCAGCCCTTTACCTCGACATTCGTGCCATGGTCCGCGTTGTAGCGGGCAACGCCATCAACGAAGCCGTCCATGAAGATCGTCACCGACGGAATCTGGATACCACCGAAGGTTGCAACCTTACCCGTCTTGGTCATGGCCGCTGCGGAATAGCCCGCCAGATAAGCAGCTTCCTGCGTGTTGAAGACCAGAGCGCGCTCGTTGGCGAGCGGGTCCTTGAATTGGTCATCGATCAGGGCGAAACTGACGTTCTCATTGTTCTTCGCGGCGCGCGAAATCGCATCGTTGAGGTTGAAGCCCACACCGATGACTAGATCACAGCCACTATCGACCAAGGAGTCGACATTGGGCTGGAAGTCGGCCGATGACTTCGACTCGGCCGTCTTTTCCGCAACGCCCAGCTCTTCAACCGCCCTTTCCAAGCCTTCCTTTGCAGACTGGTTGAAGGACTTGTCGTTCCAGCCTCCGGCATCAGAAACGAGACATGCGGTGTAATCACTGCCCGCCTTATTCCCACCGTCACCTCCGTTAGACGACTTGTTATCCGAGCTGTTTCCGCCACAAGCGGATAGCGCAAGCGCGGCAGCACCCAAAATTGCCGCAAGCTTCGTTTTATTCACGCTTTTCTCCTGATGTGTGTGCCTAAATCGCCGACGTGTTCGGCGCTGGTGAACATAGCCTACACGGCAATTCATGAAAAATGTGACACTTCATACCCAATTCGCTCATCTTGCAACAAAAATTGCCTTTCGGCGCTGCGCCAATTGCAACAAACAGCGCGTTTCCGCTGCTCAGGGCGGTGTCTGACGCAAACCGCTCCCCCACGAATGGACACACGTGAAAACCTACGAAGCGGTATGGAACCTGAATCACAGCCAATCCACACAGCGCTTGAAACTCTTTGCGTGAGTTCCTTGAACGCACCACACCTGACACGCTCCGCGCACAGTTGAGGCCATGTCTATGCGCATTCTCCCTATCGCACTGCGACTAAACAGCCCCGCACAGATGACCGTTTCAATCCGTGAACAACCTCAGTGCAGATAACCGAGGCCCGCGTCGTCGAGGCCGTCAACGATCCGCTTCACTTCCTGCGCAGCTGACTGTTGTGTGACAAATATCACGTCTGCCGCTTCTACGACAACCGCCCCTGGCACTCCGGCCACCACAATCGGTTTCGACCCCGCATACACCAAGGCGCCAGGTGAGTCACTGATGAAGGTCCTCTGCGGCTCACCACCGGGAACAACCCCATGCGACAGCTCTGCGGGAGCAATGACAGCCGCTAACGAAGAGTAGTCACCCACATCGGACCATCCCATTTCCGCTGGAACAACGGCGACGCCGCCCTCGGCTGCGAGAGGCTCGGCAATTGCACGGTCGATAACAGCCGCAGGAAGGTCTTCCCAATATCGCTCAATTGCGGCGGTGCGCTCCGGAGTATCCCAGGCCTTCGCCAACTCATCGATGGGCCGCGCCATCTCCGGGTGAAAATGCTCCAACGCCTGCAGCAGAACCGAGGCCTTGGCGATGAACATTCCCGCATTCCAGAAGTATTCGCCGCTGGCCAAATAGCGGGTAGCGGTTTCCACATCCGGCTTCTCAACAAAAGCGAGCACCGACTGCGCGCTCTCTCCCATCGCAGCCGCTGCACGAATATAACCGTAGGCTGTGGACGGTTCATCGGGCGTTATCCCAATTGTGACAACGTAGCCGTTCTCAGCCGCTTCCAACGCCGAGCGCACTGCCCGATGAAACGCATCTTCGTCGCGGATAAGGTGATCCGCTGCGAAGGAGCCGACGACGACATCGCCGTACCGCTGTTGCAGAACCGCAGCTGCCAGACCGATTGCCCCCATCGTGCCGCGCGCGGACGGTTCGACCATGACGTCCGCCTGCGGTACCTGCTCCCCTACCGCCGCCGCGTGAGCGGATCCGGTAACCACCAGGCACGACTTCGCCACTGGACTGAGGCGATGAATCGTTGCTTGAAGGAGTGTGCGTCCCGCACCGGTGAGGTCAGTCAGAAACTTCGGTGCGGACTGCCGCGAAAGCGGCCACAATCGAGTGCCTGCGCCGCCGGCGGGAATAATGGCATGGAAGTCGGTCATTGCTTCTCCGTTCGCATAGCGTGGACAAACCGGTACTCACCCGGCCCCGGCGCAGTCTATCGCTGCTGGGGCCACCACCGCACCCACAGCGCGCACGCAAATGTCGGCACGGTTGCCATACAGGAGTCTTGATATCCACTCCCGCCAGGGCAGGCGTCTATCTCGTCGTACACCGTCGTGTCGATGATGGTTGATATCCACTCCCGCCAGGGCAGGCGCGCACGCAAATGTCGGCACGGTTGCCATACAGGGCGAATACCGCAACGCCCGGGCCACCTGCTCCGGAACAATGCACACGGAGCGGTGTTTCGCTCGAAGCCCCGCTAGCGGCCGGAGATCCATTCATCTTCCGCGTGGGGCTGAGTCGCCGCCATGGTTTAGCACGGGGAATCGCGTGCCGTTATAGGTCTGAGAATTCACAGTGGGTCTGAGAATTCATGCGGGGCGCGTGGCTTCCAACGCATAGTCGACAACGAATGGCGCATGATCGGAAAATCGTTCCTGATAGGAAAGCGCACGGTCCACCCGAGCGTGGGCAACGACACCGGCCAGTTCGGGGCTGACCAGCTGGTAGTCGATCCGCCATCCGGTGTTGTTGTCGAATGCCTTGCCACGCTGCGACCACCACGTATAAGGTCCCTGCCCGTCGGGCAGAAGGAAGCGTTGCACATCCACATAGCCGTACTCGCCGAACCATCGATTTAGATAGGCGATCTCCGGATCGAGCACGCCGGAGTGCCGGTTGTGGTTCGGTTTCCAATTGGCGATATCCTGCTCGCCACGCACGATATTGAAGTCTCCACCCACCAGCACACTTCCATCGCCAAGCAGTTCAGTCAGCCGCTTGTCGACGGCATCGAGATGGGCATACTTCGCGGCCATCTTCTCCGGGCTTGCGGCGTCGCCCGAATGCAGGTAGGCGGATACCACCCGCAAGCCGAACTCCGGCAACTCCACTTCCAACCAGCGGCCCGTATCCACCGGCGGTTGCTCGGCGGACAGCCCCCGCACCTCTCTGCCGATCTCAATCCCTTCACGAACCGCTATGGCAACGCCGGCGCGTCCACGAATGTCGCAGGCCCAGGTGATCACCTGGTATCCCTCGCCGATCAACGGCGCGACGAGATCGTCGGGAGCGCGCACCTCTTGCAGCAGCAGAACATCCGGGTCGGCAGCGGCAATCCACGCCGCCAGACCCTTGCGCACTGCGGCACGGATTCCATTGACATTGCAGGTCGCGATCTTCATGCGTCCCAGCCTAATGCCTACAGGCGGCAACCGCCTCTCAATGGCTCCTCGCTGTGGCCCGGGATGGACTTCAGCTGGGGTATGGCCTCGGTCGGCCCGCTGGGAACCGACGGCGCTTTTGCGGGCAGATGGACTTCAGCCGGGGCATTGCCTCGGTCAGCCCGGTAAGAATCATCCTTGTGGCACGGGACGGACTTGCGACGCCCGGCTCCATATTGTTTCCACCTCGGGGGCACGCACCATACCGCGCAGACACTTAGATTCTCCACGTCCACTACCGATGTACTCCGGGTTACTCGCACGACTCCGCGAGAAAACCGGAGTCTAGCGAGAAACTAGGAGCAGATCCATAGTCGCCGAATAGCTACACGACCCGAGGCCGGAGTCTGGGCCGACAGCAGGCATTCAGCTCAGTAGCAGGCTTCCGGCCGCGGACAGGTTCCAACTGGCAGTGCGCCGCTTCACTACTCGTATCACCGGCGCACGTCGCCCGCACGAGTACATTCAGAGGCTCGTTCCGGCTCAGAAGCTCAAACCAGCGTGTTGCTCGGCAATCGCGACCACATTGGAGAGCAACATGACGCGGGTCATCGGCCCCACCCCGCCGGGGTTGGGAGAAATCCATCCCGCAACATCGGCCACCGCCGGGTCAACATCGCCGCGAATCCGGTAGCGCTTCCGCTGCGGATCGTACACGCGCGATACGCCGACATCCACCACTACGGCGCCCGGTTTGACCCAGTCCGGTTTGACCGTATGTGCCTGCCCCATCGCCGCAATCACGACATCGGCTCGACGTGCTTCCGCTGCGATATCGGCAGTACGCGTATGGCACAGCGTTACCGTGGCATCCACCCCACGCCGGGTCAGCAGTAGCCCGATGGTGCGCCCGACGGTGATGCCGCGCCCGAGCACGCATACTCGCTTGCCCGAGACCTCAACCCCATTGCGCGCCAAGAGCTCCACAATGCCTATCGGAGTGCAAGGCAACGGCGATGCGATGGCACCACCAGTCCCCAGAACCAGCCGTCCCAGATTCGTGGGATGCAAACCATCCGCATCTTTTTCCGGCGCAATGCGTTCGATCAGAGGCCGGGTGGGCAGCCCATCCGGCAGCGGCAACTGGACAATATATCCGGTGCACGCGGGATCTGCATTGAGACGGTCGATCGCGCGGGAAACGTCCGCCGGACTCGCGCTCGCGGGAAGGTCCTCCCGCAATGACGCGATCCCGATCTCCTGGCAGTCCCGGTGCTTTCCAGCGACGTAGGAGACCGACCCCGGGTCCTCCCCCACCAGCACCGTGCCCAGGCCAGGAGTGATCCCAAGCCTCGCCAACTCCGCCACCCTGCCGCGTAATTCGTCTTTTATGACGGCGGCGAGAGCTCGTCCGTCAAGGATCTGGGCACTCACCGGGCACCCGCACCGGTCTGGTCCAGCCCGGGGTACAGCGGGAAGGCGTCGGTGAGGCGCCGGACCCGGTTGCGCAACGCATCAACATCGGCCGCCGGGCCTGCGGCAAGCGCGGTCGCGATAATATCCGCCACCTCTGCAAACTCCTCCGCGCCGAAGCCGCGTGTGGCCAGCGCGGGGGTGCCGATACGCAGTCCCGAGGATACCGAGGCCGGGCGGGGATCCCACGGAACGGTATTGCGGTTGACCGTGATTCCCACGTCGTGTAAGAGGTCCTCCGCCTGCTTTCCATCCATCGCCGCATTGCGTAGGTCCACCAACACGAGGTGGACATCGGTTCCGGCGGTGACAAGGGTGATACCGGCATCGCTCACGTCCCGCGCCAACAAGCGCTGCGCCAGAATTTGCGCTCCTTCGAGGGTCCGTTGCTGAGTTTGCTTAAACTCCTCACCGGCCGCCAGTTTCAGTGCCACGGCTTTCGCCGCAATCACATGCATCAGCGGCCCGCCCTGCTGCCCCGGGAAGACTGCCGAGTTCAGCTTCTTGCCCAGGGCGTCGGCGTCGCGCGAGAGCAGCATGCCCGAACGCGGACCACCGATGGTCTTGTGGATCGTTGTCGAGACGACGTCCGAATACGGAACAGGGCTCGGGTGCAATCCAGCAGCCACCAGGCCGGCGAAATGTGCCATATCCGTCCACAGGTAGGCTCCGACTTCATCCGCGATTTCCCGGAAGGCCGCGAAGTCGATATGCCGCGGATACGCGGACCAACCGGCGATTATCAGCTTCGGGCGCTCTTGAAGCGCCTGCTGCCGCACCTGGTCCATGTCAATACGGTAGGTCTGCGGATCAACACCGTAAGCGGCAACGTTGTAATTCCGGCCGGAGAAATTAACCTTCATGCCGTGGGTGAGGTGGCCGCCGTGGGAGAGTTCGAGACCCATGATGGTATCCCCGGCGCGGACCAGAGCATGATAGACGGCGGCGTTGGCCTGGGCACCGGAATGCGGCTGCACATTGGCATATTCGGCATTGAACAACGATCTTGCGCGCTCAATGGCCAGTGCTTCGACTCGATCAACTTCCTCGCAACCCCCGTAATAACGGCGGCCCGGATAACCTTCCGCGTACTTGTTCGTCAGCACCGATCCCTGTGCCTGCAACACCGCGCGTGGCACGAAATTCTCCGATGCGATCATCTCCAGATAGGCGCGCTGCCGCTCGAGCTCGGCGTCGAGAATGGCTGCTACATCGGGATCGACTGCTGCAATCGGCGCGTTGAACTGGGATGATTGGGACATTACTCCTCCTGCTTGGATGAACCCGGCCCGACCGGGAAAACGTCACGCCGCCCCGGCCCGGGTCGCTAAACTTCCGGCAATCGCGGCATGACCAGAGTACCGCAGGCATTGAGCGGACTCGGCGGCGTTCAACTGGCGGGATACCGGGCTCCACACTCTCGGCTTCACGCTCTGGGCCGGACTCTCCCCCGAGCTCCATCGTCCGCTACCGCCCAGCGAGGCCCCACGCCATGGCCACTTCGGCTCCTCTGTGAATCAGCCAGGCAGCCCGCTCGTCTAATCCCGCACCGAGGGTTTTCGGACTACGCGCTCCCGTCGACGACGACGAAGGCCACCGCCACCGGGCCATCGTGGGACAGCGAGAGGTGCAGGCGGGTCTCCCCTAGCGCCGCGAATTCCTCCTCCACAGCGCCGTACAAGCGCAGGCCGGGGCGGTCCCACTGGTCGCCGACCACTTCAATCTGCGACCACACCGTCTCCGGCAGAGGCGGCGCACTGCCATACAGTGCCGCCGACCAGGCCTTGACAAAGGCCTCCTTCGCCGCCCATCGTGCAGCAAGATGCTCGGCCACAGCTCCCTCGGAGCCGCCGCGGCGGGCGGCGCGTTCGTGCGCCGCCCGCCGTTCTCTGGCGGTGAAGACCTTCTCAAAGCGCGTGCCCGGCTCGGCGAGCTGCGCGGCGAAGGAGGCGATGTCGACGACATCGACCCCGGTACCGAGGATCATCCTCAGTACCGCCCGTCCTCGCTCAAGCGCGCGTTCTCATCCAGAAGCATGGCTATCTCCTCGGCGTGGGCATCGTCGTCGCTGAAGCGGCGACCATCCACTTCCGTGAAGAGCGGTGCATGCCCGATCATGCCGGCCGCAAGTTGCCGTGCTCCGGCAGCCAGGCGATTCTCCGCCCTATCGCGCCACGACGCAGCTGCTTCCTCACCGTCACTACGTTCAACGGCGCGCTGGAACGCACCGGGATGTACCAGCGCCATCAAGGCGGAGACATGCCCGAATCCAAGCGATGTCAGCAGCGACGCCTTCACGGTTCCCACTCGCAGCGGCTCGCGCAACCAGACGAGGAAGTCGTCGTCGGCGAAAGCCGGATCCAGGCAGTCCAGTGCCTTGTTGGCCGGAATCACACCGTTCACGAACAACTGCATGAGTCCTGACATCTGGAAGAGCGCCGCACCACCCTTCGAATGACCTGTGAGGGTCTTCTGCGAAATGACGTACAACGGGTTGCCCTCGCTGCGTCCGATGGCGCGCGCCAGGTTGGCATGCAGTTCCGCCTCGTTCGGGTCGTTCGCATTGGTGGAGGTGTCATGCTTGGACACCACCGCAATATCGTCCGCACCGACTCCGAGCGGTGCCAGGCTACGTACCAAGGGCGAGTTGGTGCCACCACGTCCGGCTGCCAGTGCTCCTATGCCGGGGGCAGGGATGGACGTGTTGATGCCATCGGCGTAGGAGTGGATGAAACCGACAACTCCAAGCACCGGCAATCCGAGGTCGCGGGCGAGGTCACCACGAGCAAGCAGCACAGTGCCTCCGCCCTGCGATTCCACGAATCCTCCACGGCGCAGATCTCCCGCACGGGAGAAGAAACGATCCGGGATCCCCTTCGCCTTCATGGCGGCGGATTCTGCGGTGGCATTCATCGAGCCGAAGCCGACCAGGGATTCCACCTGCAAATCGTCAATGGCACCCGCCACCACGAAGGTGGCCTTGCCGGCAACGATCTTGTCGAATCCTTCTTCCACGGAAACAGCCGCAGTTGCGCATGCGCCGACCGGATGAATCATCGATCCGTATCCGCCGACGAAGCTTTGCATGGTATGCGCCGCCACCACATTTGGCAACGTCTCCTGCAAAATATCCTGTGGATATTCGTTACCGATAAAACGGTCAACGTACAGCTGGCGCATGGAGGTCATGCCACCGAAGCCCGTTCCCTGTGTGTTGGCCACCTCTGCCGGGTGAATCGCCGCCAGTAGCTCCGCCGGGGAGAATCCGGCCCCGATGAAGGCATCCACTGTTGTGAGCATGTTCCATACTGCCATGCGATCCATGGACTCCGTCATGGATGCCGGGAATCCCCAATGCGAGGGATCGAAGCCGGTCGGGAACTGGCCACCGACGTAGCGGCTGAGGGTTGTGCGGCGCGGCACGTATGTCAGCGCGCCGGCGCGGCGGGTCACCAGCCATTCACCGTCCTGCTCGCTGCAGGAGGTGAAATCCGGATCGGCCTGGACGTGGGCACGCGCCTGCGCCTCATCGGCCACCGGGAAGGTGACATCCGAGCTGAGATGCACCGGAGCAATGTCGACCATGCCGAGATCGGCCAGCGGGCCGTCGTCGACAAAAGCTCGAACACCGCACCGCGCCACGACTTCGTCGCGATAACGGTCCCAGATATCGGCCTCGTCCACCAGTGTGTCATTCGTGTCGTACCAGCCCGGCTGCGGAGTCTCGTGCCAGGTCAGCAGGCTCATCATCCACGCCAGTTCCAGTACGCCGGCAGCGGTCAAGTCAACCTCGCCGTCGGAGCGGATGCCAAGCTCCGCCTCCAAACGGGTGCGCGAGGAACCCCACGGTCCCACCTCGCCAACACCGACAACCACCACCATGTCTTCCGGACGGGCCGTCACGGCCTCCCAGTCGGCTGGATCATAACTTGCCAGGCGTGGATCGGCGGGCGCCGGTAGCGCGCCAATGGTCGGCGCAGGGGCCAGTTCCTCTGCTGAAAGCTCGGGTTGCGCCGCCGCGCGCAGCTCGCGTAGGTCGACCTTATCCAGGCCGCCGGTCAGATCGGCCTCGATGGGCGCAGCGGCCGCCTCCGCGCGTGCCTGCAGCGTGCACAGTTCGAGTAGCTTCTGCGCGATCTCCGTGGTGCTCCAGGTGTGGACACCGGCGGCCTCAACGGCCGCGACAAGCGGATCATTGTGCCCCATCAGCCCGGTGCTGCGCACCCAACCGATAACGGCCCGTGCCAGTGACGTGTTACGGCCCCACGGCTCCGTTTGCCACTTGTTCATAATGGCGTCGAATGCCGCTTTCACCTCGCCATAGGCACCGTCTCCGCCGAAGGTACCGCGGTTGGGGGATCCGGGAAGCACCACATGAAGCCGGTGCTCGAGGTTCGTGTCCACGCTGAGAGCAGACAGCGCGCCGAGCAGACGCTCCACCCCCCATAGCAGCACACGGGCCTGATTCTCCGCCTCTGGCCCGGCGTCGGTCAGCATGCCGCGTACCGGCGGGGCAGCGAAGGGGAAGAGCATATCGGGCACGAAAGCGGGCTTGACCAGCTTGGAGGTGGCGCCCACCGTCTCCCGCTGCTCGTTACCGATCCACTGGACCAGCGCATCAATATCACGGAAGCTGGCCAGATTGGCCGGTACGAGCCACAGCTCGGCGTCGCCGCGAGCGCTGCTGCGGTACAGTTCCTTCGCGAAGGTGAGGCGGGCGGTATCGATTCGGGAGGCCGTGGCCACTACTGTCGCCCCACCGGCAAGAAGCCCGGCGACCACGCCTCCGGCAATTGAATTCGCGGTCATTCCGGTGACGACGGCGATCTGCCCGGAGAAGGCTCCCGCCTCGGTGGAAACCGCCTGGTCGGCAATTTCTTCCAGCCGATCAGCCAGTTCGGGGTGCCGCCGTGCCTGCCAGCGCGCCTGCCGGGCGACTTCCTCGCCGACGCCTACGAAGTTCGCCGTGACATCCTGCCCCGCGACAATACGTGCCACGTCCTCGCGGGCAGTGGCCCATCGGTCGGCCAGACGGACGGCTCGTGCCGCTTCGAAGGCGGGGGTGACAAATGCCTCCCAGCCGCTGCCGAGTTCGGCCTCGATGGCGTCGCGCAGTGCGCCGGAATCGTCCGTGGCTTCCTGCACCGCGGCGGGTGCCTGCCCGAGACGATCAAGAAGATCGCGTGCAGTATCGGCTAGAACGCCGGTGATCTGCTCCGAGAAGGCATCCAACGCGGCAGAGTCGACGACGGCGCCGCTGGCACCGCCCGCACTGGGAATAGCCACGGTTACGCCATGCTCCGCAGCAACCTCGGCGACGGCGGCATCGATCAATGCCTCCAGCTCTCCGGTGTTCGCGGGAGCGGTGTTGTCAAGGTTCGCCAAGTCGCCGCCACGCAGCGACTTGCCGTCTCGTGTGCCGAGTAGCAAAGCGGCACTGACGTGCGCCACCCATCCGGAGCCGAGCTGCCACACGTTCTCGATCCGCTCCGTGATGCGGCCAGGCTTTGCACCGCTGCCACCGGCGAGAGAACGCAGGCGGCTTCCGATCGCCTCGCTGAGCACCGGACCGAAGGGCTTGTAGCCATGCGCCTGTGCATCCACCTGGGTGGACAGAGTAGCGAGCGGCGCCTCCGCCGCCCCATCGAGCGCGGCGAGCTCGAATTCGGCCGTCAGATCCATTAGTACCTGGTTGCGCTTGGAGGAAACGCCGTTCGTCAGCGTCTCGACACTGTCCGCATCGGTCATTTGGTCCAGCCGCAACTTCGTCTGCTGCGCGAGGAGAATCCGCAGTCCGTCGGCGGCAGTGAAAGGCAGGTCCGCCGCCGGTCCTGCCGCCGGAGCAGCGGCCGGGGAGGCCACAGAAACCGCCGCCGCCGGCGCGGTACTCGCCGTCGTCTCAGCGGACTCGGCCACCGGTTCGCTCGGGGCGGCATCCGCCTCGGTTACCGGTGCGGCTTCATCCACAACCGGAGCCGTCACGTCCTCGCGCAGTACCCTCTTCGAGTCACGCTGCACGTTGAGAACTGTGGCGGAAGCGCTCGCATGCTCGGGCAGAGCGAGTGTTCGCGCAGCAAGGTTCGCCAACGTGGGTGATGCCGCCAAGCCGACCTCAACGATCTCGTCCACGCCGGAATCCAGCAGCAGATCCTGCGTTTCGATCCAGCGAACCGGAGAGGCGAACTGCCAGGCGAGCAATTCAATAAGTAGCGTGCGGCCGACCTCCATCGGGTCTGTCATGCGCTCGTCGAAATGCTCGTGTAATTCGCGCACAGTATCCGATGGAACCACCTGCAGCATGGCGGCCGTGAAATCACGGCTCAGCTCAAACGGCCGCGCCACGAGATTCGGAATGTACCGCCCCACCAACACGTTCAGGTTGATCTGCTGCGGCAGCAACCGTTCCAGGAGGTTACGGAAATCGGGCACGCCGACGCGCAGCACCGAGGAATGGAACGGCACGTCAATGCCGGGGACCAGCATGAAGGGACGCTTGCCACCGGCGGCACGAGCACGCTCCCCCGCATCCTTGGCGAGAGCCTCTAGCCCGGCAACGGTTCCCGCCACCGAATACTGCTGGCCGGCCAGGTTGAAGTTCACTACTTCGAGGAATTCCCCGGTGGCTTCGGATACAGAGGCGACGTAATCGACGACGCCGTCGTCGCCCACACCGAACTGGTTGGGGCGAAGTGCGCCGAGGCGATAGTTGGAGCGCCCCTCCGCGTCGCGCGGTACGAGGTGGTGCATGGTGGAACCGCGGTGGAACACGATCTCCAGCACATTCTCCAGGGTGAAGATTCCGGCATAGGCGGACAAGGCGTTGTATTCGCCCAGGGAATGCCCGGCGAAATAGGCGCCCGAAACCAGCGCCCCTTGTTCCGCCAGGCGTGCCGTCTGTGCGAAGGCAACCGTGGCCAGCGCGACCTGGGTGAACTGGGTCAGATTCAGTACACCATCGGGGTGGCGATACACGGTGCCCTGGGCGGTCAGTTCGCGCGGATTGTCGCGAACAACCGCCAGGATGGAGAAACCGAGCGCCTTGCGCGTATGCGCATCTGCGCGTTCCCACACGTCACGCGCGGCGGGAGAGGCGGCGCGCTCATCCAATGTCATTCCCTGCGCCTGAATGCCCTGACCAGGGAACACGTAGGCGGTTAGTGGGGCGGCAACAGAGGCGCTGGCCTGAGAGACGATTTCACCATCGATGCGGCAGGTCACCTCTAGTGCGAGGCCTCCTTCGCGCAGACGCCCGACGCGCTCCACCGAGATCTCCACCTCGTCGTTGAGCGCCACCATGCCGTACATGCGGTAGGTCCACCCGGTGATGGCACCGACATCCACGCTGGCAACGGCGTGCTGGGCGGCCGCGCAGAGCCACATGCCATGCACCAGCGGGGCATCCATTCCCGCCACGCGGGCGGCTCGTGCAGAGGTGTGAATCGGGTTGAAATCGCCGGAGACAATGGCGAATGCCGTCATGTCGGTCGGGGCGGTCACACGGGTACGCGAGAGCAGTGACCGCGGCGTATCCACCACGTCACGCTCAATTCCGCCGCGTGGCGCCGGGTCTGCGGGCTGGTTCGTGGTTGTGGCCCGCCCGCGCATGGCGAAACGATCAGTGAACTCCAGAACGGTCTCACCCGTGGCCGTGGTGACACGCGTCGAAATGGTGACAACGCGCCCGGAGGCCGACTCGGCTATATCCGAGCAACGGGAGTGCGCGGTGAGCTCGCCTGCGGCGTAGATCTCGTCCAGGCTGACGTGAAGCAGCTCGGAGTGATCCAGGTGAACAGCGTTGAGAAGTCCTTCGATCACAGGGTAACCGCCGGCCTGTCCGGAACCAATTGCGGCGTAGATGGTTGGCCAGCAGGAGCCTAGCAGTGCCGAGGGAACGCTGGTTTGGCTTCCCGGTGCCGTTACTCCTGCGTGCAGGCTGCTGATCGACGGATTCACGGCGAAGCTAAAATGGGCCTCACCGTTCTCGTCAATCGCCGGGAACTCGCTGATCGGCGTTCCGCCGATGGTTTGGGAGCCCACTCCGGCCATGGCCGCCAACAGTTCGCGCATCGCTCCTTCCAGGCGAGACTCGTCCACCACCGGTACTCCGCCGTCGGCAACCGAATCCGGCATGATCAGTGGAATACGCATATGGTCGACGACGTGCTGGTTGGCACCGGTCCCCTCCCACATGGTGTCTAGCGGCAGATACAGTTCGAGTCCCGCAGGAGTGTCATGAATCTCCGCCTGCGCGATGGCAACAGCTGGATTGGCAGTGAGATGCCCGTGCCACATGAGGTTGGGCACGGTGCGCAGATACTCGTCGCGAGTTTGGGCGAGCCGTGAGAACGCCTCGGGAGCCTCACCGGTCACGCGTGCAACAGCGGCATCCTCATAGCGGGCGAGAATATCGGCCACCGGCTCGTCCACGCCGGTGATTCCGGCGGCGGACACCGGGCCAGGAATGATTCGCACTTGATCGGCCGTGTAGCGAGGATCCTGTGACTGCCACAGTGAGTCCCCGCCCCACCACTGTAGGACATCCGTGCCGATCACCGGCACGAAGGGCACCGGCTTCGGGTACTTGCGGCACAGCGAAATGAACCAGGCGGCGTCACTTGGCGCAAGTCGGGTGCTGGAGGCCGCTGGGAAGGTCTCAACAAGGCGGTCAATGGCAGCGTGCGGCTCCGTGATCGAGTCTTCGGTGGGGAACATCGTCTCCCACGGGCCGTGATCGGGTGGGCAGAGCCGTGCCTCGGTCCGCTGCAGTAGCTCATACAGCCGGGTGAGCTGGGCACCGTCGGTCCACGGATAGCTGAGGTTGACGTAACGGCGCAGGACATCCTCATAGGTCATGTCCTCCAGGTCACCGAAGTAGGGCTTGGCGGTACGGTCAAGCGCCTCGATGATCTCGTCGCGGCGCGCGGCGATGGCGTCCGCGTCGCCGTCCACCTCTACCAGCAGGCGCCCGGCAACAGAGGCCGAGTTCTCAACCTGATAGATGTCCGCATGTAGCTGCGACAGACCCGAGGTCATTCCACCGCGCACGGCTCCAGAGGCGATCCAGCCGCCGCCATCGGACTCCTGTACACCGGGAACGGAAACCAACAGTTCCTTGACATCCCGGTTCGTCTTCGCTTCGCGAGCGGTCATGGCGGCCGTGCCAATGAAGACGGCGTCCACGGGCATGGGGCGCATGCCGTGTGTCTTCGACCATTCGCCGGTCAGGTAGGCGGCGGCGCGCTCGGGAACACCCAGTCCACCGCCGACAGCCAGCACCACTCCGGCATCACGGACCTCGCGATAAGTCGCCAACAGCAGGTCATCGAGGTCCTCCCACGAGTGGTGACCACCGGCGTGTCCGTCTTCCACCATCATGAGCAGCGGCATACCCTCACATTCTTTCGCGATGGTCACCACCTGCCGAATTTGGGCAACAGTTCCCGGTTTGAAAGCGACGTATGGGAACCCCTCGCCACGCAGACGAGCGATGAGTTCCAGCGCCTCGTCGAGATCCGGAATGCCCGCGGAGATGACGACGCCGTCCAGCGGGGCACCCGCGGCACGCTCGCGTGAGACGAGTCGGCGCCCTCCGAAATGCAGATCCCACAAGTAGCGGTCGAGGAACATGGCGTTGAACTGCGCTGCCCGCCCGGGCTCCAGTTGCTCCTTCAGCCCGGCGATATGCGAGGTGAGAATCTCCTCGGTGGACTGGCCGCCACCGGCCAGCTCCACCCAGTGCCCCGCATTGGCGGCGGCCGCCACGATCTCGGGATCGACAGTGGTCGGAGTCATGCCGCCCAGCATTACCGGCGAACGGCCGGTGAGCCGCGAGAACGCAGTGTCGAGAACCTTTCGTCCTCCCACCGTGCGCAGTTGCGGGGCGTAATCGGACCAGTCCTGCGTGGTGGTGGCACGCGCCATTCCCCGCACCAGCTGGTCGCGCGCCGGAGCGGTGCCCGCATCCACGTATGTCACTCCGCTGCCCGCCAAGTTCTCCAAGGTCAGACGCTGCAAAGAACCGGGGCCCAAATCAATGACGTAGCCGCCGCCGGGCGTCTCGAGTTTCGCCACTGCAACAGCGACCTCGTCATCCCAGGCGAGCGGGTCGATCAGAACCGCACTGGCCAGCTCGTGAGCATTTGCAACGCCAAGATCGCACCGCGAAATCCACTCGTCGGCAATTCGCAGGGCATCTGCAAGAAGCTGGGAGTGGAATGGGGTATCGACGTCGAGGAACTCGCAAATGGGTGCCAGTGGCGCGCCACCGGTACGCTTTGCCTCGCGCTCCTGACGCGACGCGGCCGCCCGCTGTTCCAGGGTTTCAACCAGTGCCGCCAAGCGGGCGGGAATACCCGAGACAACCGCCGATGTATGCGAGTTTGCAATGGCGATCTCCAAGCCCTCCGCGGCGAGGATATCGGCAAGCACCGGACGCGGAACACCGCGTATTGAGAGCATCGGCGTCATCTCGCCGACGCGGGAAGCGCCAACTTCACGGGTCACCCGCGTGGCCGCTGCACCGATAATTCGTGCCAGTGCCAGAACTCCGGCTGGCTTCTCGGACGAGATCATCGCTGCGGCGAGGATCCCCTGCGAGTGTCCAATAACAGCAGTGGGCTCGGCCCCGGCCAGCGCGTCCTCTACATCAAGATAGGCGCCGTACTGTGCCAAGAGCACGCCCGGCACCGACGCGATAGCCGCGCTGGTGTTCGCGGCGGGACCGCGGCGGCCGAGCAGGTCGAGGCGGCCTGCACCAATGACGGTCAGCTCGGGCAGGACGGGGGCAAGCAGTTCTTCCGCTTGCACGTCCAATGCCGTGAGCGAGGCCAATACGCGCGGATCTTCCAGGAGCTCATTGAGTTCCCGGCGCCACGGCGAGGACTGCCCTGCGAACTGCAGGACCCACGGGCTGGAGGAGCGGAGTTCATCAATAACGGGGGACATAATCAACTTTCTGATGTTCTCGGTAGAACAAACTTCGAATAATGGCGTGGATAGGTCGGTGGCTCGGCGCGACGCGCGCATTGGGAGAAGCGCTTCGGGCCGGGCGTTACTCACATGGGCATATTCCCGTGGCGGCGGGTACCGGGATGCGAGCGGTCCTTCGTGCGCAGAACGCGTAGTGCGGAAACGATGGTGGATCGTGTGGATTCGGGTGTGATAATCGCGTCGAGCTCTCCGCTGGCAACCGAGAGATACGGGTTGACGTTCTCCCGGGTGTATTTGTCGGCGAGCTCCTTGCGCAGGGCCTCTACATCCCGACCCTCGGCGGCGGCCTGTTTGAGTTGCCGCCGTCCGGTGATCGCCACCGCGCCGTCGGCGCCCAATACGGCAATCTCGGCGCCCGGCCAGGCGAAGTTCATGTCTCCACCGATTGCCTTGGATCCCATAACGATGTACGCACCACCGTACGCCTTGCGGAGCACGACTGTAACGAGCGGGACTGAGGCGTTCGCGTACGCCCAGATCAGCTTGGCACCGCGGCGGATGATGCCCGCTTGTTCCTGCTCGGTGCCGGGCCGGTAACCCGGCACGTCCACCAGCGTGACGACGGGAACGTTGAAGGCGTCGCAGAACTGGACGAAGCGGCCCGCCTTCTCCGAGGCATCAACGTCAAGCGTGCCCGCCTCGTGCAGTGGCTGGTTCGCAACGATTCCGATGGATTCTCCCGCCAGTGCCGCGAAGCCGACGACGATAGAGGGGGCGAAATACTCCTGCACCTGGACGAATTCACCGTAATCGACCAGGTGGCGTATCACTTCCACCATGTCGTATGGCTGCTTGGAGGACTCGGGAACCAAACCGGCCAGCCCGGCTGCGTCGACGGCAGCCTGTGGCCCGTCCGTGTAATCCCAGTGGCGGGTAGGTGCATCGCAATTCTGCGGCAGATAAGTGAGCAGCGTACGCGTGTAGTCCAGGGCGTCCGCCTCATCCTCGGCGAGGTAGTGAGCCACGCCAGACTGGAAGTTGTGCACCTGTGCGCCACCCAGGTCTTCGAAGCTGACATCTTCGCCCGTTGTGGCCCGCACTACGTCGGGGCCGGTGACGAACATATGCGAATGATCGCGTGTCATCACAATGAAATCCGTCAGGGCCGGGCAGTAGACGGCACCGCCGGCACACGGCCCAAGGATCACCGAGACCTGCGGAATCACACCGGATGCCTCGCATGTCTTTCGGAAGATACGACCGTACTGGCTCAGTGCCACCACGCCCTCCTGGATGCGGGCGCCACCCGAATCGAGCATGGCGACGATCGGGATGCGTAGCTCTAACGCCTTGTCCATGAGGGAGATGATTTTGTCTCCCTCGGCCTGGCCGAGCGTTCCGCCGGAGATCGAGAAGTCCTGTGCATAAACCGCGACCGGTTCTCCCCCGACGGTTCCGATACCGGTCACCACCGCTGCCCCGGTGAAGCCCTCGGCCATGTTACCGCCGACGAACTGCCCTATTTCGGTGAAAGACTCGGGGTCGAGCAACAGACCGATACGCTCCCGCGCGGTGTTTTTCTCCTTGGCATGCTGGCGCTTTCGCGCTTTCTCCTCGGCGCCTTCCGCGAGACTCTGCTGGTAGGCGGCAAAGTCGGCTCGATTGATAACACGCGATGTGGAGTCAATGGTCTGCGACTCGTCTGGCAGGCCACGCAAACTGGTGAGTGTCATGATTATTCTCCTTCCTGCTTGCGCGCCACACGCACAAGCGGCTGGTAAGCGGACACGTTTTGACCACCACTCACGGCGATTTCAGTGACAGTACCGTCGTAAGGGGCATGCACGTAGCTCTCCATCTTCATGGACTCGAGGACCACGAGGAGATCGCCGCGGTTGACCGAGGCACCGACCTCGACGCATACGCGTACCACAATGGCCTGGATCTGTGAATTGACCATGCCGTCGGCATCCACAAGCTCACCGCTGCGCGCGTCGGCGCGAGCACGGTTGGCGCTGCGCAACGGTTGCTGCGTGCGCGAATGCCCGCCGGTGTTGAACATTGAGCGAGGAACGGTCAGCTCCATGCGTCGGCCATTCACCTCGATGACGAAACTGGCACGTTCCTCCACCGGTGCAGCGGCCACCGCTGGCGCGTTATCCACCGCGACGCCTGCCGAGGCATCGGCCGGGGCGATGTATCCCGGCAGCACCTCTTCTTCAAACCAGCGGGTCGACGGCGCGGCGCCCGCGAACTCCGGCATGGCGATAACTTCGCTGTACAGCCGGGCAGGGGTTTGCACGCCCTCCAGCACCAATTCATCGAGTACTCGGCGGGAGCGGGCAATTGCGGCCTCACGCGTCGGTGCCGTCACAATGAGCTTGGCCAGCATGGGGTCGAAATCGGCGGTGACCGCATCGCCCTCCGTGACACCCGATTCGATCCGTACCCCGTGCCCGAGGGGCCAGCGCAGGCGCGTAATAGTGCCGGTGGACGGAACCAGACCACGGCGCGGGTCCTCGCAGGTTATACGGAACTCGAAGGAATGAGCGCGCGGCGTCGGCACCTGCGATAACTCCTGCCCGGAGGCAATTCGGATCTGCTCCGCAACGAGGTCGAGGCCGGTGACTTCCTCGGATACCGTGTGCTCCACCTGCAGGCGCGGGTTGACTTCGAGGAAGTTCACGCGCCCATCCGGTTCGACCAGGAACTCACATGTTCCCAGCCCCACGTACCCGACGGCGTCGAAGAGCCGATGCGACCACTCCACCAGCGTCGCCACCGTCTCCTCTCCCAACCCGGGGGCGGGGGCTTCCTCGATGAGCTTTTGGTTTCGGCGCTGCACCGAGCAGTCACGCGTTGAGATAACGGCGAAGTTGCCGTGGGAATCCCGTGCGCACTGTGTTTCTACGTGCCGGGCGGTGCGGATGAAGCGCTCCACGAAGAAGCCTTCCGCCTCGGTGCCGTGAGCGGCGAAGAAGAGGTCCAGATCCGCATCGGATTCAATGATGGTGATGCCGCGGCCGCCGCCGCCGTCGGCCTTCTTGGTAACAATCGGATACCCGTGCTCGGCTATGAATGCGGCAACGGATTCCCGCCCGGAGACCGGATCGGAGATGCCGGGAACCGGGCTGACGTCCACCGATTCGGCCAGGCGCCGGGCCTGGATCTTGTCGCCGAGGCGGGTCAGAACATCCGGAGCCGGGCCGATCCAGGTCAAGCCGGCCTCTTGGACGGCGGAGGCGAATTCAGGGATCTCGGAGAGGAACCCGTATCCGGGATGTACGGCATCAGCACCGGCCTGCTTGGCCGCATCTATGAGTTTGTCGCCGTTCATGTAGCTTTCGGCGTATGCCGTACCTCCGAGGGCATAGGCAGAATCCGCCTGGCGGACGAATTGCGCACCACGGTCACCGTCGGAATACACGGCCACCGATTCGATACCCATATCGGCGGCGGTGCGAATCACCCGCAGGGCGATTTCCGAACGATTGGCGATGAGAATACGGGAAATTGACACTCAGGACTCCTTGCCGCGACTCGATTGAGACCATTGGATTGCTTTGTGATGCCGGGGAACGCGTTGGCCGATGGGCGGCGTATGCTGCTCGGGCGATGCCGCACGCTCCATTCGTCCCAGCAGGGAGACTTCGCCGGAGGTGACGACCACCGGCCCGTCGTCGGTGACCATGTCGAGCGACCCATCCGCCAGGATGGCACGTCCGGTTCCGTTCAGCGGTGTGGCGCGTGGACGCCCCACCGTGACGCCTGGACGCAGCGTTTCGCAGCAGGCATTGGCCTCCTCGATCAGACCGGAAGCGACGGGGTCTCCCGTATCGATCAAGGCGTCGATACGTTCGCGTAGGCCGCGCAACCAGGCAGCCGCCAGCTCGTCCCGCGTTGGTACTGGCAGCCCGGCGGTTGCCAGCGAGGCCGAGGTAGGAGTGGGAAGCTCTTCGGCCTCCAGCGACAGGTTGGCGCCCAGTCCGATAACGCAGGCGATCTTGCCGTCGCGTCGACCGCAGAACTCACCGAGGACTCCGGCTACCTTCCGTGGTTCCGGTACACGGACGACGACGTCGTTGGGCCATGACAACAGTGCGGCGTCTCTACCTGTGCACATGTTGATGGCGCTGCGGGCCGCTGCCGCACCGATGAGGGTCAGTAAGGCGACATGCTCTTCAATGCTCTCCGGAACCTCCACCAATACGGAGACCAGGAGTGAACGACCGGCTGCCGAGAACCAACGTCTGCCGGAGCGGCCTCGCCCGGCCGTCTGGTCGTCGGCGACCATTACGGTGAAATCCGGGATGCGGCCCGCTTCCCACAAAGCAGTTAAGTCGTCCTGAGTGGATCCGGTGAGTTCGGTGTGGAATAAGACGGCGGCCTGTGCACCAGTGAGTGGAAAGCGCGCCGGGGGCAGACTCGCCTCCGGTTGTCCCGCTTGGTCCCATGCACTCAGTTCGCCCATTTCGCCATCCTTTCGCGCCGTCTCTCGGCACTCTCTCTGCGCGGACATCACCCACACCGTTACACTTACGTTATCGTAAGTTACCCTACCGTACAGTAACTAGCGTGCGGTGTGTTGTTCCCAACAGCGCGCCAAAGCGTTCCCATTCGCCCACGGCAAACGGCGCAAGCGGCATGGCAATACCATCGCCTGATTCGCAACAGCCGCCTATGGAGTGGTATGGATTCTGCGCCGCGCCACTGCTGAAAAGCGCATCTTTGGCGCGGGTGGGGCCCCGCAGCATCCCACGCTCGGAACTGCTTGAGTACTACGCGCTTACTGCCGGTGCGACCCCGCGCAAGGAGCGGCAGTGTTGTGTGCAAGCTCTCCTCAAAACGCCTGAGACATGACGCCGCAATCGGATTCCACCTGTGCACGAAGTATTCCGTGACCCCGGGTTCGTTGGATCGGCCATGCCAGCGACCCTACCCGCGTCTGTGCAAAGTACGGCTCATCGCCCCCTTCGAGCCTGTCCCATCTATCCAAATTCTCCGGGTTTTACGCAGTTTTCCGCGAAAAACCCGGAGAATGGAAGATAAACCGGAGAATCTCGAGCAACAACGGACGGGTGACCGTCGGAATCACTCGGTTTCGCTCCGCCACCCCGCTACAGCCAGTGTAGGCAGGCGCCGGTGTGGGCAAACGGCGGAGGTGGCGGTGTCTGAAGCGGGAGTACACCGCCCCTCCACACCCGGGCGTGCAGTCCCCTCCGCCACGACAAGCACGCGCAGTCGCCGCCTTGCAACTGCACAAGCGGGCGACGGTCGATTTCACAAGGAAGCCACGACTGCGCTCAGCCTCGCCACTGCCCGGGCAGGCTCTGGCGTACAGCCGGGGCAGCAACGCCGCCAAACGTGGCTTCGACGGCAGCGTGAAAGACTGGTAGGGCCCATCGTTGCCTGCCACACGCGGCAGGCGAGCCACACGCGGCGGGCGACGGGTGCAACATCTAGCCTCGCCACGAGGCCACATGCGAGTGCCCGCCCGAGACAACGCTCGGGCGGGCATATGAGCACCTACCGCTGCGATGGGGGCAATGCGCGGCGCCACCGCGCCTGCATCACCACCGGGACGGTATCCCGCATCACGGCCAAGATAGTGGCCGTTCTTCGCTCCACGCGACTCAGATCAAACCGAGTGCGCGCACGGCCTCCAGCTCTTCTTGTGCGGCCTTAACGTTGTGGTCGATCCCAGCGCGTGTGCGCTCGGAGATCTCCAGGTCATCAACGATCTGCCACTCGCCATCCACCGAAACGCAGGGGAATCCGAAGATCAGCCCTTCTGGCACACCGTAGTGCGAACCGTCGCTGTACACTCCCGAAGTCACCCAGTCACCTTCCGGAACGCCATTGACCCAGCTGTACACGTGGTCAATGGCAGCCGAGGCCGCAGAAGCCGCCGACGAGGCTCCCCGCGCCTCGATAATCGCCGCTCCGCGCTTGGCAACTGTGGGAACGAAGTAGCTTTCCAGCCACTCGGCGTCCACCAGTTCACCCGCGGGCTTGCCGCTCACCGTCGCGTAAGAGACATCCGGGTACTGGTCAGCTGAATGATTACCCCAGACCACCATCTTGCGAATATCGCTGACCTTCGCCCCAGTCTTCTCTGCCAACTGGGAGATGGCGCGGTTATGGTCGAGTCGCATCATGGCGGTAAAGCGGCTCTTCGGCACATCCGGAGCGGAGCTCATAGCAATGACGGCGTTCGTATTGGCCGGGTTTCCAACCACAAGAACGCGAACATCGTCGGCGGCATGATCATTGATTGCCTTGCCCTGCGGTCCGAAGATGCCGCCATTGGCTTCGAGCAGATCGGCTCGTTCCATGCCCTGTGTACGCGGACGAGCTCCAACCAGCAGCGCCACATTCGCGCCCTCAAAGGCGGCGTCGGCCGAGTCGTACACGTTCACGGAATCAAGCAGCGAGAAGGCGGCGTCATTCAGCTCCATGGCCGTTCCTTCGGCTGCCTTCACCGCCTGCGGAATCTCCAGAAGGTTCAAACGAACCGCAGTGTCCGGCCCCAACAGGGCTCCGGAAGCGATGCGGAAAAGCAGAGCGTAGCCGATATTTCCGGCCGCTCCGGTAACGGTAACAGTGACTGGCGTTTTCGCCATGGATTTCTCCTTCGTAGGTTGTCGTAACGGGCTCTCCGCCCAGAAAAGAGGGGTCTATGCCCGGACTATCCCAGCATATGCGGCGGGGTTAATTTAGTCCGGGCACCTTAGACCTAGAAGACCGCGGGCACCGGCATGTGGATTCTCACCGCAGGCGGTAGGGGGCACGCCTCTGCGCAGAACTGCAGGCGGAAATAGCCCGATTCTCACTGCGGCGATACCCCGAGCCACGCGGGGCATGCGAATAGTCGCAGCGTTTCAGCAGTAGGATCCTGCCGCGCCACTGGGGCCTCCTATGAGTCTTCACCAGCGGCACTCCGCACACAGAGATTCCCTTATTTGCGATGCGCGCGGTAGTAGGCGATCAGACCGGCCGTTGACGAGTCCTGCTCGGCGAGTGCGGCGGTGTCGCCGGCAATCGCCGGAGCCAGATCTTTCGCCATTTGCTTGCCGAGCTCCACCCCCCACTGGTCGAACGAATCGATACCCCATACGCAGCCCTCCACGAACACGATGTGCTCATACAGGGCAATGAGTTGGCCGAGCACTGCCGGAGTCAATGCCGGGGCCATAATCGACGTCGTCGGCTTGTTGCCGGTGAAGACACGCGCGGTGACGATCTCCTCCGGGGTGCCCTCCGCCCGGACTTCGTCGGCGGTCTTCCCAAAGGCAAGCGCCTTCGTCTGGGCGAAGAAATTACCGAGGAAGAGCTCATGCTGATCGGAATCACCGTCCCGCAGCGCGTACGTCGGGTTGGCGAAGGCAATGAAGTCGGCGGGAATGAGCTGCGTGCCTTGGTGAATCAGCTGATAGAAGGCGTGCTGCCCATTGGTGCCCGGTTCGCCCCAGAAGACCTCACCGGTCGTCGTCGTTACATCGCTACCATCCCAGCGCACCCGCTTGCCGTTGGACTCCATGGTCAACTGCTGCAGGTAGGCGGGGAATCGATGCAGGTACTGCGAGTACGGCAGAACGGCGTGTGTGCCCGCCCCATGGAAGTTGGAGTACCACACTCCGAGCAGCCCCATGAGCAGCGGCACGTTCTCCGCCGCCTGCGCTTGCGCGAAATGCAGGTCCATGGCGTGGAATCCGGCGAGGAAATCCGCGAAGTTCTCCGGCCCGATGGCAATGGCGAGGGAGGTTCCAACAGCGGAGTCCACGGAATAGCGTCCGCCCACCCAGTTCCAGAATCCGAACGCGTTGGCGGGATCGATGCCGAACTCGGCCACCTTCTCCAGGTTCGTGGATACGGCGACGAAGTGCCGGGCGACGGCGTCGTCGGCGCTAATACCGCGCGCCGCGAGTTGCTCCAGCAACCAACTGCGGCACGCCTTGGCATTCGTAATGGTTTCCAGCGTGGTGAACGTCTTGGAGGCAACGATGAAAAGAACGGTCTCCGGATCAACGCCCTTGAGGGTCTCCCCCACATCTGTCGGATCAATGTTGGAGATGAATCGGCACTCTAGCCCTTCCTGCACGTAGGGCTTGAGGGCCTCGTAGGTCATAACCGGCCCGAGATCGGAGCCTCCGATCCCCACATTGATGATGGTTGTCAGCGGCTTACCCGTTACGCCGGTCCACTCGCCGGAGCGGATTCGCCGGGCGAATGAATAGATCGCATCGAGTACGCCGTGAACGTCCGCAATAACGTCCTGCCCGTCAACAACCAACTGGTCAGTGCGCGGCCGCCGTAGTGCGGTGTGCAGCACCGCCCGATCTTCAGTGACGTTGATATGTTCGCCGGCATACATGGCATCGCGACGGCTTTCCACCCCGACTTGCTCGGCCAGTTCGAGCAGCGCGGAGAGGACCTCCTCATCAAGGTAGTTCTTGGAAAGATCAACATGCAGATCGGCGGCGGTGAAACTGTAACGTTCCGCCCGCTGGCTATCGGCCGCGAATGCGGCGCGGAAATCGGGGCGGTAAGACGCCGCAAGTTCGGTGAGGCGCTGCCAGGCGGCAGTCTGGGTGGGGTCAATCGGAGAGCTCATTCTCAATCCTCAATCTGGTCGGTATCCGGGCTGGCTGGCAGTCGTTGTAATAGCCAGGCACGCTAGCCATTCTATCCGGCATTGGCGCCCTCGGCAGCCCCACGGGTAAACGCCTCGCATACAAATCGCCGGTGGCAGGCTGAACCACACTGCCACCGGCGATTGCCCGGCTCGCACCTCCTACGTCTTAACCGTTAGGCACACACCTATTTTCGGTAGACGCCGAGCGTGTCGGTCCCGTTGCCATTCCAGTCACCAGCGAGAGGGGTATCCGAAGGCTCCCCGTAGACGACGACGTCATCCGCGGGGCCACCATCGGCGGAATTGGCGATGTAGTACTGATTGCCGCGACGCAGGGCAACCGTGTCGGCCACCCATGGGCCATCGCTGGCACCGTCCCAGTTGCCCACCAACACCTCGTCGGCAGCCCGACCGTAGTGGTAACTCCAGTCAGCGTTACCGCCCTGCAGGCTGTTGCGCAGATAGAATGCATTGGCTCGCCGCACGGCAACGGTATCCTTCCCATCGCCGTCCCAGTCACCGGCAAGAATCTCATCGCTAGTGCGGCCGAAAATAAAGCTCTGTTCGGCAGCTCCCCCGCTGAGCGCATTGTTGATGTAGATCGTGGCACCTCGGCGAACGGAGATGGTATCGCGCCCGTCACCGTTCCAGTCACCGACCAACACGTCGTCACCGCTGCGCCCGAAACGGAAGCGTGTCAATTCGCCGTCGTCGCCACGCAGCACGAACTCGTTGCTGCCAGCGATCCGGAACCCGACCTCGTCGCTACCGTCACCGTCCCAGTCTCCCGCAATAGGTGTGCCATCCTCTACGAAGTGGAACATGATGTCGGTAATCGAGAGGTCCTCAGAACTCAAGAAGAAGGTGCAGTTCCCCTCGGCCTCGCAGCCGTTGACGGTCTGCTTCTGTTCAAGAACCGCCACGGTGCGACCGGGGATGGTGACTGTGCCGTTATCCCACACGGTCTGCTTGACGACCTCGTCACCACCATCCTGTTGGATCTGTGACAGTGTGAGGTCAGTACCCTCCATGCCATTGATCGCCTCCGTGATCGCGTTGGGCGAGGCATTAAAGACAACCAGCAGACCATCACGTTCGGGATCGATATCGGCACCCGCAGTGTCATCGATACGCATTACAAGCAGGCCGGGCGTCGCATTGGGGCCGGCGTTCGGGAAGGACACCTTCTCCTTAATCAGATCGGCGTCGTCCAAGGTGAATAGCTCCGAACTGGAACGCAGGCGGAGCAGATCAAGTGCCTGCTCATGCGACGCCGTCATGGCGGCCGCATCCGGCACCAGATTCGCGTTGGAAAGGTACGGCCGCATGGCGTCCCACCGCGGAGAATTATCGCGTGCCGGAGGCAAGCCGACGCCGAAGTTACTCGTCTGCCCCGACCAATCAATCGCATTGAACCAGTCACCGGAGTTGTAGGAGTTACGGTCCAGTGACTTACTACGCAATAGATCGGTGCCGCCATGCCAGAACACGGGCGACTGTCCGAGGGTAACCGTGGCCAGGGACAGCGTGTTCATTCGCACCCGGTCCTCCATGCTGGAGCCCATCGGCATCTTCCACACGTTGAGATCGTAGAGTGTCTCATTATCGTGTGCGTCAACGTAGTTCACCGACTCATACGGCTGGGTGGCATACCCAACACTGGCACCGTTGAAGGTTATCTCGGCGCCGGTCTTTTCGGTCCCGTCCGCGGCAGTGATAGTGAAATCGCTCAGATTACCGGCCAGACCGATTCGGATCGTGTCGGTGTAGAAGCGCAACTGGTCGGCGTCACCACCGGCAATGCCGTTCGGATCGGTATACAAGCCGTTGCCGAAGCCCTGGGTGTCATTCTTACCGTCGGATTGGGCGCCATGCACTGCGTCGCGCAGGCGATCATTGAAGGTTCCGATCCCGGTGCCGCCGAGCCTACCCTGGATGGAGGGCTCGAACCGCGAACCGTCGGCGGTGGTGCCGAATGCCCACCCCTCGCCGTACAGGTACATGGACTTCCCGTCCACACCATCTTCGGCCAGGGTTAGTTCATCAAGGGCAGCGCGGATCTTCTGCATGGACTGCACGGAGTTGAACTCCATGAGGTCGAAACGGAAGCCGTCCACCTTGTATTCCTTCGCCCATGTCACCAGCGAATCGATCATGAGATCCTCCGCCATGGCATGTTCGGTCGCATATTCGGCACAGCACGGGCTGTTCAGGGTCTGCCCCGCATAGCCCAGCCGATGGTAGTAACCGGGGACGATCTTCTCGAACACCGAAGTCTCATCCTGCCCGCAGGCATAGGTGTGGTTGAACACCTCATCGAGCACCACCTGGTAACCGGCTGCGTGCAGATGCCCCACCATTGAGCGGTATTCCGCAGTGCGCGCAGCACCATCCTGGTTGCCGTCACTGGCGTAGGATCCCTCCGGCGTCGTGTAGTGGAAGGGATCGTAACCCCAGTTGTATCCGTCCTGGTCGGCAACGGCCATCACGGCCTCTTGTTGCTCGGAGGAATCGGCAGCGGCCTCTGGCACCTGAGGGATTTCCTGCGCGGACCTGTCTTCCGGAATGGAGGCGATGTCGTAGGTCGGAAGCAGATGGATGGTGTTCATTCCGGCATCTGATAGCTCCCGCAGCTCCTTCATCCCGTCGGAATCGGACACGCCGAATGCTCCGTAGGTTCCGCGTAGAGCCTCCGGAACTGTTTCATCCGCGATTGAGAAGTCACGCACGTGCATTTCGAGGATGGCACGGTCCGAGAACTGGGCAATAACCGGCGACGCCGTATCGCTCCACACCTCCGGCATGGCCTCCGGATCGTCCAGGTTCACGATAACGGACTGCTTGGAGTCGGTCGTCAGGCCCACCGAGTTGGGGTCGGTGACAATGTTATGAACCACTGTGCCGGCGATGGCCTCCTGCGCCTCGTCACCGGCGGTGATTGCCGTCGGAGGAACATATACCTCCACGTCATACAGATATGCCCGGTTGGCCCAAGAAGCCTCACCCGTAATCGTCCAGGATCCGTCACTCTGCCGCTCCATGGGCAGCTCCTGCGGCTCACCCTCGGCGGAAAGATCGTCATACAGACGCAGTGTTACCGACTGCGCCGTCGGTGCCCAGAGAGAAAGCGTTGGCGTCTTTCCCTGGAAGGAGACTCCCTGCTCGCGCTGCGCGGCCTTCTGCGCGTAAAGGGCATCGAGGACGCGTGCGGTCTGCAGGGATGTGAATGCAACCGGATTGCCGTTGGCATCGGCCTGCAACACCTCTATCTCACCGGTCAGAATGGTCTCGATAAGGTCTCTATCCAGCGGTTCCTCGGGCGTGAGTGCCACATAGTCCTTGCGGGCCGAGGTATATTTCGCGGTCAGATAGGGATCCTGTTCCTTCTGTTCGCTTGTCAACCCTCCGGCCTTGACCTGCAGGGCAACACTACCGTCAGCTCCCGAGACGTCGGCACCCTGGCGTGTTATTCCCCCATTTTTCGCATAGTAGAGCGTGTAGGTGGCGCCATCGGTGGCCACATCGGCCGGCCAGGCGAGGGTCTCCTCATCCAACCAGTAGCCGATGGCCTGCCCGTCACCCACCACCGGTATATCGGTTACCTCAAGTGTGAGGATATGGGTGGAGGGATTGTAGGTGAACACGGCGAGCTTACCGGCAGGAACCGCGTCGAACTGGTAATTCGGAGAACCACCGGCTCCGTTTCCATCTCGGCCATAGGCGACATCCCAACTCAGCGATTCGGAGACCTTTGCCTCGATTGGCGTGGCGGGAAGCCGCGTCGTGGAGAAGGTGAAGATGCCGTCCCCATCTGGATCCGTCATCAGTGTTGCCAGGCAGGCAGGATCCCAGTCCTGCGCACAGCCCACGGCCGCATTGAAATTGCCCGGCACCGTGTAGGGCGGATGCTCGGCGGTATTGAAGAACTCGTGAGTCTTCGCGTTGTAATAGAAAGTGACCGGGCCCTCGGCGGCCACCGTGTAAGCCACATTCGCACCATTTGGCACGGCCCCCGCACCAAAGTTCACATCCCAACTACCACCGAGGGCGATCTTGTACTCGTAGTTACCGGCCGGCAGGGTAAAAGTACCGCTGTACCAGTCGGTTCCGGCCACTGCGGTCAGCTGGGTCTGATCACAGGCGGGCTGCCAGTTGCCCGTGCATCCCAGCGCAAGCTGGTGCGTACCGGGGATGCTCACCATGCCGGTCGTATTATCGTTACCGGAGTCCTGCGCACCAATCGATTGGTTCACACCCAACGAGCCGAAGCCGGTATTGGCAGCCACTTTCCCTTCGGCGTCCACCGAGATCGCCCGGTACTCGATGAGTGTTCCCTCTTTCAGGCCACTGACATCGTGGAAGACGCGCGGGGAATCACCGGTTGCCGTTCCCAGGCTCGTCCACTCGTTTGTGCCCACCAGCCGGTAGGCAAAAGTCGTCTCCGCCCAATGATCATCCTGCACAGTGGCTGTTACCGGAACCAGGGATTCACTGACGTTCTGCCCCGCCAAGGTGGTCGCCTGCACGGTCAGAGCCTCACCGGCCGTCGGCGTGACCACTACGCCCTGCTGATCGGCGGCAGCAACCTGCCGATCAGCCCGGAATACAACAGCGGACAGAGGCGCCACCGCGACGGTCACCTGACCTGCGGCGTCGGCCGTGAGACTATCGTCAGTCCCATATACCCCGGTATAGGAGGCCCCCGGAGTCAGCGTTGTGAAAGTCGCCGTGGAAGCAGAAGTCGCGTTGTTAACGGCGACGACGTACTCGATCTTCTCGTCGCGGTCCACTCGCGAGAAGGCGTAGACTCCGGGGCCCTTCTCCGCGTAAAGCTCGATCTGCGCGCCGACACGCAAAGCCGGTGTGGAGGAGCGTAGCGTGGCAACTTCAGAAATCGTTGTGTATAGCGTCGTCGTCTGATCGTAGTGGTCACCGGCACCGAAGGTGCTACCGTCCAGCAGCTGTTGGTTCCGGTATTCGGCGGTCTGCGAGGCGAATAGCGACTGCCGGGCATCCTTGTCGTTGCCGGTTCCCGCGAATCCCTGCTCGTCGCCGTAGTAGACCACCGGCTGGCCGCGGGTAAGGAACATGATTTCGTGGGCAAGTACGCTTCGTGTCTCCGGCTGATCCGCCCCGGCGGAATTCAAGAGGTATCCGATCCGGCCCATGTCATGATTGCCCAAGAAAGTCGGCATGTCACCTGCATTGGATGTGGCGGTCGTGAAATAGTCGTCCGCGGCAAAGGTACCGGCTAGTGACTGCGCCGTGTAGCCGCTCGCGTAGTTCTTCACCGAGTCTTGGAAACCGAAGTCGAGGGTAGCTCCCATATCGGTTTGCCGCACGTAGGGAGCACGGTCGGTTGCGGCATTGTCGTAGACCTCTCCGAAGGTGAAGAAGTCTGGATTCGTCGCCTCGGCGTATTCGGATATCCCCGCAGTCCAGTCCTTCCAGAACTGGAAGTTCACATGCTTGGCGGTGTCGATGCGGAAACCGTCGATCCCGAAGTCCATCCACGCCTTGTACACCTCTTCAAAGGTCTGCTCGACCACCGGATTCTCGGTCATGAGGTCGTCCAGCCCGTCGAAGTCGCCGTAGGTCACCGACTCACCCGACCAGGTGGAGTTGCCACGGTTGTGGTAAAGCGTCACATCGTTGAGTTCAGCGGGGACGACGTCGCCCTGCCGCTGCGGAACATAGGGGAATGACGTGGCAGCGTCAAGCTCTGGGAAGGTCGTTCCGGCAATTGCGGCCGGGTCGAAGGTCTGCCCCGCGGCATCCTTGTACGGCGAGTCCGCTAGCGAGACGTACGACGTCGAATCGCCCTCGTACTCGATGAGATCAGCGGTGTGGTTGACGATGATGTCGAAGTACACCTTGATGCCGCGCGAGTGCGCATCCTCGATGAAGGCCTTGAACTCGTCATTGGTACCCAAATGAGGGTCAAGCTGCGTAAAGTCGGTCACCCAGTAGCCATGGTATCCGGCCGAAGCATCGCTGCCGCTGCCCTGCACGGGCTGGTTCTTGAAGGAAGGCGTCAACCAGATGGCCGTTGTCCCCAGGGACTCGATGTAATCGAGCCTCTCGCGCAGTCCGGCGATATCGCCGCCCTGATAGAAGCCCTTATTCGTCGGGTCGTACCCCGATACCAGCGGATCGCTATCCAATCCGCCGGTGTCATTGGAACTGTCGCCGTTGGCAAAACGATCAGTGAGAACGAAGTAGAAATTCTCGCCGGATCCGCGAGAAGCCGGCGCGGCGATAATCGCATCGTCCGCGGGTGTGTAAGACGTGTCACCCAGGTCCAGCGCCACTCCCACCTTGTTGGTCGTGGCGTTGAACTGGAAGGTGACTTGTGTATCTCCGGCCACGGTGATCGGCATGTTAGCGTCACCGTTACCCCACGAGTTGTTCCAGGAATGTCCGCCGACAATCTTGTACTCCCACGACCCTGCGGGCACGGTGGCAGTGAATTCGTAGATGCCCTCCGAGGTCTCCGTCAGTTCGGTAGCGGTACACTTCTCATCCCAGTCAGCGCAGGTGGAAATCTCGCTTTGCAGATCCCCTGCTAGAGAGTATGGTCCATCTGCGGCCACCGCCGGCAGTCCGGGGAGCGCGATCAGGCCGCTGGCGGTCAGTGCGCCAGCTCCAAGCAGTGCAGTTATACGTCGGGTGTGCATTGTTCCCTCCAGGTCGTGGACCCAGCACGGCTACGTGCAGCGGTAGGCCCTATATGGGCACGATAGTAAAAGGGCGTCCGCGTCCCTGCAACAGATTTCCTCAAGTCTGCAAAAAATGGCACAGGTCACGTAAACCCTCATCTAGGTAAAACCCGTGGATTCACGCATATTCGGTCAAAACCGCATTGTGACACAATCGAGAATCCTGCAAAAAACGACCTGTGGATGGACGGACAAGAGGGACGCATGGGGCGGATTAGCGGGCGCACACCGGGCGGACTGGAGGGGCTCACAAAGGCAGACTGGAGGGGCTCACACCAGAGGCGCATTAGGCCCTGACTCCCACCACAGACTTGCTGCAAGAGGGCACAATAGAGGTGTGAGCTCGAATGCAGATAGTCGCCAAAGAATTGCCGTCCTGACATCAGGCGGTGACGCACCGGGGATGAATGCAGTTGTGCGCGCCGTCGTGCGCACAACTATCCACGCCGGTGCCGTTCCCTATGCCATCTATGAAGGGTGGAAAGGCGCCGTCGAAGGCGGCGATCTCATCCGCGAAACCGGTTGGTCTGATGTCTCCAACATTCTCAACCAGGGCGGGACGCGTATTGGTACCGCTCGCAGCGAAGCGTTCCGTACTCGCGAGGGTATGCGAGCTGCGGTCCGAAATCTCGCCGCACTCGGCATAGACCGCGTCGTTGCCATTGGTGGAGACGGTACGCTCACCGGGGCGGCCGAACTGCGTTCCCTCTGGCCGGAATTGCTGGCTGAACTCGTGGAACGCGGCGAGATTACCCCCGAGGTGGCAGCGGCACATCCACGCTTGCACCTAGTCGGCGTCGTCGGTTCGATTGATAACGATCTGGTCGGATCGGATATGACCGTTGGAACTGACTCCGCATTACATCGCATTGTCGACGCGATTGACGCTATTTCCTCCACCGCCGCATCACACCAGCGCACCTTCATTATCGAGGTGATGGGCAGGCGCTGCGGTTATCTGGCACTGATGAGCGCCATTGCCGGCGGGTGTGACTACGTTTTCATCCCGGAACTTCCTCCCGCGCCGGGATGGGAAGAGCAATTGTGCGAGAAACTGCGCACCGGGCGGGCGGCGGGACGCCGCGACTCCATTATTGTGGTTGCCGAAGGCGCCCAGGACCGTGCCGGTCTGCCCATTACCGCCACGCAGGTGCGCGACGTCTTGGCGGACGGGCTTGGCGAAGAGGCGCGTATCACCGCCCTCGGCCACGTGCAACGCGGCGGCACGCCCTCGGCCTATGACCGGTGGATGCCGACCCTGCTGGGATACACAGCGGCTCTGGAAGCTGTCCGCGCCGACGACGAGGCCGAGCCGTGCATCATCGCAACAAACCGCAACCGCATCACACGCCGACCTCTACACCAAGCCGTCGCCGATACACGCGCGGTGAAGGGCTACCTGAAGGACGGCGATTACGATGCGGCGGTCGACTCACGTGGCGTCGGCTACCGGCAAATGATTGATATCTTCGAGACGATATCCTCCCCGGTGCCAACACGGCACGGAGCCGGGAGCGGCGCTCGCGTTGCCATCATGCATGCCGGCGGTCTCGCTCCCGGTATGAATACTGCGGCGCGAGCTGCGGTGAGACTGGGCGTCGACCGTGGCTTCACCATGCTGGGTGTTAACGGTGGCTTCCCCGGGCTGATCGACGGCGACGTGCATGAACTGACCTGGGGCGATGTCGATTCTTGGGTGGGCGCGGGAGGCGCGGCGCTGGGAACGCGGCGCACCGGACCCGCTGTAGAACAGTACTACGCACTCGGTCGCGCCATCGAAGAGCATCGCATCGACGCCATCTTAATGATCGGAGGCTTCGCCGGCTACGAGTCCATCTGGCGCCTGCTGCGCGAACGTGACCGCTTCCCGGCCTTCAACATTCCCTTCGTCTGCGTTCCAGCCTCCATTGATAACAATCTGCCCGGCTCCGAGCTGTCAATCGGCGCCGATACGGCCCTGAATAACAATACGGAAGTGCTCGACCGTATCAAGCAGTCCGCAAGTGCCTCCCGCCGCTGCTTCGTCGCCGAAACAATGGGGCGCAAGTGCGGGTTCCTCGCGCTTATGAGCGGTATCTCCTCCGGGGCGGAGCAGGTGTATTTGTACGAGCGTGGCATTACGTTGGCGCAACTCTCCGCGGATACGCAGCGCATGGTCGAAAGCTTCAAGGCGGGCCGCGAGCTGTACCTGGTGGTCCGATGCGAGCAGGCCTCGGAGTATTACACCACCGATCTACTCACTCGTGTCTTCCAGGAAGAGGGGCATGGCCTGTTCGACGTGCGGCCAGCCATCCTCGGTCATATGCAGCAGGGCGGAAATCCCTCACCTTTTGATCGGACACTCGCCGTGCGCCTAACAACCTACGCCATTGATGAGCTGGAGCGGCAATTGCACACCGGGCGCCACCGCGGGGCTCACGTGGGTATGGCGGACGGGACCGTGCAGACCTATCCTCTCTCGCATATGGATGAACAGATCGATATGGCCACTCGCCTCCCCTATGACCCGTGGTGGCTGAACCTATATTCGGTTCTGTACACAGTGGCCGACAAGAACTACACCGAGCCGCTGCAACCGCTGGACATCTTCGAGGGTTAAAGACTTCTTTTGCGAAGTCCGGGCTGGGCGGATGTTAGCCCGGACGTTGAGGCGATGTAAGCCCTCATCCACCGGTTGGGTCCGGACCGGACAGGTGTTAAGCCCGAACCCAACCGACGGCATGTGCGGCGTCCGGACGCAGCGGCTATCGGAGCGCTCCAGATATCAGATACCTCAACTATCGGAACGATTCAGGCCTTGCTGACCTCATCCAAATAGGCCTCGGGGTCGAAGGTCCGGTGCCCGTCGAAACCCTTCACGTTTTCATTCACTTCACCGATACGTGGCCCGGCCAAGCGCTCCACAATCAAGGCTATTGCCCCGTCCCCGGTTACGTTGGTGGCGGTGCCGAAGGAATCAAGGGCCACGTACGTCGCAATCATCAGACCCACGTTGGCATCATTGAATCCGAGCATAGAAGCCAGGATGCCGGTGGCAGCCATAATGGCTCCACCCGGCACGCCAGGGGCGGCGATCATGGTCACACCGAGCATGAAAATGAACCCGACCATCTGCCCCGTACTAACCGGCAAGTGATTGACGGAAATAATTGCCAGGGCAAAGGCGGCGATCTTCGACGTCGATCCGGCCAGGTGAATCGTGGCGCACAGTGGCACGGTGAAATTCGCAACCGGTTGTGACACTCCGTTCTTCCGCGTCTGACGCAGGGTCACCGGAATTGTCGCCGCCGACGACGACGTTCCCAACGCCGTGAAATAGGCCGGCAACATCGTCACCAGTGCCTTCAAAGGGTTCTTCTTCGCGATACCGCCTGCCAGGCAGAACTGGGCCAACAGGATAACTACCTCGAGCAAAAGAACCAGTACCACCACGCGCAGCAGCACGCGGATAATGGACGCCACTGCACCGGCCTCCGTCAGATTGAGGAAGATACCGAAGATATGCAGCGGAAGAAGCGGCACGATCACCTTCGAGATCAGACCGGTGACGATCACGCGAAACTCGAGGAATCCCTTACGCAGCACCCCACGTGGTGCCAAAGACAGGCCGATCCCCAGTACAAAGGCAATCACCAGCGCAGTCATCACGCCGAAAGCCGGTGGAATCTCGATTGTGAAATACCCGGAATAGGCGGTATCTGAGGGGTCCTCCACGGCGGCTAGCCCGCCGGTAGAGAGCAGACTCGGGTACACGGCGGCACACACGGCGTAGGTGAGAAAACCGGCGAAGAGTGTTGAGCCGTAGGCGATCGCAGCTGTCACCGTCAGCCACTTGCCCGCTCCCTTACCCAGGTCGGCGATAGCCGGCACCACCAAGCCCACAATAATCAGTGGAATAGCAAAGTTGAGAAACTGCGCGAAGATATCGCTAAAGGTGAAGAATACTCGCGCCACGGGCAGGGGCAGGAAAAGTCCGAAGGTGACTCCCAGAACAATTGCTCCTAAAACCCAGGGGAGAATACCGGCGCGTTTGAGCGCATTCATACATATCCTTTCTGCTGCGCCGTCGGAGAATTACCGCGACGAGCAAACTGTAGGCGGCGAAACCTATGCGTCAGTTGATACTGATGCGTGCGCGTAGGTTCGTATCGAGCACATCCATGAACTCTTCGGTAGTGAGCCATTCCTGCTCGGCGCCGATAAGCAGCGCGAGATCCTTGGTCATCTTGCCGCTTTCGACGGTTTGTACAATAACGTCTTCCAGTGTGGTGGCGAAGCCGGTGACCTCCGGTGTGCCGTCGAGAACGCCGCGATGCTTCAGTCCGCCTGTCCACGCGTAGATCGAGGCGATCGGGTTGGTAGAGGTCGGCTGCCCTTGCTGGTGTAGGCGGTAGTGGCGGGTCACCGTGCCATGCGCGGCTTCGGCTTCCACCGTCTGACCGTCCGGGGTCATAAGAACGGATGTCATCAGCCCGAGCGAGCCGAAGCCCTGTGCGACGATATCGGATTCGACGTCGCCGTCGTAGTTCTTACATGCCCACAGGTAGCCGCCCTCCCACTTCAAGGCTGAAGCCACCATATCGTCGATGAGTCGATGCTCATAGGTAAGGCCCACGGCGTCGAAACGCTCCTTGTACTCGGTGGCGAACACCTCGGCGAAGATGTCCTTGAAGGCGCCGTCGTACGCCTTGAGTATGGTGTTCTTCGTCGAGAGATAGACGGGATAGTTGCGCTGCAGCGCGTAGTTGAAGGAGGCGCGAGCGAAGTCGCGGATGGACTCATTAAAGTTGTACATCCCCATGGCGATGCCGCCACCTTCTGGCATTCGGCACACCTCCATCTCAATGGGCTCGCCACCGTTGTCGGGAACGTAGGAGATGGTTACGGTGCCGACGCCGGGCACCTTGAAGTCTGCGGCCTTGTACTGGTCGGCATGGGCATGGCGGCCGATGACAATCGGCTTCTTCCAGTGCGGCACAAGGCGCGGCACATTCGACATGATAATGGGCTCGCGGAACACGACTCCGCCGAGGATGTTGCGGATCGTGCCATTCGGGCTTTTCCACATCTTCTTCAGCCCGAACTCCTCCACCCGCGCCTCGTCCGGGGTGATGGTGGCGCATTTGACGCCAACATGATGCTCGGCAATGGCGTGGGCGGCGTCGACGGTCACCTGGTCGTCGGTGGCGTCACGGTTCTGAATGGAAAGATCGTAGCGGCGCAGATCGACATCAAGGTAAGGAAGGATAAGCCGCTCCCGGATATCCTGCCAGATGACCCGCGTCATCTCGTCGCCTTCTAGTTCAACGACGGGACCTGCAACTTTGATCTTTGTCATTGCGTTCTTTCCCTTCTGAATAGTTCTCGCCACCAAGAAGACTACTTGATTCCGGGAGTCGCCGCCTTTTCGTCTCCCGTCGGCCATGACCGTTGCCCGTCTCTCCCGCACTGCGGCACCGTCCGGCACCGCAGTGCCGGTCGATCAGTCCTCCTCCGCCTCCTCTGGCTCCCGCTCGGTCACGCTTACCCGCGCAATGCGTCGTCCCTCCATGCGTGTCACCGTTAGTTGAAGATCGTTCCATGTCACCCGGTCCCCAACTTTCGGCATATGCCCGAGCTGGGCAACGATAAACCCGGCGAGAGTGTCGAAAGGCCCATCCGGCAACTCGCGTCCGAGCGCCTTCAATACCTCCGCTCTGCCAGCCAGTCCGTCGATGAGTTCCGTATCACCACGGCGCACGACGACGGGCGATTCTTTGTCGTACTCGTCGTTGATCTCACCAACGAATTCCTCCACCACGTCTTCCAGGGTGATAATCCCGTCAGTTCCACCGTATTCGTCGACCACAACGGCGAGATGCGCGTGTTTGGCGCGCATCTCAGTCAAGGCATCCAACACTGGTTTTCCGGTGGGGAAAAAGAGAATTTCACGAACGAGGTCGCCAACCGTTTTGACGTGGCTCGCCGGGTGGATGAGATCTCGGATGTGGATAAAGCCGAGCACGTCGTCGTCGGATGTTCCCTGGCGTACCGGATAGCGCGAATGCTCGAGGCTTGAAACCTCAAGCTGCGCTTGTTCAATCGGCATATCAGAGGAGAAGAAGTCCACCTCGGTACGTGGCGTCATGATTTCTTCCACCGTGCGGTCCCCCACGGAAAGCATGTCAACAACCATTTCACGTTCTTCCTCGCCGATGGTTTCTTGGCTGGCGACGAAGGCGCGTAGTTCGCGCACGCCCATTGCCTCCTTCTGGGTTTTCGGATTGCGCCCGAGCAGGCGCAACACCACATTGGTGGAGGCACCGAGGAACCAGATAACCGGGCGCAGCAAGGCGGTGATGGCCGCAAGCGGTCGGGCGGCGACCAGCGCAATGGATTCAGCCGATTGCAGAGCAATACGCTTCGGCGTCAATTCCCCGAAGACGATGGAGAGGTAGGCGATAGCAATCGTGATTAGAACGAAGGAGAGTGTGGACGCGCCCGTGCTGCTCATCCCGGCCCTTTGAAACAGGGGCGCGACTTCCGGCGCGATTTGTGAAGCACCGAAGGAAGCTGAGAAGAACCCGGCGACGGTGACGCCGACCTGCACCGCAGAGAGGAAGCGGTTCGAGTCCGCGGTGAGTCGCTGAATGGTGGCACCCGCGGCACCTTTCTTCGCCATCTCGTCGATTTGGGTCTGGCGCAGCGAGACGAGTGCCATTTCCGAGGCGGAGAACAGCCCGCCAATCAATGTGAAGAGCAGGACGAACAAGACATTTTTCAGGAGTGGGTCCACGTGCCTATTGTCCCTGCCAAACCCCTTGCGCCCAAATACGCTTTATCCCCTCCATACCCTTGCGCTCAAATGCGCTCGGCGCAGAAGGCGTGACAGAGTTAGAACACCTGCGGCGTATTAGCCCACTGAGAAAGAAAAAGCAGCATCCCGGCGGTGAGCATGCAAATGGTGACATCGAAAACGCGACCGCGTACATGCGGAAGCACCCCGCCCGGCAGGGTGGCACGCAGCAAGGCAAAGACGACGAAGCTGGCTGCCATGGCAGTGACGGCGAAGCGCGGTGTCCACACGAAGGCAGTCACGCAGATCCCAATGGTCCACACCACCAGCAAGATGTATGCCAAGGGGGAAACCCGTTCGCCTCTCATGCTCTTTACTTTAGCGCCTGTGCGCTAACACCGCGTGTATGGGGGTGTCGGCAGTGCTGATACGCCAACGACACGGTTCATCGGGGCATGACCGATCTCGCAAGGGTATTGGACGGTGTTGGACGAAGTCCTGCTGGGCGCCGTCGTGCAACATCCCCGACATCCGCTCCTTACTCCGGGTTTTCCACAATCCTCCGCGAAAAACACGGAACTTGGGCGAGAGCCCGGAGAAGTCAGAGGCGCACAGGCATGGTGAGGAACGAACCCACTCAACCCGCAGGTTCAACCGACGCCCAGTTCATGCACGGACCCAACAGGCACCCGGTCAACCGGCAAGCCCAGCCCACACCCGCTCAACCCCGGTTCCAACCGGCCGGACCACGGCGCCCGGGCATATCAGTGCAGGAAGTGCCGACACCCGGTCAGATACATCGTCACGCCCGCCTCCTGCGCGGCGGCAATGACTTCCTCATCGCGAATGGATCCACCCGGCTGCACGACGGCGCGCACCCCGGCCTCCGTTAGGATACGCAGACCGTCAGCAAACGGGAAGAACGCATCCGATGCCGCAACCGATCCGCGCGCCCTTTCGGGCACGGTCTCCTGCCCCGCCGCCCCATCGACCCGCCCGAGCGTGTTAGCGCGCTCGACGGCCAGTCGGCAGGAATCGACCCGATTGACCTGGCCCATTCCCACGCCCACGGTGGCCCCGTCGCGTGCCAGCAAGATGGCATTCGACTTCACTGCCCTGATGGCGCGCCAAGCGAACTCCAGGTCGCGCAGTGCCGCCTCATCGGCGGCCTGCCCGGCCACAAGAGTCCAGTTGCGCGGGTCATCACCGGGTGCGTCAAGAGCATCGCGTTCTTGAACCAGCAGCCCGCCAGAAATCGGCTTGAGATCGAATCTTTCGCTTGCTGGCCCATCCACACGCAAGATACGCAGGTTCTTCTTGCTACGCAGCAGTTCTAACGCCTCCGGGGTGTAGCCGGGGGCGGTGATGACTTCCGTGAAGATCGGCTTAACTTGCTGCGCCATCTCCACGGTCACCTCCCGGTTGGCAGCAATCACGCCGCCGTATGCGGAGACCGGATCGCAGGCATGCGCCTTGCGATGCGCCTCAGCGATATCGCGACCGATGGCCACTCCACAGGGGTTGGTGTGTTTGATGACGGCAACGCATGCCTCGTCATGGTCGTAAGCGGCGCGAAGTGCTGCGTCCGCATCCTGGTAGTTGTTGTAGCTCATCGCCTTGCCGCCGAGCTGTGTGGCACCGGCGAGCCCGGAGCTGCCCCTTTCCGCCACGTACCAACCGGCTCTCTGATGCGGGTTCTCGCCGTATCGCAGCGGTAGAGCTTCGTGCCAGGCTCCGCTGACGAAAGTGGGGTGGTCGCCCCCGAGCAGAGTTTCGCTCATCCATTCGGCGACGGCGGCATCATAGGCGGCGGTGTGGGCGAAGGCCTCAGATGCGAGCTGGCGGCGTTCTTCAGCGGTGAAGCCTCCGGCTTGTGCTGCTGCCGCTACCTCGGGATAGCGTAACGGCTTGACGACGACGGCGACGTTGGCGTGATTCTTTGCTGCCGCCCGTACCATCGCTGGGCCGCCGATGTCGATTTTCTCGATACACTCGTCAATACCTGCTCCCGCAGCAACGGTCTCCTGGAACGGGTACAGGTTGACCACAACGAGGTCGAAAGGTGTTAGTCCCAGTTCTTCCAGCTGATCGCGATGCGCCGGGAGGCGTGGATCGGCGAGAATTCCACCGTGGATGCGCGGGTGCAGTGTTTTGACGCGGCCGTCAAAACACTCCGGGAATCCTGTGACCTGATCGACTGCCGTCACCGGCACCCCGGCGGCAGCGATGGTATCGGCGGTTGAGCCTGTGGAGACGATTTCACAGCCACTGCGGTGAAGGGCCGTGGCCAATTCAGCGATGCCGTTCTTCTCGTAAACGGAAATAAGTGCTCGTGTCAAGGGGGTTCGCATTCCTGCCTCTTTCAATCTTTGGAATGCCCAGGCGCGCGGCTTGTGCGGCGGGTCACTCCCCGGTGGTGACCCACCTTCAACGCCAGTCGCGACCGGCATCAGTCTAGCGTGGGGCACGGCGCGCTCGCCTCGGCGGTCATCGCCTGAGACCACGCCAGCCCGGCGGCGCCGTGCAAAGCTGGGTGATCCGCCCGCCTTCGCCGCTCACGGCCCGGCGTCCCTTGCTTCAGGTGAGAACGTCGGCGTGCCTTCCCTCGATCCACCAACCGCGGCGGGCCATCGCTCCCACGGTTTCCACCAGTTGCGTCCGCTCTACACCCTTGATCCGCTCCAGCAACGAATCCGCGTCGTCGTCCTCTCGCACCGGGCAGGCGATCTGCGCCAGAATCGGGCCGGTATCCACACCTGGATCGACGACGAACAATGTTGCGCCCGTGATCTTGACGCCGTAATCGAGGGCGTCGGCCGGACCGTGCACACCCGGGAACGAAGGCAGGAGCGCGTTGTGGGTATTGATGACTCGCCCAGGAAAGGCCGCCAGGAAGTCTGCGCTGAGGAGTTTGAGGAATCCGGCTAGTACGACGATGTCGGGCGTATAGGCGGCGACGTCGTCTCGCAGAGCAATGTTCCAGTCGTCGCGCGTGGCGTAGTCCGGCAGTCTGCGCACGAAAGTCGGTATTCCGGCCTCTTGTGCAATTTCTAGACCGCGGATATTCTCCCGGTCTGCGCCGACGGCGACGACGTGGGCGCCGTAGCTGCCGTTTTCACACGCGCGTAACAGTGCTTCCAAATTGGAGCCCGTTCCCGAGACCAAGACGACGATTCGGGCGGGGGCTGTTGGGCGGATTTCGGTCCTCACGGCATGAGCCTACCGCGCTTGGGCAGTGACACGCGCGGATGCCCAAGCAACGCAGATGCGCCATCGGCACAGACTCCGTTTAGCCCGGAGAGACCGCTCGCAGCGGTGGCGCCGCATCCTGCGCCGCTCCCCCTTTACTCACCCCACCTTCATCCTGGCCGGTTGCGATCTGCTCCGCCCAGGCGCCTTCTTCCTCGGTTTGCCGCTCTTGCTCAGCTTGCCGCTCTTCCTTCCGCTGTGCCGCGGCCTGCGCACGGCTCGCCCGGAGATCGGAGAGGTGCTGGCGAAGCTGCGCATTGCGTATCGTAAGCCCGAGTAGCAGCCCCCCACCGGCTTCCAGTGCAATGATCGCGCCGAACATCGGCGGAGTCACGCCCATCTCCTGCATGCGCTGCGGTCCGATGCTTCCGCTGGCAAGCACACCGGCAAGGGCAACAGTACACAGGATGATTGCCACGGCAACCCCGCCGTCGGTGACCAAGTCGCGCCAGGTCGCGCAGCTTCCGGCGCGCCACAGTCCTATCCCGAGGCCGATCAGAATCAGGCATGGGATAAGCCACGGCAGCCGGACGTCCAGAGTCGGTAATGCGCCCAGCAGCGGAATTGCGGGCAATGGCTCCGATGCACTTCCGAGGCTGGAAAAACTCGCCCCGCTGCCTACGGCGAAGCCAACGCCGCATGCATAAGCGAGTGACCAGATGGAGATCGTGGGAAGGTAGAACAGTTGCGCCAGGGTAAGAAATACCACCCCTACCGGGCTGAGCGCGTAGTATCCGTAGATGTCCGCAATCCGTGCGGATCCTGCGACGAGTGCCACCACGGCGAGAATAAGTGATGCCGCCGAGAGCAATGCCAGTACCGGCCAGGCCAGCCGCCAGGCTCGGCGTACCAACTCCCACCCCCAGCCGGCAGGCGGAGACTGCCGCCACCAAGTCACCAGCGCTGCCGCACCGGTCACCACAGCAGCGCCGAGCGCACCGATCCATAGATGGGAGTCACGTGCGGTGGCGCCAAGCACTGCGGCAACAATCGCTCCGCTGGCCGCACAGGTTGCGGCTTCTCCCCACCCGAAAACACCGGCAGAACGAGCGAAACGGAAACATAGCCACACGATGAGAAGCGTTAATCCAAGCGGGAAAAGGCTGATATGCGTGCCGGCTACATCCATTGGCGCGCCTAGGCTCATGAGCCAAAGCGACGATCCCAAGCGGGCTGCGTCCTGCCACTGCGTCTCACCCAAAAGCGGTGAGGAGGCGGAGACCGTGTACACGAGAATCGCCAGCGCAACAACACCCACCCAACTGAGCACAAGCGGCTGCAGGGCCGCAAGAGCTGCGGCGAGGTAATGCTGGCGTGTTTCGGTACTCATCGTCACTATCGTTCCCTCTTCAGGGAGCTATCGCACGCTAGACACGCGGTGTGTCTCTCACCGTCCTACCCGCGATCAGCCAGCGGCGACTCAGCGCCGCTGTATCGCAGAGCGCTGCGTGCCATACCCGACTGCCATGACTGACTATCCGACGAGTCCACCTTCGTATGCCATGATCACCAACTGCGCCCGGTCACGCGCTCCCAGGCGTTCAAGCAGGGCACTCATATGGGTTTTCATCGTGGCATGGCTGATATGCAGAGTCTCCTCGATCTCCTGGTTCGAAAGACCGCGCGCCACAAGCCGAAGCACCTCGGTCTGCCGCGGGGTCAACGCGGCGAGCTTAGCCGTACCCACGGCTTCCGGTACGAATCTTTCGATTAGCAGATGCAACGCGGACGGGGAGAGGAGTCGCTGTCCGTCGTGTACGGTACGCACTGCCTGCACAACAGCTGTGGGTGTTGTGTCCTTCAAAAGGAACCCGGCCGCTCCCGCCCGCAACGCCTGATAGACGTAGTCCTCCAACTCGAACATAGTCAGGATAATGACTCGGGTCTCCCGCAGACTAGGATCCTGCGCAATCGCCGCTGTAGCTGCTATGCCGTCCAGACGTGGCATGCGGATATCCATAAGCACAATATCCGGCGCGTGCCGAGTGACGATATCCGCTGCCTCCACGCCATCTGCAGCCTCGCCCACCACTCGAATATGTGAATCAGCGTTCAGAAGGGTCACAAGCGAAGCTCGCAGAAGTTCCTGGTCCTCGGCAATCACCACTGATATTTCCACCGGCATTACACCTTTGCTTGTCACAGTCTCACTCATCACGGGTTCGCTCCTCACAGGTCTGTCTATCACGGGTCTGCTTCTCGCAGGCTCACTCATCACGAGGCCTCCATCGCCACCGGATCGGGAATACGCGCCCACACCGTAAGTCCACTCTGCTCCCGCTGGGTCAGGAAGTCACCACCCAGTGCCTCCACCCGCTCAGCGAGGCCGCGAAGCCCGTGGCCACCGGGCAGTGGCTCGCCCTCAGCACGCCAGGGGCTATCGTCACGTCTTGCACCGTGACCACCGCGTAGTGCCTCGTCCCTTGTGGAACGTTGTGCGAACCGGAAGTCCCGGCTGACAGCACCACACTCCTCATGCTCCTCGCATACCGCACCGCGCCGCACGTCCTCTTCGCCGACGGACTCCCTTGCCTCGCGGTGAGCAGTCGACCGCTGGCCGCCGTCGTCGTGCACTGTAACGGTAATGAATCCTTCCTCCTGCCGCAGTCGCACATCCACCGAAGCTGGGCCAACATGCCGCGCGACATTGCCGAGGGCTTCCTGCACAATCCGATACACCGCCACGGAAACGCCGTCCGAATGCGCATGAACGCCTTCACCGCTGAAGGTCACGCGCAGTCCAGCCTGGCGGGCGCCGGAGACGAGCTCGCTGATGCGTTCGATGCCGGGAAGCGGTGCGAGCGGTGTCTCATCCCCGCGCAATACATGCACCATGCGCCGCATTTCCAGCGTCGTCGCCCGACTAGCCGCCTCCACGTCGGCCAGTGCCGTGACGAGCGCGGCCGGATCGCCAGCACAACAACAGCACCGAGCATGCTACGCGAAGAAGGACGACGCATACTGCGCGAAGATGGACCACGGGTCATACATGCACCCTACCCGCCACGCCAGCGGGCGTGTATCAGCCCTAGGGCTGATACCTCTGAGCTGATGGATAGCCGGAATTTCGGATCAGCGGCCGATGTCGCGCGGGTCCGCGCCCGGCGAAGATAACCGCATGAGCAATACAGATGGCCCAAGCGGCAGCGCCGATGCGCGCCCAGATACAGCAAACTCGCGCCCAGATACGCTAGAAACCGCAGATACGCGCGCGGAAGAGCCACGCTCCGCCACAATCGCAATCAGCCACCTCAGCAAAACATTTGGCCGCCGCTCCGTGCTACGCGATATCAGTTTTTCCGCCCAGCCTGGCCGGGTGACGGGCTTCGTGGGTCCTAACGGCGCCGGCAAGTCAACAACGCTGCGTATCTTGCTCGGGCTCGAACGCGCAGATCGAGGCCAGGCAACTATTCTGGGAAGGCCGTATCGCCAGCTGCACGCACCGGCACATACGGTGGGCGCGATGTTGGACGGTAGCGGAGCACATCCGTCACGAACGGCACGTGGTCATCTCGCCTGGATTGCAGCCGCCGGTGGAATTCCCCGCTCCCGCATCGCCGAGTGCCTAGAGGAAACCGGACTGACCGGAGCGGCCCGGCAGCGAACCCGGGAGTTCTCGCTCGGCATGGGCCAACGCTTGGGGATTGCCTCAGCTCTCATAGGTGATCCGGACATTCTCATCCTCGACGAGCCGGTTAACGGCCTTGACCCGGAAGGCATTCGCTGGATACGCAACCTTCTGCGACGGCGAGCCGACGCCGGTGGCACTGTGTTGCTTTCCAGTCACCTCATGGGCGAACTCGCCGAGATCGCCGACGACGTCGTCGTCATCTCTGCCGGACAAATCGTTGCCGCAGGTCCTCTCGCCGAGGTTACGGCCGGTTACCGCAACCTCGAAGAGGCTTTCTTCACTCTCACCGGCGGTGCGCAATGACGATTGTACGAACACTGCATGCCGAGGCCCGCAAGTTGCTGACACTGCCCGCGGCCTGGGTGGCGACGGCGCTGACCGTCGCGGTACCCGCGCTTCTGACATGGGTGAATGCTAATACCGTCCGCCGCGCCTTGGAGACGGAGAACGTTGACAATTTGGTATCCACATCGACGGCCGATCTGGGCCTCACCGAGCTGTTCATTGGCGCAATCGGCCCGATTATTGCCGGCGTCGTCATTATGTCCAGTGAATACACGCGCACCGCGCAGACGCTCGGACACACTCGCCAGATCTCCACCACCATGGTGGCAATCCCCCGCCGCTACCTTCTACTGACCTGAAAAATCACCGTTCTGGCCGCGTGGCTCGCCGCGCTGGCAGCTGTGGTGATACCTGCAGTTCTCGCGTTGTCACGGCACCTGCTCGGACCCTACGCCGAGGAAGTAGACGCCATGTCTACTCGCATACTTGGAGTTCTTGCTTATTGGGCCGTGCTGGCGTTGATCGCCTTCACACTCACGGTGCTACTACGCAGTGGCGTTATTCCACTTGCGCTGCTACTAGTCAACAGCTCCCTCGTCTCTTTGAGCCTCCTCCTGGCAAATCTGACCGACGCCGTCCGTTTCCTCCCGGATCTTCTGGCACGTTCGATTGTGTTTTCCGGCGAACAGTTTCGAGATCTCGATAATGGCCTGCCCATAGCAGATCTGCACCCCCTCGATCCTGCCACCGCCTGGACGGCCATAGGAGTATGGGCGGCGGTTTCCCTGGTCTCCGCCTTGATCTGCTTCGGAAGGAGAGACGCGTGAGCGGTCGATTGAGCCCCACGACGACGCCCGGAAAACGCCTGTGACCGGGTCTTTGCGCCGCTCCTTGCAGGCGGAAGCGGTGAAAGTATCCACCCTGCCCTCGCTGTGGTTGGCCGCGCTTGCCACAGTTGCCCTCGAAAGCATAGTCGCCAAAGCATTGGATGGCACTAACTCCGGCGTGAGCGATGCCCAAGTTCTACACTCCGCCACCGCGTACGCGCTTATCGGCATAATCGTTCTCGCTGTGCTAGCCGCGACTAGCGAGTTTGCCGGGCACCAGGTTGAGCGCAGCCTTCTTGCCGTGCCACGCCGTACTCCCTTCATAGCCACGAAGATGGCAGTTTTCAGCGGAGGCTTCCTCGCTACTGCGCTCCTCGCCAGTTTCGCCGGGGTTCTTGCCTTGACCCCCGGAGAGCTCGCACTGTGGCGTACCGGCTTAGCGTGTGCTGTATTCCTGACGACGATGGCTATGTTCTGCGCGGGTGTCGCCTTCTTTGTGCGCGACGTCGTCGCCGCGCTCGCGATCTGCCTCGTGGGCCTGCTCGTTTTGCCACTTGTACTGCGCTCCTTACCAGGAAGCGAGTGGCTGCCAAGCGAACTGGGTCAGCACCTTGTTGATCTCGCCTTGCGGACGGCGAGCAGTGGGCCCCACCCGCTCGCCGCCGCTGCGGCACTACTGGCGTGGGTGGCCACCGCGTGGGTGCTGGGGATCGCTCGACTTCTCAACGGGCCGCTCCGCTAGTGGCTCCGCCGCTACCGCACACATCAGGCAATACCACTCGGGACCGAAAACCGCGCTCCCATACGGGACAACGCGCGAGGTTCACGGCATAAGGCCCGTCAGGAGTGAAGAAGCTCCCGCACCACACGCGCCGCCTCGCTTGGGGTCTGTCCCACGTGAGCGCCCGCGGCCTCCAATGCGCGCTTCTTGCTCTCAGCTGTACCCGTCTTACCAGACACAATGGCGCCGGCATGCCCCATCGTTTTGCCCTCGGGAGCGGTGACGCCGGCAACATAGGCAACAACGGGCTTGGTGACGTGCTCTTTGATGAACGACGCCGCCTGCTCCTCGGCGTCGCCGCCGATCTCGCCGATCATGAGGATGAGTTTCGTCGCCGGATCCTCCTCGAATGCAGCCAGCGTATTGATGAACGTCGTCCCTATCACCGGGTCTCCGCCAATGCCGATACACGTGGAGAACCCGAGATCGGAGAGTTCATCCATCATCTGATAGGTCAGTGTTCCCGACCTGGAGACAAGGCCGACGGGACCGGCTCTCGTGATATCGGCCGGGATTATCCCGGCATTGCTGGAACCAGGAGTGATAATGCCCGGGCAGTTCGGGCCAATAACAGTCGTGCCGCACGCTCGCGCGTAGGCGATGAACTCGACACTGTCCGCTACAGGAACGCCGTCGGTTATAACCACGACGAGTCGAATACCGGCCGCAACCGCTTCCATAACGGCCCTCTTGGTTGCAGGCGGAGGAACGAAGACGACGGACACATCCGCCTCGGTTATTGCCCGCGCTTCACCCACGGTGCCGTATACGGGTACGGTCATACTCCCGGGATATACATGACTGGGTGCTCCCGAACACGGTCGCACCTCGAAGTCCACCGTTTTACCTGCCTTGCGTGGATTCACCCCGCCGACAATCCGTGTTCCAGATGCCAGCATACGGCGAGTGTGCTGCATTCCTTGCGAGCCGGTCATCCCCTGCACGATAACCTTCGAATTTGCGTTGAGAAGTATTGCCATCTGATGCCCCTTTTAATCTTGTCCAGCCCGGTTGCTATCCGAGAATCCGGGAGTGATTGCTCCGTTGGCTACCGCTTGCGCGTCGCCTGGTGCACGCATGTCACTCATCTGCTGCCTGCGCATTTCCCGACGCCCCTGCGCCACCCGTTGCCTGCACGTTGGCTGGCCGACGGGTCGCACCCGTTATCTCTGCGCGGTGCGTCAAAGCATTCTTTTCCAGTTCCCGCTGTGCAAGCGCAACGGCTTGTTTCGCTCCGTCGTCCATCGCATCTGCCGCGGTGATATTCGCCTGCCCAGATTCTCGTAGGATTCGGCGTCCTGCAGCTACAGCGTTACCCGCCAAACGAACGACAACCGGCTTATTTGCAGCGTCCCCCAGCAAGTCCAATGCGGAAACAATTCCCGCAGCCACCTCATCGCAGGCCGTAATACCACCAAAGACATTGACAAAAACCGACTGCACGGAGGGGTCTGCGAGGATGATCTCGAGTCCATCGCGCATCACTGCGGCAGATGCTCCTCCCCCGATGTCGAGGAAGTTGGCCGGGGCGATACCGGAGTGTTTTCCGGCATGGGCCACGGCGTCGAGAGTGGCCATAACGAGCCCAGCACCGTTCCCGACCACGCCCACGCTACCCTGCAGCCTGACGTAGTGCAGGCCGCAGGCCGCGGCATGTTTCTCAAAGGGGTCCCTTGGCGCGTTGTCAGTCAGAGCTTCCCACTCCGGATGCCGGAAGCGGGCATTGTCATCCAAAGTCATCTTGGCGTCGAGCGCCATGATCTCGCCGTCCGCCAGTACGGCTAACGGATTGACTTCGACCAGTGTCGCGTCTTCGTCTAGCAAAGCTCGCCAGAGATTCACGAGAATCGGGATGACTTTCTTAGCCACTCCACCAGGCAGCCCAGCGCGTGCGGTAATATCGCGCGCCACCGCCTCGGTGATGCCAATGTGTAGGTCGATATCCTGGCGAATCATGCCGTGTTGCGTGCTCGCAAGGCGTTCCACATCCACCCCGCCTGCGGCGGAGCAGAGCGCCACATAGCCACGGGTAGCACGATCAAGCATAATCGCAACATAGTATTCGGTAGCCACCCGTTCGGCTTTCGCAACAAGGAGACGGGATACCGGATGATCGTTAATGCTCTGGCCGAGCATTGCGTTGGCCGCAGCCGCAGCATCTTGGCAACCGTTGACCACTCTGATCCCGCCTGCTTTGCCGCGTCCGCCGGTTTTCACCTGTGCCTTGATGACAACCGGCGTTCCAAGTAGCTGTGTCGCCTCGGCCGCTTCCTCTGGGGTATCGGCCAGAAGAGCAGGAGGCACCGGTATACCATGAGCTTCAAAGATCGCTCGCGCCTGGTACTCGTAGAGATCCACCCCATGTCCTTTCGTCTGAACCTACAGTTAGGTTACCGGCTAAGTAAGGAGGAGGGAACCGGGTTCACCCGGCGCATAAGCCGCCGCTTTGTCCCGGATTCTTTCAGGGTCACGCGGTAAGAGATGTCGATTTACCCTCCCTTAGCACCGGAGTGCGGGACGCTCAGCCGTGGGAAGTACACGCGGCGTATCCGTTGCCGCAGTGCTCGCTATCCCCGCAAAGGCCTGTGATTATTACGGCGACGACCTCGACCGTTATCAATGAGCTTGCTCTCTGGGCGCACAGATGTACACAGCACGTACCGTGACTGGTGTCAGGTTGGTCTGTCCCCGTCCAATTAGATCTTCTCCAGCGGAGCGAAACGCAGCATGAGCCGCTTTGTTGCACCGGAGCGGAAGTTTACCTTGGCGACGGTTGACTTTCCGCTGCCTTCGAATGACACGATCCGGCCGGCGCCAAAGCTCTTATGCCGTACGTCATCACCAACAGCCAGACCATGCGTGTCGGCGCCACCGCTTCCCGCGCTGCTTCCTGCAGAGTCCTCGGCATCCGGGCCGTCCGCCAACACCGCCGTACCCGCCTTCTCCGTGCTTGCCTCACGTAGGCCGAGTTTGCCCGGCACAAATCCTTTCCCCGCACCGAACACGGGACCGTCGTCGTCGAAACGCGATTCGTAACTGGCACCGCCACTCCCACGGCGCCCGTAGTTTTCACCCCAGGTATCCGCGCCTCGCCACGACGAACGAAGAATGTCCTGACTGGACTGCTCGCGCCGCCAGTCCACCAGCTCAGGCGGAATCTCCTCCAGGAAGCGCGACGGCGGGAACTCCTGCGGAGCACCCCAGGCCGCTCGCGTAGCCGCGCGGGTCAGATATAGGCGCTGCCGTGCACGCGTGAGTGCCACATATGCCAGGCGCCGCTCCTCGGCAAGCTCCGCTGGGTCATCCATGGAGCGCATGTGCGGGAATGTACCATCCTCCAGACCGGTCACAAACACCGCCGGGAACTCCAGCCCTTTCGCCGTATGCACGGTCATCAGTGTCGTTTCACCCTCGCCGTACTCCCCGTCCGCCAACTGGTCCGAATCAGATACCAAGGAGATCTGGTCCAGCCACTGCTCCAGGGTCCCCTCCGGGTCGGCGGTCCGAAACTCCGCGGCAACCGAATGTAACTCCGCCAGGTTCTCCAGGCGTGACTCATCCTGCGGATCATCGGAGGACCGCAGCATTTTCAGATACCCCGCCTCATCCAGGACTTCGTCGAGGATATCGGCAGGCGCCTCCCCCTCCGCAGCCATCGCGCGTCCCTTTTCAAGCACGGCCACGAAATTGCTAATCGACGAGCGCGCGCGTGCGGTCAGACCGGAAACCTCGCCCCGGGCATCCGGGTGGGCAACATCTTCCAGCGCGGCTCCGAACGAGATACCGAAACGCGCCGCGTGAGAGGCAACGGCCTCCTCGGCCCGATCACCAAGTCCACGTTTGGGCATATTGAGAACCCGCCGCAGGGAAACGGTGTCATCCGGGTTAACCACGGCATGTAGATAGGCCAACGCGTCCTTAATCTCACGCCGCTCATAAAAGCGCGTTCCGCCGATCACCCGGTACGGAATGCCCGAGCGCACGAACATCTCCTCAACGGCACGCGCCTGCGCATTGGTTCGGTAGAACACCGCTACGTCTCCGTAGCGGTAGCCAGCGGTCTCCCGCAGGCGATCAATCTCTTCGACGACGAAATTCGCCTCGTCGGCTTCCGAGTCGGCCACATAACCGACCAACTTCTCACCGTCACCCTGATCGGTCCACAGATTCTTAGCACGTCGGTGCTGGTTATGGGAGATCACCGCATTGGCCGCCGAGAGAATCGACTGTGTGGAGCGATAGTTCTGCTCAAGCAGGATCGTCGTCGCGCGAGGAAAATCGTCCTCGAAATCCTCGATATTGCGGATCGTGGCACCGCGGAAGGCGTAGATCGACTGGTCGGCGTCGCCAACCACGGTCAGTTCGCCGTGCACAGGGTCATCCTCGGTACCGGTCAAGGTACGGATAAGAACGTACTGGGCGTGATTGGTGTCCTGATACTCGTCCACGAGGATATGCCGGAAACGACGCCGATAATGCTCGGCCAGGTCCGGGCGAGTCTGGAGTAGTTCCACCGTGGACATGATGAGATCGTCAAAGTCCATGGCGTTGGCTTGTCTAAGCCGCTGCTGATAGCCGGCATACGCCTGCGCAAGCACTTGACCGGCCTGATCGCTGGCACGGTCCGCCGCCTGTTGCGGGGTGGTGAGCTCATTTTTCAGATCTGAGACCTGGCGTGCGAGCTTTTTCGGGGGAAAAGCGCGATGATCAATGCCTTCTTCTCGGCACACCATATTCATGAGCCGCTGTGAATCGGCAGCGTCGTAAATGGTGAAGGTGGAGCGCATGCCGAGTGCGGCGTGTTCCGCTCGCAGGATCCGCACGCATGCAGAATGGAAGGTCGAAATCCACATGGCACGCGAAAGGCCCCCGAGCATAGTCTCCAAACGTTCCCGCATCTCCTTGGCCGCCTTGTTGGTGAAGGTGATGGCGAGCACCTGACCGGGTAGTGCGCGGCCGGAGGCAATGAGGTAGGCAATGCGCGAAGTGAGAACGCGTGTTTTCCCCGATCCGGCTCCGGCGACGACGAGCAGCGGACCACCCGCGTGTTCAACGGCCTCCCGCTGGCGCGGATTCAAACCGGAGAGGATTCCCGCCATACGTGCCCTCGCCGCCGGGGAAATAGCCGCACCTGCCGCAGAGGTGGAGCCTTCCGCCGGGGCGCTCGGAGCCTCCGCCGCGCCATTGGCGGTTATCCCCGAAGAGGCAGAAGATGGTGACGTGTCACCATCGGTGCCGACTGCGAGCGGATCGTCGCCGTCAGACCCGGCCTGATAGCGGGCGATGCGCGCCCGCAGGCGCTCCATCGAATCCAAGTAGGCGTCACGTGATGCAGAATTAGTCGAGCTCATACAGGAACAAGCCTACGCCACCCGCGCCTCCCGTCCTCATTTCCCACACGAGATCTCCGGTGGCTGTGCTGAGTGCGGCTACCGCTCCCCTGCTCCTCTCACCAAGACGAGATCCCCAATGCGCAAGGTGAAGAAGTTGGCTCACGCTAACTGCTCCTCGTACCCACGCGAAAGTCTCATACCCCGCGAGTTCTCCACGTGACGTCTCGATCCTCCTCGCACCCGCGCGAGGGCCAATGTCACATTGCCTCTCTTTAGGTACTGGCAGGGCTCCTCCTCGCACCCGCGCGAGGGTCTCTCCTCCCACCACCTCGTACCATCCGCACCAGGCCCTCATTCTCACCTCTCCCCATCCGTACCAGGCCCTCGTGCTCACCTCTCCCCATCGTGCCCGAGGCGTTCGCACATCCCCTGTGTATATCCTTACGCGTCCCGTTTCCGCCGTCGATCCACACGCGGTTTCACCGCGATACACCACACCTGGAGCGGGAGTCTCTGCACGGAACAGGGGTCTGACCAGCGAAAAGACAGAATTTCAGGGTGCATTCCGCCGCCTACCTCGCGGAAGACGCATATCATAGAGGTGAAACTTATTTGCGATTCCTCGGAACATCGGATTAGGAGGCATCTATGTGCACAGGAGTCAGGTTTACGGATGGCGAAGGCCACATGTACTTTGGCCGGAACCTCGACTGGAGCTGCGGCTATGGCGAACAGGTGCTAATCACCCCGCGGGGGTATACCCCAGTTTCTCCCTTCGCAGCCGTCCCCGCCATTGCGTACGGGATTATCGGCATGGGCATTGTGCAGGAGGGTGTTCCGCTCTACTTCGACTGTGGCAATGAAGCAGGACTGGCCGTGGCGGGCCTCAACTTCCCGGGATACGCCGCTTACGAGCCCAGCCCAGTGGAGGGAAGGATCAACGTCACGGCCTACGAGTTCCCGCTGTGGGTCGCCGCCTGTTTCGCCTCAGTAGACGAGGTCGAGGAGGCACTGCGCAGCGTTGCGATCATCGACCGTCCTGTCAACAACCTCTATCCGTCGTCGCTACTTCACTGGATCATCGGTGATGGCACGCGCAGCATCGTTGTGGAGTACACAATCGCTGGCATGGAGGTATTCGACGACGATGTCGACGTCCTCACCAACCAACCTGGATTCGCCTGGCATGCCGAGAATCTACGCAACTACCTCAACCTGACGCCCGAGGTCCCCGCTACGGCACAGTGGTCACGCGCTGAACTTGCCGCCTACGGTTCCGGCGGGGGTATGCGTGGACTTCCAGGCGATTACTACTCTCCCTCGCGTTTCGTGCGTGCGGCATATCTCAATGCGCACTATCCCACGAAGAACGGCGAGGAGGAGAATGTGAGCAGATTGTTCCACACGCTTGGTGGTGTTGCGATGATCGAAGGAGCTGCACGCATGAGCAACGGTGATTTCGAAAAGACAGTGTACACCAGCGGCTTCTCCGCTCGTACGAAAACCTACTACTGGTCGAACTACGACAACCCGGAGATCAGCTCGGCCCGCCTCTGCGATTTTGACCTGGACGCAACAAATCTCATCACGGCCTAGTTCAAGGCACGCACAACTGAGCAGAATAGTCATCTTGTAGCAAGCGACCGGCGCGGTGCAACAATGGATCGGCGCGGTCGGAGCGAAAGCAGCGGCCGCACCGTCCACACTGTGGCCAAAGATGCGTCACGCAATCCACCCTCCCTAATGTGCAAAGGGTCCGCCGTGGACGGCGCCTCTTACCCGGGGTTGCCTCTTCGCCAGGGAGGTTCTCATGCGAAAAATGCTGACCAGCTTGCCATTCATTCTTCTCGTTGCCGTTATCATCGGCATCCTCGTTGGCCTCGTCGCCACCGAACCCGTGATGAATGCGGTTGTCACCATCCAGTATGTGCTCAACCAGCTCATCATGTTTTGCGTGCCGCTTATCATCATCGGCTTTATCGCTCCGTCGATCACGCGACTTGGGTCCAACGTGTCCCGCATCCTGAGCGTGGGAGTGCTTATCGCCTACCTCTCCTCCATTGGCGCAGCATTCTTCTCGACGGCGGCCGGATATCTCATTGTGCCGCGACTGTCCATTGCTTCCACTGCCGACGATCTGCGCGAGTTACCCGAGGTTGTCTTCCAGTTGGACATCCCGCAGGTGATGAGCGTGATGAGCGCACTTGTTCTGGCAATCCTCCTGGGGCTTGCCGCAGTTTGGACAAAGGCAAAGACCTTCATCCGTTTGCTTGACGAGTTCCAGCGAATGGTACTGGTGATTGTCACCAAGATCGTCATCCCACTTCTGCCTGTATACATCGCGGCAACATTCTGCGGTCTGTCCTACGAGGGCAGCATTACACGGCAGCTGCCCGTCTTCCTCGTCGTTGTTGTCATTGTTATCGCCGGTCATTACATCTGGCTTGCGGTACTTTATGGCATTGCGGGAGCTTATTCGGGAAAGAATCCGCTGCAGGTCTTGCGGCATTGGGGCCCCGCCTACCTCACAGCCATCGGGACCATGTCCTCCAGTGCGACCCTGGCGGTGTCTCTTCAATGCGCGGGAAAGGCCAAACCGCTGCGCCGCGACATGGTCAGCTTCGGTATCCCGCTGTTTGCCAACATCCATTTGTGTGGGTCCGTGCTTACCGAAGTTTTCTTCGTCATGACGATCTCACAGATGCTCTACGGCACGCTGCCCAGCCTGTCCACCATGATTCTCTTCTGCCTCCTGCTCGGGATTTTCGCGGTTGGAGCGCCCGGCGTGCCGGGAGGCACCGTAATGGCGTCTCTTGGACTGATAACAGGAATTATCGGCTTCGACACAACCGGTACTTCGCTCATCCTGACCATCTTCGCCCTGCAGGATAGTTTCGGCACCGCGTGCAATATCACTGGCGACGGTGCCTTGACCCTGTTTATGACTGGTTACGTGGAGCGGAAGAAGATACCGGAAATGACCGAGTCCGTCGATATCTTCAGCGACAAGGCACTCAACACCACCGCAGGAGGGAGCGAATTAGCGCGCTGTTGATGAACATTGTCGTTCCACGCCTCTTCTGGCAGGCAACCAGCAGCACCTTCTTTGAAGTATCAGAACTCATGCGACACGCTGCTGCACTCTGCTGTATACAGATGCGCCTCGTGGAAATCAGGGGTACTCGGCACCGGCACTCTGCTGTATACAGATGTGCCTCGTGCTGCGAACGACAGTACCGGTAGTGCGAAGAGGGCGCCGGTGTTTCCCGCACTACGAGCACCGAGTTCAGCACTGTTTTCTGCTCTATGACCAGATGTATGGCAGTACTCCCAACCCGAAGATGTCACCCATTGAGTGGGCAAGGAAGAACGGGAGCAGATTCTTGTCCTTTGAATAGCGATACGCCAGGAACATGAAACTTCCGAGCACTAAGCCAATTCCCAACGCAGAAATCGTCCCTTGATAGGTGTGGAATCCAACGCGTACCAGCAGCGAAAACGGGAATACCCACTTAAGATGCTTGGGCGCCACCGCGAGGCATATTCCCAGGAAGTACAGTTCCTCGCACATGCCGTTGAAAAGGCCATAGATGACCCTCGACACAGTCTCCTCGTTGAAAGATGCTCCAATCGGGCCAGGGAACGGAAGTTTCTCAGCCAGCGGCGCGGTGAGCAGAAAGTACATGTCATAGAGCAGCGCTCCCCCCAAAAAGAGTAAACAAGCGAACAGAGGCGTCGTCCAGGTGAAACGAACGTTCCAGGTGCGGAAGTCAAAACGCCGCAAATAGAGGTACAGCATAGCGATGAGGAAGAGTCCAAATTCCCGTGCCAGTGCCCCGTAATTGGCCTCCACAGAAAAAACTACTTCCCCGTCTTCGGTGATCGTCATCGGCTCCGTATTGCCGGGCTCTTCGGGAACCGTAGGTCCGAGTACTACCGGTTCTTCCGGCGCCGTCGGCTCACGAAAATACGCCACGTACATCATCGTAGATTCGATGATGCTCCGTCCCCAGAGGATCACGGTCAAGGCTTGTACATCGAACCATCGCAGAGTTCCCGTCTTTCTGCGACTCCTCCAACTCTCTATCACGACTTTGGCTCTCCTTCACCTCGTCTGATCGTCACGCGGCGCGGCTACGTACTGAAGAATCAACACGCCGCACATTAGCAGAGATAGCGGGAATGGCGCCATAAGACGCGAGCACATGCTGACGCAGACGGTGACGATCGGACAATCCCTTGCCATCGCACCACCTTCGTATCACGGCATAGCGATTCTATTCTCAACGAAAGAGGAGCTCGACCGGCGGTCTACGAGGAGTACACAGTCCACTGGCAGCGCGGTAAGGTCGGTGGCGAGCACCGCTGCACACCACCAACCGCCTGCAGTGACCCCCTTGCATAATTCGCCAGCGCACGAAAGCAAGACCGGTACAGGACTACAAACCTGCGCGCTTCAACTCGGCTGCGATGGCCTCGCCGGATGCGTGTGCTCTGATCCAGATACCACGATGCCACTCTCCGGCTCCCGCCAGCGACGACAACGTTGATACGGACCGTGTGATTGAGCTACCGCCCGACGTACAAAACGGCACGACGGTCTTGCCTGCCCAGTTGACACTCTCAACAAACGTGCGCAGTGGTGCAGCTGCGTCGCCCCACCATATCGGGTATCCGAGGAACACGATGTCGTAGCCGCTCACATTCGGAATGTCGGCTGCCAACGCGGGCCTTGCCTGCGGGTCGAATGACTCGCGATTGGCGCGGCAATCGTCCACCGTGTAGTTCAGATCGGCGTCCGAGTAGTGCTCGGCCGGTTCGATTTCTTCCGCCTCTACGCCGAACTCACCGGCCAGCCGCTGGGCAATTTCGCGTGTGTGCCCCTTGCCGGAGAAGAAAACGACAGCTGTTTTCGCGGACGAGTTCTGGATGGTCATGCTTTATTTGTCCTTTTCATAGTGGGCCTGCGGCCGAGATTCTTTCCGTCGTCGACAACCGCTACTCTCTTCACAGCGTGACGGGAATATGCCCGCAACGCGCATCTCCGCTGACTGCTCCGAAGCCGTTCGTGCAACCGTGTGGTTGGGAAAGCGTGCGGACACAGGATCCGTGTCTGCCTCCTGCAGTCCTGTCCACGCATGGCGCGAAAGCCCACAACCTGTGAGGCGGCCAACGGCCCTTGGCCGGACAACAATCTCTCGGATCACACCCCTCAGATAGAGTTGTCTCGCCAGGTTATTCACTGCCCGTGCGCCTATCGCCCTTTGCGGCCAATCAGCACGCTCGGCCAGTAGCCACTGGGCACTCCTCTAGCCACCGGGCATTCACTCACTCTCCTGCGGCCAGTCACTTTACCGACGAGGTTCAGCACGATGCGCTTATCAGCCTTTTCGCCGTCAATCACCTCGCTTGGCTAATTGCCCTCGGACCGCGCGCAGCCCTGCGGGCCGTTGCAGGACCATCGAAATCACTAGCCATGCGAAGAGGCATCACGAGTCACTCTAGGGCGATTTCGCCTCAATTGCCAAGGAGTCCACCCCATCACACGCGGCAGGGCAGAGGCAGGCACCCAATCAGGTCGGCGTAGTCGTGCCCCGTCGTCACATACGGCGAGGCAGCTTACATGGCCTGCCGTCATCCCCGTACCTTGCATTCGTGTCGGCCGCAGACGCGAGCGCTACAAGTAGCCTCCCCACACTTCGTTAATGGTGAGAGATGAACTCGCATCAGTGGCAGTCGTGGGACTAAAGGTGCCCACTGTCCCAGAACGGGCCCCGTCGATGCCCAGCGGAGGGCCTCAGCGGTCGATGATGTCCAAATCCCGTCCAAACGAGGAAAATATTGAATGGTTCAGTTTAAGGACTGGCGGAATGACGCGGATCTCGCGGGCTGCTTGGACCGAACACCTTTCGTTTGGACGGGATTTGGACACATCCGCGGCCGACTGCCACCGACTCCGTGAACTGGACGCTGCCCCACTACACATTTCCGCAGCACACTCCCGCATACGCTACCCAATCCCGTGTTTACGCCAGGACGGCGACGCCAAGCCGAACCACCACCTACGCAGCCATGTGATCGACCCAGGCGAGTGTTGACCCGCACATCGGACCACGCCCGCGAGTGCCGCATTTCCCGAGCTAGACTGCTACAAAGTCATAGCCACTCACCGAGAAGGTCACCATGCGCCTATTCCGGAAAAATACGCCTCAGACGCCCGAGAACACCGCCATACCCACTACACCTGTGCCGCCTCCTTCGGCCACCTCCGCCTCAACTTCCGGGGTTAGCCTCGTTCCGTCATCCACCCCCCCCTTGTCACTCTCCGGACTCGACCCATACGCCGACGTTACCTTGGCCGACATTACTCACGTTCGAGTCGCGGACCTACAAGTGGGCGATACCCTCCTTTCCTTCGGAAATCCAGAAGGCCCTGCCACAGAGTTCCCCTGGACGATGTTCAGCTTCAACGCCGCCGTCACCCGCGTCTGCCGCACACGGCAAGAAGCTCTTCATTTCTTCTTCGACGACGGACGGCATCTCACTACCGCGGCCGCCCAACACTTTGTCAGCGGCGGCAAATGGGTGCAAGCACAGGACCTCGCCGTGGGCAGCGAGATACCCGTCGCCATGTTCGCCGCGGGCCCCGAGAGCAACGCGGTCGCTTGGGGTGGCACCTGTGAAGTCACCGCGATTGAGCCGCTGGGCGCCATTGACCTCGTCGACGTCGAGACGTCCACAGGAACTTTCTTCGCCATCGGCTTGGCCATGGGCTGCTAGTCCGATCCAACCGCGAGCTGCTAGTTCAGTCTAGCCATGGACTGCTACGAACTCAGGCTGTATACAAACCCGCACCACCGCGCGCTTCTCCGCCCGGTGCGGCATTCAACATGCCGACCATTGCATGGACAGATCGCCATCTGCACCGATCACTGGACGGCCTACGCCAGAACCAGCACCGGCGCTTCGGAAGGGCACGACCGTACTCTCGCCTATCATGCGATTGCCTGCTGCAGCTCTCTGACGCTAATCGGCAGAGAATGTCCCGACAAGAGCATCGTGTGACCGGGAAGTGTTAACAACTTGCCGGCCAGGCTCCTCGCCAGCTTGCGCTCATCGCCCGTGGGGAAGATTGTCAGGCCCGGCCCTCCCTCGTAGACCGTGTCGCCCACAATCGCCGCCCCGGCCTCCTCGCAGTAATAGGTCACCGAGTCGTTCGTATGACCAGGGGTATGCAGCACCGTCATGGGCTGCACAAACGGAAGTTCCTCCCCCTCCGCCAGGAACTCGACGCCGTCGAGCGTACGGGGCCGACCGTGGCGAGCCGACAAGTTCAGATCCGGGTCGCCCAGGTAGGCCGCACTGGCACTGTGCGCCAGAATGGGTACCTGGAATCTCTCCCGCATCGCGGCTGCGGCACTGAAATGGTCGAAATGGCCGTGCGTGAGCACGACGGCGTCGATTGTCCACTCATGTGCGGTTACCGTCTCCGCGATCCGTTCTGCCTGCGCACCCGGATCAATGATCACAGCGTGACGCGTCGGCTCATGCACGATGAAGTACACGAGTGTGCGAAAAACTTCCGTAACCGCGATCGAGTAAATGGCGGTCAACATCAGATGGCGCACTGATCCGGGCCGCACACCATACCCTGCGGCTCGCTCTCGGATTTCTCAGCGGCGATCGCTATCGCCTCCTGCAACACGGCTACCATCTGACTGGTCGGCTGGCACCCTTCGATGGCGTAGGTCCCGTCGACGACGAAGAACGGCACTGCGTGCACACCCAAGGCAGCTGCTTGATCTTCATCAGCACGAACCTCATCTGCGAATTCATCGGAGTTGAGCACCCGCTCAACATCCTGCGCCGGCAGTCCGGCCTCCGCCGCCAATTCGCGCAAAGTGGCATGATCTGCCAACACGCGATTATCCACGAAATAGGCTCGGAAGAGGATCTCTTCCAGGGCTGTGTTCCCCAGACTCTGCGCCAACTTGGTCAGGCGGTGCGCGTCCAGCATATTCGTGTTCAATGTGGTTGCATATTTGAAGTCGATGCCCTCTGCGCGCCCGAGTGCCGAAATGCCGTCGATCCGCTGCTCTGCCTGTTCCATGGTCAGGCCGTATTTGTGTGCGAACCGCGCCAGCGTCGTCGTCGTGACTTTCTGCGGCGCGTCCGGATACAGTTCGAATGACTTCATCTCCAATTCCACAGCTTCCTGTGGCGCGACGCGTTCCACGGCCTTCTTCAGGCGCGTTTTTGCGATGTAGCAGTATGGGCAGGCGTAGTCGGACCAGTAGGTGATCTTCATGTCATCTCCTTTGGAATCGGTTCTGATCCTGATCCTATGTTCGTGCTCGGCAAATCGGTAGTACTGTCTTTTTCTGGAGTACTATTCGCGCTATGATCGGATGGCGAGCCGTTGGTGCGATGCCCGATCGGGCTTGTCAAACAGTGACGTGTGCCCGCGGAGCGCTAGGACGCCCAAGACTGGCGCGAACAGTAGCTGGCGTGGCACCTGCATGTGCCCACAGAGCGCCAGGGCGCCTGAGACCTATATCAACCGGATTTTCTTCCAAGCAGGACGAAGCGAAGGAGGCCACACATGGCAAGGAAGGCGGCTACCCCAGAAGATACCGAGACCACTTGGTGCCCGGCCATCGTTGCACTGCAACGAGTCATTGGCGGGAAGTGGAAGATTGAGATCCTCTTTTACATCTGCCTTGAGGGCATCCACCGTTTTGGTCAACTCAAACGTCGATTGGGCGATATTTCGGAGTCGACTTTGTCAAAGCAGCTGCGCGAACTGGTTGCTGACGGCTTCCTGGAACGCGTTGATTTTGGCGAGGTCCCGCCACGGGTGGAGTATCGCCTCACCGAGCGCGCCGAAGGGTTCACCCCAATCCTCCAAGCGATGTGGGACTGGAGTGAACACTCCTTCGACTTCTCCACCTCGGAACGAGAACAAATGCGTGCCTATCGCGAAAGGCTAAGCACTCGCGGATAAGGCGACGGCGCACTCGTTTGCCGTGGCGAGAGCAGCCCGGCCGTGCTTCACGCCCTGTCGCTAGTCCAGACGCTTGACGAATACGGCGTCGCCGTTCCTCGCTTCGCAACCTGGCGCTTGGATATATCCCCGCTTCCGGTAGAAGTCTGGCGCAGTATCCGTCGTCAGAATGCTGGTATGTATCCCCTGCCGCGCGAAGTGAGCTTCCGCCAACCCGAGCAGAGCTGCGCCGTGCCCGCCGCCACGGACGTCCTCGGCAACCCAGAATTCTCGTATGAAGCCGCAGGTCTCCCGGAAGAACCAGCTCGTGAACTCGATGGGTTGGAATTGAATGAATCCGATGTCCCGCCCGTCAGCGGCGGTCCTTAGGAGAGCAGTGTTCGAGCCTTCGTCGTTCATTTGCCGGAACAGGCGGCCCCAATCCGGCACCTCGATGCCCAACTCGGCGAAGTAACACTGAAAGGCAGCCGCGAAAATCGGCTCTGTGAAATCGGTGATCAGCCTATCGGTATGACCGGTGGCGTAATGAACTGTGCTGTTGCCACTTTCTGGCAATGTCATGATGATTTAATCCTCCGTCATTGAGTGGAGGGTCAAATCCCGTGGACCCTCCTGACACGCATGCTCTTCATGCCAATCACCCCTTCGTTCACATGGGTATTCTTCGTCGGCTTGAGTAGCAAGCCGTGAGTATGTTCTACCGGAATTCGCCTACCGGCTGCAACGTATTGCCCGGGGCAACGGACTACCGGGGCAACGGACTACCCGGCGAAACGGACCACCGAGACAACGGACCACCGGGTCAACGCGGCCACCGGGTCAACGCGGCCATGTGCTCCTCTCTGATGTCAATAGAGAGAAACTGACTACGGAGTCTCGGTGACTGCGGCTAGCAGCGCGTCCCACGGCCAGTAATGCAATCGCCAGTAATGCAACCGCAGTAATGCGCCCACCTTCTCCAGCTCACCGACTTCGACCAGGCCCTAGTCGGTGTTGTAGGTCGAATCCGTGAAGGTGCTGACAACGCTCCTCGCAAGTCTCGTTGATATAACTCCATCGAGACTCCGACCAAGGAGAACGCGGGTTTCTCAACTCGTAAAGTCTGCCAGCCGCCGTCGCGCCGAAACCGACCCCACGGAGTGGATTGTGTAGCGCATACCAACGAAAGTTCATCGTTGGTCTTTCCGACGAAACAGAATTCATCGTGGAGCGCACCAGGCGGCAGCTCGTCAGCCCTACGCGCCGAAAAGCTTGTAGAGAGCACACGCAGTTTCAGCTCTTGTTCCTTCTGTCTCCTGCTCGTTCACCGCGGCGCCTGCTAGGGGGACCGTCGGCTTCACCATGGAAGTCTGCCTTGAGGCGGTTTGGTTGCAGCCAGATGGCGCTGGGTGGAGTTGGACTCCGTGAAAGCCTGCCTCATGGTGGCCCGGTATCCGCACTACGGCAGGAGGCCTTCTTCTACTGCCGGAGCCGGGGCATCAGCCCGCCGAGGCAGCATTCTCGAGGCACATCAGCACGAATTCGGTATACGAATCGGCGAAGTTTCCCCGCACGGCGGGCAGACCGGCGGCACTAATAGCGGCGCGCGTCATCGGCGAAGAATGGAAGTGGTTATACAGTCCGGGGGCCTGGTACAACAGGCGCAAGTAGAGTTCAAGAGCAGCTTGCGCCGAAATGCCACACTGGCGGGAGAGGATCTCGGTGATTGGCACCGTCATCTCGGCGAAGCCGCCTTTAAAGTCGGTCAGTCGCTCTGGGGTCACATTCGACTCGATAATCGATGTGAGAATCTCCTGGTAGCGCAAGAAGCCTGCATGCTCCTCGGTCACATGTGCCCATATGCGCGCAAACTGTTCGGTCGCCAGCGGCGCAGCAGACAGTTCCTGTTCCAAATGTGCCAACCAGTCGCGGTTCTTCTGCGAGTGGAGCGCCAGGAAGATCTCCTCCTGTGTGGCGGCGTACTTGTAGAGATTCGAACGTGACCATCCGAGTTCGGCGGCTATGCTTCCCATCGTGATCTGATGGTATGGCCGCTGGTTGAACAATCCGTCAGCAGCATCCATGATCGCCTGCATGCGCTCGCTCTTCTGTTCGGCTGAGCGGGCCCGGAGGTAGTCGGCCATACAGTTCTCCTTCGTCACTGAGAATCCTAACAATCCCCTTGCACGGTGGCGTAGCATCTCCTACCATAAATTAGCGACAGACTGTCACCTACATTGGTGTTGGTCTCGGCGTAAGCGCAAGTCCTCTCGGTCTGACCGGCGAGGCGCGCTGGGTGGCATGAGCCATACGGTTGAGAGGCATCGGCGGTTAGGGACATCGGTGAAGAACATCGAGCAGCCGAGGCACCAGAAGAAGCCATCAGAACTAGAGAAGGGTGCATATGATGCCGGATAAAGAAGTCGTACTACTGTGCGGAGCCGGGCAGATCGGCACGGCAATCGCCCGCCGCGTCGGCTTTGGAAAGGCAATTCTCGTGGCGGATAAGTCTCTGGACAACGCCGAGGCGATTGCCTCGACCATGCGCAACGCCGGCTTCGACGTCGAATCCTATGAAATGGATCTTGCAGACCGCGCCTCCATCGTGAACGCCATCTCTCGCGCACAGGAACTCGGATCCATCACTACCCTTATCAATGCCGCAGGGGTCTCCCCCAGCCAGGCACCGATCGAAACCATTTTGAAAGTGGACCTGTACGGCACAGCCGTGTTGCTGGAAGAGGTCGGCAGGGTTATCGCCCCGGGCGGCGTGGGAGTAACGATCTCCAGCCAATCGGGCAAGCGCATGCCGCAGTTGACCGCCGAGGAGGATCGCCAATTGGCGACGACGCCCACGGAGGATTTACTCTCACTGCCGCTGCTGCAGCCGGAAAACGTCCGCGATACTCTGCACGCCTATCAACTGGCCAAACGGTGCAATGAGAAACGCGTCATGTACGAAGCCGTGCGCTGGGGTGAGCGCGGAGCTCGCATTAACTCCATCTCCCCCGGAATCATCGTCACTCCGCTGGCCATTGATGAGTTCAACGGACCGCGGGGCGACTTCTACAAGAACATGTTCGCCAAGTGCCCAGCGCAGCGCCCCGGTACCGCCGACGAAGTCGGCGCACTGGCCGAGTTCATTATGGGACCGCAGGGTGCATTCATCACCGGCAGCGACTTCCTGATCGACGGCGGCGCGACCGCCAGTTACTACTACGGACCACTCCAACCCCAGGAGGCGTAAACGCATGTCGAAAGGTGATGAACAGCGACACCGCGATGAGGCCGAATGCGCCCAGCTCTATCGCGACCTGTGGGAGACATCAATAAGAAAGGATGCCAAGGCCATTTCGGAGCTGTTGGCAGAGGACTACAGCTTGGTGCATATGACGGGCATGCGCCAGCTGAAAGCCGCCTACGTTGCGGCCGTCCTCGACGGAACGCTCAACTACTACAGTGCCGAACATGAATCCATCGATGTAACAATCGCCCCTGACGGTCGGTCTGCGTTCATCCGTGGCAGGTCACGCGTGAACGCCGCAGTGTTCGGAGGCGGAAGGAACACATGGAGACTGCAGCAGGACCTCACGGCCCGCAAAGAGGGCGAGCGCTGGCTGCTGACGGAGTCTCGCGCGTCAACGTACTGAGGTATTGACGCCTCATGAGGTATCGGAGCACCGTGAGATATTGACCTGCCTGAGGTGTCGACGCGCTTTAGGGCATCGACGCGCTGTAGGGCATCTACGCGCTGTCGCCAGCAAGCCGCCCCTCGCCGATTCTCCGGGTCTTCCGCAAAACTCCGCGATATACCCGGAAAATGGAGGAAAACCCGATGATTCGAGAGGAATGGGCCGTAGCATAGGGGACTTGCGTAGCCATGGGAGCCAGGATGCAGGAAGCAGACGAAACACGCGCATATGTCGCGGTCACGATGGACGATTTCGTTCAGTGTGCTTATCTGCTGGAGAAAATCCACCGCATCGTGCACCGTGCGCAGCGGCGCAGGGATCCAGATAACCGGGCATATGCGCTGGCTATTACCTTTGCCGAGGAAGGCATTGAAGAGATGCTCAATGCTCAGCGCATGAAGCTGTACTCGTACCTCACCGACGCCGAGAACGAAGCCTTCGAAGAACTTTGCGCTTCAATGGACCGCCCACTGCCCGACGACGAACCGCATGCAGCGCTGCGAGAGAAACTGCGCCCCTACCTCTGGCACCAGGTTGACCCGGAGAAACCCGGGGCGTGACAGTTGCACTTCCGGGCACCCGTGCTGGGATCACAACCCGAGCTCGCATCAACGGGAAGTCGGCGGCCTCCACGAACGCAGTTTCTCCGCTCGCTGGTCCAGATAGGCGACGAAATTGACCAACTGACTTACTCGATCAGGCGGCCATGAACTTCCCACTTTCGCAGGCACGCTTCGCAAAAACTCATGTTCTCTACGGCAAGCTTCCTCAGTTTTCTCGATAAGCCACGAGGGGATTTCTTGCCCCTTGCTGTATGGCTGCCACTTCTTTTGCAACAGCGCCAGTGCCTCTCGACTGGTCGTTGGCCGCGCGGGGTTATCAAAGTGTTGCAAGAACCATCCCTCGATCGCAGGCGATTGAATCGCACAGCGGTGCGTATCGGACTCCGCCAGCCATTTTTCAAGTTCGTGTAAATGGACGGCATTCTCATCTGCATCGCACAGAATCCAGATTGCCCGGTGACGATCTGAACGTCTCCATTTGCGCTCTTCTAGTCGAGCACTGTTAATGAGATTGACGAGAGAAGTCTTCAGTCCGGAGCGACCAATAGGTTGCGCGACGAAAAGATCCTTATACCGATACTGCAGCAATGCTTTGACATACTGTACCTCCGTTAATCCCTCAGCACAGAAGAAGACTGGCTCGCGCGGGAGACGTGAACCCGGCGTTACACCCTTTCGGACGCTTCGCGGTCGACTCTTGTTCTTCCTTGCCATCGCGTATCACACCCTGGGTACTCCGCCGATGCGTCCAGACATATAAAACGACAGCAGGTCAGCATCCTTGCGCACTCCAACGTCGGCAAAATCGGAAAGCCTGGTCAAACGGGACTCTCCATCAGCTTTGTCGGCCAGCCAAATCTCGTCGCGACGCAAGAGCCCCGAGCGCATGAGCTGGATCTCATGCGTTGTGAAGATAAGCTGACGGCGGTCGTCATTATCCAGAGATCCAAGGAAAGACGCGATGAACTCTTCCGTCAGTTTGGGGTGCATGGAGTTTTCAAGTTCGTCCACCACAAAGATGTTCCGTGCATCCTCGTCACGCAATTGGAAGAGAATCGGCAGTAGATTCATGAAGCGCTGCGTGCCGTCGGACTCTTCCCGTAGCGGAAGTTGAAAACCCTCGTCATACTGATCGGGCCCTGTTTCCACTTCGTGAACAGCAACAAGCCTTCTAACAATCGGCATGCCGTCATCGGCCACAGAAAGCAGCGACCAATCCCGATTGTCCGTGCCGATGACGAAAGAGCCGCCCTTGTTTCGCAGCGCTTCGACAAGCTTCTTCACGTCCGCTGCTTCAAGGGGAAGGGCGCCGACTTTCATGTCTTCAAATCCCAGCCGTGAGATACCGGTATCTGCCCGAGTCAATCCTTTGTTCATCGCTTGGGCGAAAACTTCATCTGCGTCAATGCGCGCCGGAAGGTACACATACTCGGAACCCGGATGGATGATATTGAGCTGCTGCGCGAACCAAGAATACGCAGCAGCCACGATACCTTCGCCGACGGCGCCAAGAGCTCCAAGGAAAGTGGCATTGGGAGCGATTATGGCCGCGAAGGCATTTGCGTCGCGATTCCCATCGAGTTCCCCGTAGAGGGTCACATCGTCACCCGTGCGTTCAAACAAGTACTGCTCATTCTGAGATTTAACCAGCACCAGCGATTCATCATGAATCCGGCGCTGATCAAATAACACCTCATAGAGGAAGACCTGCTCTCGTTCACGCCCGTTCGCGCTTTTGACCGGGGCAACGAACTCGATTGCGAAGCCTGTCGGTTCCGTTTTCCCTTTCGGAAGGAACGGAGTCACGTCTAGAAGCGCCTCACGCTCACGCGCTTCGACCACTAAGTTCCGCAGCGCCTCCAAGGCATCGACAAAAGTTGACTTGCCAGCGGCATTGGCACCATAGATGGCGGTAACAGGAAGCACACGAGAGCGCCCCATCGCGGCGACTCGTTCCCCATGACGCCGCTCTCGGGTCGCCACCATGGAGAACTCAACGGGCTCGTAGTAAGACTTCCAATTCTGAAGACGGAAGAACCGCAACATTGCATCCTCCTATCGGTCACGACAGCCACAAAAGCGGTTGTGGCAAATTTTCTGCATCAAATGTACAAAATCGGCGCCGCGTTGTCCAGCGGTTTCATGTGATCTCTGCTGCAGCATTCTTTCCGCACATCACGCCTTTCGATGTAATTCTTGCGTCCACGTTGGCGAGTTTCCTTCACTCGGACCGTTAGGAATGCTCACGTGCCGCAAAGACCCGTCGTACCACCGCGACTGCGTTGAGCACTCGTGGAAATCCGGTATAAGGAACGCACTGGATAAAGCAGCCGATGATCTCTTGCCGCGAAAGACCCACGTTCAGCGCGGCGTTGATATGAACCTCCAGTTGCGGCGCCGTATCGCCCTGAGTGCACAGACTGGCGAGTGTGACAAGCTCACGATCACGTAATGAGAGGTCAGGCCTGGAGTAGACATCGCCGAATGCGAACTCGACGATGTATCGGCCAAGGTCGGGAGCTACGTCCTCAAGGGCCTCCACAACCTCCTGCCCGGTATTTCCATCCACCTCCCGCAAAGTCTCCATTCCTCTTTCAAATCGATTCTTCTCCTCCATGTGGTAACTCCTTTGCTGGTGTCGGACGAACGCTCTCTGCGTAATCGACACTGCTATGCTCTTACCTGAACCACGGTTGAGGTCAAGAGAACCTTCGCAGAATTGGTACCGTGTGGCGGTCACCTCTGTTCGAGCGTCAGCGCTACACCGCGACCAACGCTGAGCCATGGCGTAGCAGACTCAGCGTCAAGGTAATTCGAACGGCCACCTCGGATATCAATAAGACGAAGGATCCCATGGAAATCGGCGAGTTCTCTACACAGGTCGGGCTGCCCACCAGCACGTTGCACTACTACGAGCGCTGTGGCCTTCTCTCCCCCGCCCGCAACAAGTCAGGTCACCGCGACTACTCCTCGCAAGACGTCGCCTGGGTGCAATTCATCTGCCGCCTCAAAGCAACCGGCATGCCACTTGCCGACATTAAGCGCTACGCAGATCTCCGTGCGCGTGGCGATGAAACGCTGGCGGAACGAATGGCAATGCTGCATGAGCATCGCAAGAATGTTGAGCAGGAAATAGCCCGCTGGCAGGAAAACCTCGGCAGGCTCGAGCACAAGATAGACCACTACCAGAAACTGCTCAAAGCCAGGCCGAGCGGAGACCACACGGAGGGGAGTTAGGCCAGGCCATGCGAGGTGCAGATCGGGCTGAGCGAAGTACGGACCGCGCCAGGGCGGGGCCAGGTCGAAGAGGAATGTCGAGGTGACGCCGTAGCGTCTAGCCGCGCGCCCACGGGCTGCGTGTACGGCGGCGCCACACTGACAATTCGTGCGAAACTAGTGCGCAAGCACAATGGAGGAGCAAAGTGATGCGACGACGGAACTGCTCGGTACAGCTCTGAGGCAACACGCTGTATCGAGGAACAGAATGAGCGGTGAGCTGCGATAGGCACCGGCGCGGCGGAATGATCCCCCGACACGGGTACTCACCCGCTGCCCGCACGCCACCCACTTCGCAGACAGTATGCGCCCACGGGGTAGCGCGCCCCACACGGGTGGCATGCCCCACCGAGACGTTGCCCGAGCTGTACCGATCAAAGGAACAGTCAGACTTCTTTTGAAAGGGCAGACATGAACATTGATGAATTGCGCGTATCCTGGAAACGCGAAGAGGACGCCGCCCACATCCACGGTTGGGATTTCTCGCATATTCATGACCGGTACACGGAGGAACACGATCTTCCATGGGATTACGAGGCGATCGTCCGAAGCTATGTGCGCGACGACACCGAGTTGCTGGATATCGATACCGGCGGCGGCGAGTTCTTACTCTCGCTGAATCACCCGCATACGAGAACCAGCGCCACCGAGGGTTACCCACCGAATGTCATCCTGTGCCGGGAGACCTTAGTGCCTCTGGGGATCCACTTCGCGGAGTGCGACAATGCCGCCAACATTCCGTTTCGCGACGGCGCCTTCGACTTGGTAATTAATCGCCATGGCGACTATGACGCGGCAGAGACCTGGCGGCTTTTGCGACCCGGCGGGCTGTTCGTCACCGAACAAGTGGGCGGCGCCAACGATGCCGACCTCGTGGAGATGGTCCTGCCGGGCACGCCCCAGCCGTATCCGCATCTGTATCTGGATAAGCAGCGGCGGGAATTTGAAGCGGCGGGCTTTGAAATCATCCAAGCCGAGGAGGCCTATCGGCCGATCGTCTTCTACGACGTCGGCGCCTTCGTCTGGTTCGCCCGCATTATGGAGTGGGAGTTCCCCGGTTTCTCGGTGGACCGTTGCTTCGATCAACTGCTCACCATGCAGCAGATGATCGAGCGCGACGGCGAGGTGGCGGGCACCATCCACCGTTTCCTGATTGTGGCGAAGAAGTAACCGGAAGCGGTAAGCAAGAAACGGTAAGCAAGAGGCACTAGGGAAACAAAGCCCGCAGGAAGGCAAGGCACGGAGCCGGAATCGGGAACAGGGCAACCACTCGCATCCGCAATTCCCGGTTTTGGCGGGGCTTGGCCTCACGGTACCCACCGGTAGCCGCTGCGGTCCGCGATTCCCACCATAGGAACGGTGTTGCGCGGCGCCGATCATGCGATAACCAAATCGCCTCGACGCCGCGCAGCACTCCCCTATCGCTTTACGGCTGGCCCTTCCGCTTCACAGTTGGTCCTCCCGCTTTGCAGTTGTTCCTTGCACTATGCGTCTGGCCCTTCCGCTCCACGGTCGGCCGTTCCGTCTCGCGGTTCGACCTTCCACTTCGCGGTTGCTCCTCCCGCCTTGCGGTTATCCCTTCCGCTTCACGGCTGGTCCTTGCGGAACTCGCGGATCATGCGCGCGAGGAATCCGAAGTCCAGATGCACATGCTCCTTGTCGTTGTCCACATGGATACCGTCCCAGCCCACATGCACCTCTTCACCGCTCTTGGAGTCACGGACGTGCACACCCCGCGTGAAGCTGACATCAACATAATCCTCGTCCGGGTTGTCCGGACGCTGCCAGGTGCCGCCGCTCGCATAGTCCTCGGAACCGTCGAAACCATCCGTCCCATTACCCTCTGCACGGGATTCAAATGCCGCGTGGGCATTAACGTCGACATACGCCGCTTCACCGTCTGCCGCCTCGGAGGTGCCGGGGTCGACGTCGTCGGAAACTCCTGCCTGCCCAGGGACGCGACCGCCAGCAGCTGCGGCCGAGAATCCCGCCGAGTCTTCGGCGGACCTCCGGCCGAGTCCACTTTCCTTCGTGCGGGATGCCCCGAAGGTCATGTTCTCCGGGTCGGCGAATAGGAGTTCGTCAACGGTCACGCCATAGAGCACCGCGAGGGCGATGAGGTTGTCCGTGTCGGGAGACGATTCCGCGCACTCCCATTTCGAGACAGCCTGCCGCGAGACACCAATTCTCGCTGCCACCTGTTCCTGCGAGAGGCCGGAAGCCTTCCGGTACTCGTAGAGTCGTTTCGCGGTTTCAAGTTTCATGAACTAAGCCTTTCATTGTCGAGCTTTCCGATGTGCTCGTTGGTCATCAGTTGAGCAGCTGCACACCAATACTCGCCTTACCACCCCGGTTGCGGCTACCAACTTCAGCTTGCACTTTTGCCTGCAACCGGTTGCATTTTCCGCCGCAACCGGCAGTTGCGCGGGAGGGCTCAACCATATCGCAAGACAGCTGTAAGCACCTCGCATCAACTCCGCACACGCCGAACCAGCAGCGACGCCTCATAGGCTCGGCCCCATTCACTCCATCGACGCCGCACACACGGGACAGTCGCCGCGCTGATTGCGGACTGCAGACGGGCCGATCGAAGCTACACATGCGGAAGCAGCACCTGCTGACGAACGGCCCACCCACGACGCACACCTCAAGCAGCAATGATCACGCCAAGCCGCAGTGAATTGCGCCCAGCTGCAATGAATGCCCGGCCACGGCAAACGCGCCCGAATATGACGAGGGCACCGACGCCACCTGCGCCGGTGCCCCGTCAGCGCCCCCAAAGAAGGAGCCACCCGTCAGATTTGCAGCATGTACCAGTTGGTCACGCCGATCTTCTCGATCAGTTCGAGCTGCTGCTCGCCCCAGTACATGTCTTCTTCTTCGTCCTTGTAGTAATCCTTGAGAAGGTCGTAGGTTGTGTAGTCATCCTTCGCCAGTTCGACGATGTCCTTCAGCCAGGCCAGGCCGTCACGCGAAACCTGCAGGTCATACTTGACCCATTCGAGCGCATCGGTGTAGGTCGGTGTTGCGGTCTTCGCCTCGTTGTTCACTTCGCCGCCGAGATCTAGAATGCGGTCAATGCACTTCGTGGCGTACTCACGCTCTTCTTCTGCGTGCTCCGCGTACTTTTCCTCCAGCTTGGTCAGCCCTTGGCTGGCGAAAATCCTCGACTGCAGCGCGTGCCCATCGGCCTGCTGGAATACGGCCGTTACGATCTCTTGCAGCTTGGCAATGAGCTGTTCTTTGTCTGCCATGTGCTTCCTCCTGCCACTGTTGGCCAGATGTCTACCTGCGCCGTGCCATGCTACCTGCGTCAAGGCTCTCTCACTGTGTTTCAGGCCATCTTCCGGCCGAAATGAGAAGAATAGCTCGAAGTCTCTCATCCGTGCCCGCCGCTAGCCCACCACAACCTCCGCGGTACCAGTCGTGATCACCCGGGAAGGCACCGCACTCACTCCCGGAACCCACCGTCGAGCAGCGTTCGCGGCCACGGATAGTCGTCGTCGCCGACGTGCGCCATAATCGCGCCGCCATCGCGCGCGTAATCCCAGGCAGCAAGATCGTATTTGTCACGGAAGTGACGGTAGAAGGTGGCCGGTGACCGCCCCGCTCCCGCAGCTATCTCGCCCACGGTGATCTTGTCGACGTCGCGGCGCACGGCCAGCGCCCGAAAAGACGCGGCGAAGGCCAGCTTGGTGTCGAGGTTAGCCACGGGTGCGATTATCCCACACGGCGCGACGACGTCGGGCATCGGCGGACTCTTCGCAGGCGCCATTTGCTGCCCCGCAAGCGACTCATATTCCCTCCGTGCACCGCGCCCTGCTGGCTCCACCCGGCGAGCCCGCGCCAGCACGCACAGCGATTGATACGGGCGTCGCTCAGTCTGCGCGCTCCACACCCCACCCCACGGCGCTCAGTCGTCAGCCACGATTGCCTTGTACAACTGGCGCCGCAACACCGGCTCTGCCCCTTCGAAGTTCTGCATCATAAAGACTGCAGCCACTCCAAGCGACGGGTCTACCAGGCAGAAGTTCCCGCCTGCCCCATCCCAGCCGTACTCTCCAACGTGGCCATTGACTCCAAGCGCGCGTGCCTGCGCCGGATCGACGAGGATGCGCAGCAGGTTTGAATAGCTGTACCCGGGCACTCCCGCGCCCACACCGTCGGCCGCTTTCGCGTCTAATTGGGCGTGGTCCAGCTGCGGGGTCCGCATGAAACGAATTGTTTCGGGACGCAGGATGCGCACGCCGTCGAGCTCACCTTCGTTGAGCAGCATGTGAAGGAACCGCGCGTAGTCGCGCGCGGTGGAATAGCAGCCCCCACCTGCGGCGAGAAAAGCGGGTGGTGCCGTGTCGATCTTTTCCACAGCCGCCATGAATGTGAGCACGTCTTCACTGCGCGCGTCCCGGATCGGTGTTTCGACCTGTGTAACGCGTGTGAATTGCGGGTCGCGGTGCCATGCCGTTGCGACTCGATCAATCTTGCTAGGCGGCACATAGAAGCCAGTGTCGATCATCTCGAGGGGTCCGAAAAGGCGCTCCTCGTATAAGGCGTCGAGGCTCTTTCCGCTGACTACCTCAAGTACACCGCCGAGCAGGTCGGCACCGGCACCGTATTCCCAGCCCGCACCGGGATGAAAGCCTCCGGGCACCGCCGCCATTGCCCGGCAAGCGGACTGCGTGGTGAAGGGAATGCCCGCCGCAGCGCGCGCGATCTGGTCGGCTTCCAATAGTTCCATGCGTCTTTGCGCCGGGGACCCCGGGAAGGGATAGGGGATGCCCGATGTCATGTTGAGCAGGTGTTGGATGGTCAGCGGTGTTTTCTCAACCTCGACTCCTCCCCCGGCGTTATAGGCGAGGTGGTTGGCGAATTCTGGAAAGAACTCCGCCACTGCATCTTGTAAGTGAAGAACGCCTTCCTCCACGAGCTGGAAGGTGATAACCGAAGTGAAGAGCTTCGTCATTGAGTAGACCTTGTAGATGCTGTCGACCGTATCGGCACCGTAGCCCGTGAGGAGTTTCACCTGCCCTTCTTTGATCACGCAGATGGATGCGCCACCAAGGCTTTCGGCGTCGATGGCGGCCTCGATAAGGGAACTGATCCCGTGATAGTCATTCATGGTATTCCTTCTTCGCCGTGGGCCTGAACAAGCACGTCAGGCCGGGCGGACTTATAGATAAACGATAATGCGCCGGTTCGAGCACAGAAATGCTCATGGGTATTGACTCGGTGACGCGAACAGAGCCGCAGCGGCAGCACACTAGGCCGCAGCGGCAACAGTGTTGCGTCGCCTGGACGATGTAACGGCCACAATGCTCATAATCACCGTGAAAATGAGGAATGCGACCGTGGAGATGAGCATGACGAGGTGCGCACTGCCATCACCCACCGCCGCCGCGATTCTGGGCAGTACCAGCGGCGAACAGAAAACACCGAGATTAAGGCTCAGCATGGCGACCGTGGTTGACGTGCTGACGACTTCCGGCGGGCTCACCTCTGCGACACGCGTATAGGCGTAGGGAACGACGAGGGCAAACGCAACACCGGAGAACAGCCCACCGGCGAATAGCAATGTCGTGTTCGAGCCGTAGGCCAGCGCGGCGAAGCCAATAATGTTGCAGGCAAGTGCAAAGGGCAATGTCCATGCGCCAATGCGCTTGCGTATGGCACCGAAGAAGATCGATACCGGGATGCCAATAATCGTGAAGCAGCTGTAGATGGTGGAGGCGATTGTCGACGCCGTCGTCTGGCTGTCCCCTGCTACTCCGGATTCAAAGACTCGGTTCCCCAAGGCGTAGGCCATGGGAAGTTGGAAGATGAAGAAGCAGAAGAGGAAAGCACCCAGTCCCCATACTGCTGCTGGTACACGGGGCCTGCCCGCAGCCGCGGAACTATCTGTAGATGGTTGCTCGGTTGCGTCGCTATTTCTTGCGGCGACGACGTCGTCAGCCTGCCCGGTGGCTTGTTCGTCACCTGTTTGTGCGGCGGGGTAGCTACGGTCGGCGGTGCCGGCCTGGCTATCGCCAACCGCGTTGGCACCCTGTGTATCAGAGTCGTCTTCCTGTCCGTCGTCGAGACGCACGAACAATGTGAAGAGCACCAGCGGTACCGCAGAAAGCAAGTAGATGGCGAAACCCGCCTGCCATCCCATCACCACCAGGAAACCGGCCACGAGTGCGCAGAGAGAACTGCCGATGCTGCCGATAGCATTTTCATAGCCGATCATCCGGGCCAGCTGATCGCCTTTGTAGAAGCGGGACAGCAGGACGACGATCAGCGGCGTGTACATGCCGAAGAAGAAGCCGAGCAGCAGTCGGCTCACGTAAATGGGCACGAAAGTGCCGAGGACCATGGGCGCACATCCGGCGAGGATGCTGCCAAGTAACCCAACGATGGTGACTCGGCGTTCTCCGAATACCTTGCACAGTATGGGGCTGAGGAAGAGTCCCACCAGGCAACCGAGATTTGGGACTGTGGATAGGGAAGAAATCGACGTGGCATCGACGTGCGGCATGGCTTCCGCCATGGTGTTGAGAATGCCGCCGATCGATTGCGCCGTCGCCTGCATGACGGCGATGGACAGGATCGAGACCTTGAAGATCAATCTATCCTGTTTTTGTTGTGCCATGGGATGCACCTCCGTTGTTCGAACGTCGTTGTTGGATGAACGTTGTTCGTAACGGTAGGCGGGTTGGCGGCACGATAGGCGCCTGCCTGTCACCAGTTTTAGGCGCCTAGTCACCTGTAGGCGACGGCATGGGCGCCCGGACCGTACCATGAAAAGCAGTGAGCGAAGGGAGGTCACCGTGGAGGAGACCGCGGCGCATGAGGTAGTCATTCCCACCGACCGGCTCAGCGTGCGCCTTGTTCTCCATACCGGAATCACACCGGAGAGCTTCCAGCCGCACTGGCACAGTTCCTTCGAGATCAACTGCATGCTCAGATGGCCGGAGTCGGAAGTTCTGGTGGGCGGGAGAACGTGGCGCATGCACACCGGCAGGATCTGGCTCGCGAATTCTCAACAGATCCATGGTGAACGCACGCTACACAACGACCCGCTGCGGCGCGCGGTCACAATCCTGTACCCCTACCCCTATCTGCGGCGGGTATTTCCCGCAATCGACGCGGGGCGTTTCGAGCTTAACGACGTCGAGGGGCTCACGGCTGAGCAACTGTCCGCCTATCACCACCTGCTGTATCCACGTTTCGCCAAGCTGGCCGAACTGTTGGCGAGGGACGCCGAGCCCGCGCCGACGCATTATCTTCAGTTATCGTTGCTGCCGCTTGAGATACTCAATATCCTCGCGCAGTCTTTCTTCATTGCCGACGTCGAAAGGCCCCGCACCCTCGCCGCAGAGCCGATAGTCCGCACTCATCGGATCGTCGACTATGTGGAGGAACATTACGCCACGAAGATCCGACTTGAAGACCTTGCGGATTACTGCCATCTTTCGCGGGGATATATGGCGCGTTTCATCAAGGAGCACCTGGGGTACACGCTATCCGAGTACGTCGCCATGGTCCGCGCCGAGCACGCTCGCCAAGATCTGCTGGCACGGCGGGGGACGCAGTCGGAGGTGGCTGCGCTCAATGGATACTCCGGGCTTCGGACCATGAACCGGCAGCTGCAGAAGATCTTCGGCCGCACGGCGAAGGAGATTCTTGCCGATGCGGGAAGCGGTACGTCCGGGGAAGCAGCCGCGCGTGGAGCACGGGAGAGCACGGCTGGGCAAGCACCCGGGCGTAGAGCATGGGAGAGCACGGCCGGGCCATCAGCCGGGGATGGAGTGAGCGAGGTACGGCTGGACCCCCGTCTGGAGTGAGCGAGAGCCGCAGCCATACACTGGCGCGGGGATATCGTGACGAAGTGGCGGCTTAGCCCGCATGGATTACAAACCATCAACGTGAAAGGAATGAGTCAGAATGAACCAAACGCCTTCAGTATCGTCGGCAGGTTCGTAGGCGGTGGGGAGCACACAGGTGCCGAGTTACTCGGGAGCATCCGCAACGTCACAAGCAGACCTTGGTTCCGCAGCATCGGATGCGAACTCTGATTCTATAGCAGCGGCAGGCCGGCCGAAGTTCGGAACCATCGAGGTAAACGGTCTGGACGTGTTCTATCGCGAGGCAGGCACAGCGGATAAACCGACATTCCTGCTGTTGCATGGCTTCCCCAGCTCAAGCCATCAGTTCCGCAATCTCATACCGCTACTGGAGCAGGACTTTCATGTGCTGGCGCCGGACTTCATTGGCTTCGGGCGTTCCGCCGCACCGAAGCACACGGACTTCGCCTACACGTTTGAGCACCTCACCGATTATGTGGACGGCTTCCTGACGGCGATGGGCGTGGAGTCTTTCTACCTGTACGTGTTCGACTACGGTGCACCGATTGGGTTCAATCTCTGCCTGCGGTACCCGGAGCGCATCCTCGGCATTGTGAGCCAGAACGGGAATGTGTATGAGGAGGGGCTCGGCAAGAAATGGGTGGCGCGCGCCGAGTACTGGAAGAATCCGACTCCCGAGTTGCGCGAGCAGTTCAAGAGCGCCTTCGCGCCGGAGACCATCAAGGGCCAATACGAGGGCGGGGAGGCTAAGGGGTCGGTGCCGCCGGATGGGTACACGCTCGATATCTTCTACACGCAGTCGCCGGATTATGCGGAGCGCCAGTCGGACCTCATATTTGACTACCAGAACAACGTGGCCAACTATCCCCGGTACCAGGAGTATCTACGCACATATCAGCCCGAGCTGATCGCCGCGTGGGGTAAGAACGACCCGAGTTTCATCTATCCGGGGGCGGAGGCTTTTCGCCGAGATGATCCGAATGCCGAGGTGCATCTGCTCGACGGCGGCCACTTCGTACTGGAGACGCATTGGCGCGAGATCGCCGCTCTCATCCTGCAGCGGTGGGGGTAGGTCGTATTAGGGCGTTGAGATCGAGGCGATCCCACGGCGGTGGGCAGAGCGGCAATCTCGCGGCGATGGGCAGCGCGGCGGTCCCACGGCGGTGGGGATAGAGGCGATCTCACGGTGACGGGCAGAGCGATGGGAGGCTGCGTGGTGGTGACGAGCGCGTGACCTCCCCCTCGAATCTCTCCGGTATAAAGAGGGCTTCATACAGAAAGTCCGCGAGCAGCGGCCACTCCTCCGACCGCATGCGCCTGACCTCGTTGTCCATGAAGTGGATTGTGGCGGTGAAGGTGGCAATAGGGCTTTTGTTTGTATCAATGCGGAGGCGCCAGGACGGTTTGAACGCATGCCCACGCCAGCTGTTGACACAGCCAAATGATTATTTGGCTGACATGATCGTTGCGTTGCAAGAGAATGCTGCCGCGCGAGGATCAACGACAGAACGTCGCGCCGACGAGTTCTTTTCTATACACATTGGCAAGACACCGCCACGCAAACAAAATGAGTGGTTCTCCCTTAAGAATGCGAGCAACGTCATTTGGATGTCGATCAAGGACATGGGGCAAGCGGACGCCTACCTGATCACAAGCTCGGAGTACCTGACTAATGAGGCGGTTGAGAGGTTCAATATCCGCCGGTGTCCACCGGGATCCATCCTCTTGAGTTTCAAACTCACAGTGGGAAGAGTCGGTATCGCCGCCGACGAAATGGTCACCAATGAGGCGATCGCATGCTTTACATCGGACGATCCGCGAAGGCTGGCCTACCTGTACCCCTTGCTGTTAGCGTACGATTACGGGTCGTTGGGGAATACCTCGTCGATCGCCAACGCCGTGAATTCGAAGGTGATCAAGGCTATGCCCTTGCAGCTTCCCGATGACGGCGTACTTGATGAGTTCTACAACAACGCAAAGCCTATCTATGACCTGATGCTGAGCAACACAAAGGAAAAATCTGCGCTCGAGCAAACACGCGATGCGCTGTTGCCGAAACTCATGTCCGGCGAGATTGACGTCTCGGAAGTCCAGCTACCTACGCGGCCAAATAATCATTTGGCGTGCTGTTCTGCATCGCAGCCAACAGAATGTTTCCATCGCCTCTCGTCGAAAGGAATCGTGATGGAAACCGCTATCAACCTCGTTCTCGCCCAGATGCAGCCAATTCTTGACAGCAGCCAATTCAAACGGCTCGGAGAAGCACTTCGCTTCGCCTTTGCGCCCACACATGAGAGCACCACCGACCTTCTACACCTGTTTCTAACCGCTAAAGAGGTAGAGGGGTGTTCGATCAGAACCATCGCATACTACGAGAGCACCATTCGGCGCATGGTCGAGACCGTTGCCAAGCCCTATACCCAGATAGAAAGCGACGACCTACGAAGATATCTCAGCGACTACGAGAACACACGAGATGCCGGAAAGGTCACCATCGACAACATTCGCCGTATCCTGTCGAGTTTCTTCTCCTGGCTTGAAGACGAGGACTACATCGTGAAGAGCCCGATGAGGCGCATTCATAAGGTGAAGACCGCAACGCTGGCCAAGGAAGTACTAAGCGACGAGGAACTCGAAGCGCTGCGCGACGGTTGCGATAACGTCCGGGACCTCGCCATCGTCGACATGCTGGCGACAACCGGCATGCGTGTAGGCGAACTCGTCAGACTTGACATTGCCGACATCAATCTACAAGAACGCGAGTGCATCGTCACTGGGAAGGGCAGCAAGCAGCGACCCGTCTACTTCGACGCGCGCGCGAAGCTCCACTTGCAGGCATACCTTAACACCCGCGACGACGACTGCGCGGCTCTGTTCGTGTCGCTTGACTCGTCGGCAACCCGTCTGAGTATTGGAGGGATTGAATCGCGACTGCGACATATTGGGCGCTCGGCTGGAGTCGGACGGGTGCATCCGCATAAGTTCCGCAGAACTCTCGCGACCCGTGCAATCGACAAGGGGATGCCTGTCGAGCAAGTGCAGAAGCTCCTCGGGCATGCGAGAATAGACAGCACCATGCACTACGCGATGGTGAACCAAAGCAACGTGAAGGCTTCGCACAGGAAGTATTTGGAATGAGACTCGGCGACGTTTGCGCCAAGATCGGCAGCGGTGCCACCCCAAAAGGCGGCAAAGAGTCATATAAGGCATCTGGCATCCCCATCATTCGCAGCCAGAACGTCCTCGATTGGTCATTCAGTAGTAACGGCCTTGCCTTCATTGACGACGTTCAAGCAGCAGCGCTAAATAGTGCGGAAGTCAAGCCCGGCGATATCCTCCTCAACATCACCGGCGATTCCGTAGCACGCGCATGCCTGGTTCCAACCTGGTGTACTCCCGCACGAGTCAACCAACACGTGGCCATTGTCAGGCCGAGCAGCAAACTCAACTCAACCTTCCTCCTGTGCTACTTGCAGTCAAACAAGGCGTTATTACTCAAACTCGCCTCGTCGGGTGCAACACGCAACGCTTTGACAAAACGAATGATTGAGGATTTGGAGATTCACCTCCCGTCTGCTGACACACAGCGGGCCATCGCATCGCTCATCGAAGACATCCAGCAAAAGCTGGCACTCAATCGGCGGACAAATGATTATTTGGCCGCGTAGGTAGCTGGACTTCCGAGACGTCGATTTCACCAGACATGAGCTTGGGCAGCAGTGTATCTCTGATCTCCTCGAGCCTTGTTGACTCCTGCTCATTGCTTTGGCACCTAGCAATGATTGGATCCACAAACTCGCAGAATTCATCGATACTCTCGACGCGGGGATTCGGCATTGGATAGCTCAAGGTAGCTTTGACCTGTACCCTCTGACGGCTGCCAGTCGAACCTGTTATGTGAGCCAGCAGGTACTCCAAGAACCTTGGGCTATCAATCGCCGCGTAGTAGAAACTCTTGTGCTCGGGTCTGCGGGGTTTGTACACGATGAACTCGGTGGAACACACCGATCTCGTGGAAGTGCAGAAAGGAAGCCAAAGTCGTTTCGTCGACGGGTTGAGTTTAGAGATCAGGATGCAGTCATTGTCTATGACATATTTGTTGCTCTTGATTTCATCAGCTCGTTCAAAGACTGGCCTGCGCTTCTCGTCGAAAGCCGGGATGCTAAAAAGCTCCCATGTTTCACCAAGGTGTTCCATGGGCGCAATCGACATGGTCGATATAGTCAAAACATCGCTCAGATCAGTTGTGGGCGTTCCTTCTCCGAAGCGATGATCAAATTCAGCGCGAACGAGCTCGGCCAAATAATCATTTGTGCGTCTCGCGAGCATCTGCAGTTCGAATATAGCGTCCAGCAGCGAGACAATCTTTCCCTGCACGTCCAGAGTAGGGAGAGGGATCTCGATTCTTGATAAGTCATCGGGATGAACACGAAAGACCTTCATACCCTTTACGTACTGCCTGAGCCGCAGCTTGAAACGTGGTGAGTGCATGAGGTAGTTGAGGTATGCAGGGTTCAGAAGGTCGCTTCGTTCAACGTGGACGATAGTGGTCTCAGTGCCAGCAACAGCGGGCACGCCCCTTGGGTTGTTAAAGAGAAACGAGTGCCCAAGATCGTCAACGGTCTCAGATGTCAAGACGTATACAATGTCCTGGTCACGGAGCCGTTGCTCTGCCTTGAGGCGCTCACCAGCCCGAATGCAAGGAATAGGCACTTGTGGCCGATCAACATCGATGCGCAGGTCAAATCCCTTGTAGAGTTCACCGTAATGAATGTATAGGTAATCTCCCTTGTCATACATTCGCGCGCGCGGCACGCTGGCGCCGCGACTGAACGAGCAAAGCTCACCGAGCGTCTTAGAATCCATACCCAATCGCCCCCAAGTTCTTGCGGATCTGCTCCTGCAGGCGGTTCGACTCCTCGAAGCACTTTGCGAGTTCGCCAGTCAAGCGCGCCATCTTCTCCTCGAAAGGCTCGCCGTCGTCTTCCTCATCCTTTATGCCCACGTAACGGCCAGGTGTCAGGATGTAGTCCTGCTTCGCTACATCCTCGATGTCCACCGCTGCGCAGAAGCCCTTCTCGTCCTCCAAGTCACCCCTGCGGAAGGCATCGAATGCGCCCGACACCTTGGCGATGTCCTCGTCAGTAAGCTCACGCAGTCTCCGGCTCACCATCGTGCCCATCTCGCGGGCGTCTACGAAGAGCGTCTTGCGTTGGCGGTTCGGCTCCTTGCTTATGATCCACAGGCTCACGGGAATGCCCGTGCTATAGAACAGGCGGTCCGGCATGGCAACGATACCTTCGATGAGGCCAGCTTCCACAATAGCCTGACGAATCTTGCCTTCATTGTTTTGCTGCGATGAGAGAGATCCGTTCGCAAGTACCATGCCCATATGACCACCTTCTGCCAGGTGATGGATCATGTGTTGCATCCAGGCGAAGTTTGCATTGCCAGCTGGAGGAACACCGAAGTCCCAGCGCGGGTCTTCCCTCAACTGCTCCCCACCCCAGTCCGAAGCGTTAAACGGAGGGTTGGCCAACACGAAATCGAACCGCTCATTCTTGTGCACATCGTTGAAGAAAGTGTCAGCGTTGTGGGTGCCAAGATCGGCATCGATGCCCCGGATGGCTAAGTTCATCATTGCCATCTTCCAAGTGGTCGGGTTGCTCTCCTGCCCGTAAATGGCAAGATCACCAATACGCCCCCGATGCCGTTGTACAAAGTCAGCCGACTGAACAAACATGCCGCCACTGCCACAGCACGGGTCATACACACGCCCATGGTAAGGCTGGATAATCTCCACCAGCGTGCGCACTACGCTAGCAGGCGTGTAGAACTCCCCGGCATTCTTTCCTTCGGCCTCTGCGAACTTGGAGAGGCAATATTCGTAGGTACGGCCCAGGATATCGCGCGTGTCGCCCTTCTCGGCCATCCGCACGTTGGTGAAAAGATCGACAACCTCGCCCAGGCGGCGCTTATCCAGTTCTTGGCGAGCGAAGTTCTTGGGCAGGATACCTTTGAGCTTATCGTTCTCCGCTTCGATCAAGCGCATAGCATTGTCAATAACCTTGCCAACTTCCGGCGTGTGTGCACGAGCGGCGATAACACCCCATCTAGCTTCAGGAGGAACGAAGAAGATGCTCTTGTAGGTGTACTCGTCACGGTCTTCCTCGAAGCCTTCGCCTTCGTCGACCAACTCCTGGTAGCGATCCTCGAACTTGTCGGAGATGTACTTCAGGAAGATAAGGCCCAACACCACATTCTTATACTCGGAGGCATCCATGTTGCCACGCAGCTTGTCTGCGGCGCTCCAAATCTGTTGCTCAAACCCTATCTCAGCAGTGTTGTCAGCTTTCTTTCGTGCCACAGGTGGCCTCCTATGCGTAGATCTTCGTGTCCGCCCAGACCTCACATTGTGCCATGACAGTGGCCATGGCTTCCTCAGCACCCTCCGGCGGGTACTTGTACTTTCGTAACAGCCGCTTGACTGCCCGGCGCATACCTGCCCGCGCAGACTCCTTCCGTTGCCAATCAATGGTCGCATTGTTGCGCATCGCCTCGGTTAGCTCACGGGTTATCGCGACGAGCTGGTCATTGTCGTAGAAGTCTTTTACGGCCTGCGGTTTGGTTAGCGCGTCGTAAAAGGCCTTCTCCTCCTCGGTGAGACCGAGCTGCTCCGCGTCGTCACGGTCCTTCATCATCTCTTTTGCCAAGTTCACAAGCTCTTCGATCACTTGCGCATTGGTCAGCATACCGTTCAGGTAGCCGTTGAGCGCCTTCTGTAACATGTCGCTGAACTTCTGCCCCTTGACAACACTCGTCTTTTGGTAGGCCTTGATCTGCTCTTTGAGAAGGCGTCTCAAGCTTTCTACCGCGATATTCTTCTGTTTCATCTCGGCGAGTTCCTGAAGGAACGCTTCGTCAAAAAGCGAAATCTCTACACTGTCCTTTTCGAACAGGTCAATGACGCCATCCGCGTGTACCGCCTGTTCAAGAAGCGCAGTCACGCGCTTGTTGAATTCTGCGTACGTCATTCCCTTACCGCCGGAGGAGCGGCGTCCCGTTTTCCCCAGTACCTGAACACGGAGCACAGAGAGGTAGGCCGCCTCGTGCTGATCCTTATCATCAACCAAGCTCTTACACAAGGAAAGCGCCTGATTCATAAGTTGACACTGCTTGATGAAATCCTCCCTGTCCTCCTCACGAGACGGGTCAAGAAGCCAGTCAGTTCCTTCGATGATGGCAGATGCCAACTGTGCCGTGTTCCTAGTAAAGATTGTCTTCTGGTAGTTGAAGCCATACATAAGATCACGGCATACGTCCAGCTTCTCTAGGAACTTCGGATAGGCCGTAGAAGCAATATCCAAGTCGCCGTAGTTGTGCCGATCCCGGCTCGTATAGTCCTTCATAGCCTGCTTGAGTTTGCTCGCGATGCCCACGTAGTCGACAACCAGGCCGCCCTCTTTTCCCTTGCAGACGCGGTTCACGCGCGCAATAGCCTGCATCAGGTTGTGGCCCTCCATAGGTTTGAAAACGTACATGGTCGCGAGGCTCGGCACGTCGAAGCCCGTAAGCCACATGTCCACGACGATGGCTATCTTCAAGGAATCGTCATCATTCTTGAACTTGCGCTCCATCTCCGCTTTGTGCGCCTTTCCGCCGCAGACATCAAACCATTCCTCGGGGTCCTGGTTGTTGATCGTCATGACGACGCCCAGCTTGTCCTTCCACCCAGGACGCAACTCCATCATGCGGTAATAGATCTTCATCGCCACGGGCCTGCTGTAGGCCACGATGAGTGCCTTACCCGCAAGGATGTCTTCCCGGTTGTTTTCGTAATGCTCGATGATGTCAGTGCAAAGTGCGTCGATCGTCTCTGGAGCTCCAAAGATCGCGTCCAAGCCTCCAGTGTCGCGTTGGGCCTTCTTGACGCTGGTCTCGTTGGCTTCTTCAGCGAACTCGGTGTATGCAGCATCTAGCTGGGCGAGCTTATCTCTGTCAAGCTTGAGCGACACAACGCGACTCTCGTAATACACAGGCCGGGTGGCGTTATCCTCAACGGATTGGGTCATGTCATAGACGTCGATATAGTCCCCGAAGATCTCGCGAGTGTTCTTGTCTTCGGTTGAGATAGGGGTACCCGTGAAGCCTATGAATGACGCATTCGGCAAAGCCTTTCGCACGACGCGTGCCGCTCCGACTGAAACATTACCTTCAGCATCCATACGCTCGGTGAGGCCATACTGCCCACGGTGTGCCTCATCAACCATCACCACCACATTACTGCGGTCGCACAGCGGTTCATCACCGTCCGTAAATTTTTGCATGGTAGTGAAGATGATGCCGTTCGATTCACGCCCAACAAGAAGTGACTTGAGATGCTCCCGGCTTTCCGCCTGTACCGCTTCCTGGCGAAGGAACGCGGAGCAGCGGCTGAACTGGCCGAATAGTTGGTTGTCTAGGTCATTTCGGTCAGTGATTACCACTACGGTCGGGCTTTCAAGCCGCTCTTGAAGCAAATGCGCAAGGAATACCATTGAAAGCGACTTACCGGAGCCCTGAGTATGCCAAAACACACCAATCTTGCCATTGCCGTCCACAGCTTCTACAGCGCGCGCAACCGCCTTCTTCACGGCAAAGTACTGGTGATAACCCGTGAGAATCTTTGTGGTCTTGGATGAGTCGTCATTGAAGCATACGAAGTTCTTGATGATATCCAGAAGCCGGTCCTTTGGCATCATGCCGTCAATCATCGTTTCCCAACTCGCAGACCTGGTGTTTGAGTAGTCCCCGTCAACGGACTTCCACGAGAGGTAGCGATCCTCGTCTGCGGTTATCGTGCCTACCCGCGTTTCACTCATGTCGCTCATCACGCAGAACACATTCGGCACGAACAGACTGGGAATCTGTTTCATGTACTGTCGGAGCTGTAGATAGGCGTGCGAAGCGTCGGTTTCTTCTCGCGAAGGCGACTTCAGCTCGAAGAGCACGAGAGGCATACCGTTCACGAAGATGATCACATCTGGTCGCTTCTCCGAATACTCCACGAATGTCCACTGGTTCACGGCGATGAAACTGTTGTTGCCCGGGTCGTCAAAATCGAGAAGATGCACGATGTCATCGCGTTCCTCCTTACCGTCGAAGAAACGCACCTCAACACCGTTTTGCAGATAGTCCATGAAGAGTTCGTTGCGCTGGGCCAGCGATCCTCCCCCAATGTCATGGAGCTTAAGAATCGCTTCGTCAACTGCCTGTATGGGGAGCAACGGGTTGATGCGAGCCAAGGCAGTATGCAGCTCACCCTCAATAAAGACGTCGTCGTACTTCTCGCTGGTACGAGCAACGTCCGGGCCATAGCGATGCTCATAATGATGCTTGCTCTGTAGTCGCTCGATCAGAGCATTCTCGTAGAAGGACTCATCTATCCTTATGCCCCACACATAGTCGATTCTGGCAGCCAAAGCTATGCCCTCCGCTCTTTCCCAGGTTTCTCAGCCAAGCACACGGACATCAATGTCGAAACGATCCTGCAGTGCTCCGGTCCCCCTTCCGGAGATTTCACTCGGGTTAAGGCAAGTATGCAAAGTCATGGCACTCACTCCACCTTTGGTCGGGTCTTCCCCGAGCTCTCGCACCTCCCGTTTTTCAGGTACATCCGAGTTGCTCGTTGGATAACCTTCCACATGCTTCATGGCTGCAATGCAGTATATTACGCTTCACGCGTACGATGTAGAACGCAGCTCCGGAAGACGCCGATCCTGACCCGACAACGCCTCGACGTTGTTGAGGCAAGCAGCCAACGTACTCGTCTGAGCACACCTCTACAGCACTCCACAGTATCTGGCCACCTACCCGCGGAGATCCTCCTCCAGCAGGAACTTGTACGCGGGAACGACGTCGATCCTCACCCCGTTCTCTTCGATCGTCCGTTCGTCGTCATGCGTGACGATCACGAAACGATCCACTCCATCGAAACTCTTCGCCAGCTTCACAAGGTTGTGAACCTCCCGCTCATACGAGTCGCCATTCAGAGCGTAGGCAACCTGGATGGCAACGCGGTTATCCGGCAGGAAGTCGGCGTCGACCCCTGTAGCCGCAGACTTGAGAAAACAGAACCCACCAGGACGCAGGCGATGCAAATGCGTCGCCACAACATCTCCAGCAGCGCCCCGTCACTTTGTAGCAGGAAGAGATTCAACAGCCCATTATCGGCGAAGTAATACTTCGGGTTGCTCTCCCGCCCGGCAGACTTCGCGAACTGGTTGGCGACGGAGAATACGAGGAAGGCATCCGCGATGAGAGAGACGTAATCAATCACGGTGTCCTTGCTGATAGAAGCACCCACGGATTTCAGCACATGGTGCAGTTTCGTGTAGGAAATATCGCTACAGACCGACTCCGCAATCTTCTTCACCAGCAGTCTCAGTGCGTTCGGATTGCGTATCTGGTTGCGAGCCACGATATCACCCAAAAGGATCTTCTGGTAGACACTCGAAACATACTCCCGCTTGCCCTCATACGCGACACTTTCCGGGAAGCCACAAGCCTTCTGGCGAACTTCTCCCATCCGTCAACGTTTTGATTCTCGTCGAAGAAGAAGTATCCATGGCCGCCACACATCTCACTTTGCACTGCCACGATCTCATCGAAATCGACAGCCTTGAATTCCGCGAGACGCTCATCCTCGAAGTTGATGTAGGTGATCTCATCCCAACTAGCTCCCTCTTCGAAGAGGCGATACACAATCGAATACAACATCGCGGACTTGCCGGCACGCCGCATACCCGTCAGAACATAGTTGGCGTTCTCCTCCATGACGTAGTCACGGGGAACGATCCGTGCACGGGCGATCACCTCATGCGGATCGTAGATAACCCTCTTGAGCAACTCATGATTCATCCTCGACACTCCTCCTGTTGAACATATTCGACATCGGGGCTCTAAATCCGTCGAATACAGTCGACGACGCGGGAAGTCGCAGACACTCCAGCCTCTAAAACCCCACCGACATGGCCTCTATTTTCCCGGCCACATTCCCTCTAAAATCCCGCTATAAAATCCTCTATTTTCCCGACAGAATATCCTCTGACATACCGATCGGAGAGGTCTCATTGCAGCACGAATCACCGATACCAGCCGGCTATCGCGCAGAGTCATCCATACCGCACTTGCGCGAATACTCGATCTGTTCGGAGCCGTAGAAGTTGCGGGCACCATGTGGTGTGGGAAAACGTGGACATCACTCTCATTCGCCGAGAGCGTCACTCGGACTGGATTATCCGGACCACAGGCAGCGGCAAAGCCAGATCCTGCAACGGCACTCATCGGGACGCGCCCTCATGTGATTGATGAATGGCAAGACGTCCCCGCAATCTGGGACGAGGTCCGATCAACGGTTGACAGTCCGCGAACTCCGCCCGGCTCGTTTATTCTCACGGGCTCGGCAGAACCAAACAAGGCCAAGGTACACCACAGTGGCGCGGGGAGAATCGCCAAACTGCGCATGAGCACCATGTCACTCCAGGAAACGGGCACATCATCCGGTCTCGTCTCCCTGGCAGGCTTGTTCGAGGGAAAGTTTGAACCACAGCTCGTTCAGCAGCACCTCGATCCACTTGCTGAATCCATCTGCAAAGGCGGCTGGCCCGCACTCATCGACCGAGAGTCATTCGAACCCGAGTATCTTGACTCCTACTTTGCCGCCCTTTTCGACGTGAGTATCCCCCGCAAGGGACTGCCAGGTACAGAGTCCCGCAATGTCGCCCTCTCCCTCGCACGCAATCTGGGCGCAGCGGCGAAACTCTCGACCATCGCTGCTGACGCACGAATCACCGCATCCAGCACCAGAGCCACAATCGAACGAACAGCCGCACATATCCAAGCTCTCGAGTCTCTCTATCTCATCGAGCCGATTACCGGATGGGATGCGCCGATCAGGTCCAAGAGTCGTCTTCGCACCAAGCCCAAACGCTACTTTGCGGATCCATCCCTAGCAGCCAGTCTTCTGCAGATTACCCCACAGCGGCTGCTCGACAACGGCCAGCTATTCGGCCTGCTTTTCGAATCGCTTGCGATCCATGACCTTGGCATCTACGCAAGGGCGCTCCCCGGTGCATCCGCCGAACCACTTCACTACTACCGTGATTCAGACGGACTCGAAGTCGATGCGGTGATCGGACTGCGCGACGGCAGGTGGGCACCGATCGCGATCAAACTCGGCGAGAACAAGGTCCCCGAAGCACTGGCAAGCCTCAGCCGTCTGCGTAGAAAGGTGGCCGCTAACCCGGCTGCGCGAAACTCGCGTCCCGCATTCTCTGCCGTCGTCGTCGGTGCGGGAGAATACGCCCGTTACGACGCGCAGGCCGACGCCTACATCCTGCCGCTTACAGCACTCGGCGCCTAAGAACTCACGTCTTATGCTGTTCCAGCAGCACCGCACACCACCACAGGCCCCGCAGCGGCTCGTTATCAGGTAGTTAAGGGTAGCACTTCCGTCTCTTTTACGACTTTGCCGCCCTTAAACCACACTTTTTGAAAGCGACAGATCCATGACACGGCGACTATTCGATCAGGCTAGAAGTTAGGAACTCTTCGGCGATGCTTACCAGCGCCTCGCATCAGAATTACGCTGGAACAGACCCGCACCCACTCAAACCCCTACTCCCACTCGATCGTGCCCGGTGGTTTGCTGGTGCAGTCCAGCACCACCCGGTTGATCTCCGGCACGCTGTTCGTGATCCGGTTGGAGATCCGCGCGACGACGTCGTAGGGCACACGTGCCCAATCCGCCGTCATTGCGTCCTCACTGGAGACCGGACGCAGCACAATCGGATGCCCGTAAGTGCGCTGGTCACCCTGCACGCCAACCGACTGAACATCGGCCAGCAACACCACCGGGCACTGCCAGATCTCTTCATCCAATCCAGCCGCCGTCAGCTCTTCCCGCACGATTAGGTCGGCCGCCCGCAATATCTCCAACCGCTCCCGCGTCACCTCGCCAATAATACGAATACCGAGCCCCGGCCCCGGGAAAGGCTGCCGGGCCACGATCTTCTCCGGCACCCCGAGCTCGCGACCGATGGCCCGAACCTCGTCCTTGAACAGCGTCCGCAACGGCTCGACCAACTCGAAGGTCATATCCTCCGGCAAGCCACCCACATTGTGATGGCTCTTGATATTGGCAGCACCTTCGCCCCCACCGGATTCCACCACATCCGGGTAGAGCGTGCCCTGCACCAGGAAACGCACACCCGGCACACCCGCGCCGCGCTGCGGATCCTTACCACCCGGCCCGCCAACGCCACCTTGCGGATCCTTGCCGCCCGTCGCGGCCACGCTGCCCTGCATATCCTTACCGTCGGGCCTGCTAGCACTGCCTTCCGTATCTTCATCGCCCGGCCCGCCCGCGCCGCCCTGCGGACCCTTGCCGCTCTCCGCGCCCGAGCCGATCTGCCCTGCTTCTATCTGTTCCACCAGCATGCGCTGCGCGGCCTCGAAGGACCGAATGAACTCCCGCCCGATAATCTTGCGTTTCTCCTCCGGCTCGGTCACCCCCAGCAGCGCGTCCAAGAATCGCTCCGACTCGTCGACCGTGATAACCCGGATGCCCATGTCGGCGGCATAGTCCTGTTCCACCTGCTCACGCTCGCCCGCACGCAGCAGGCCATGATCAATGAAGAAACAGGTCAGCTGATCTCCAACCGCTCGATGCACCAGCGCCGCGGCCACCGAGGAATCCACGCCTCCCGACAGCGCGCAAATCACCTGTGCGCCACCCACCTGGGCGCGGATCGCCGCCACCTGCTCATCAACAATCGAGCCCGGCGTCCACGTCGCCTTCAACCCGGCGCCCTCATACAGGAAATTCTCCAATGCACGCTGCCCAAACTCGGAATGCTGAACCTCCGGGTGCCACTGCAAACCGAACAGTTGCCTGGCCTTGTCTTCAAATGCGGCCACCGACGTTTGCGACGTCGTCGCCGTCACCGTAAAGCCCTCCGGAGCGTCATGTACGGCGTCGCCGTGGCTCATCCACACCGTCTGTTGCGGCGGGGTTCCCGCGAACAGAATAGAATCCGGGTCGGTCATGGCTTCCGTATGCCCGTACTCGCGCGTGCCGGTTCGCCCCACGCTCCCACCCAGCGCCTGGGCCATCACCTGGAAGCCATAGCAGATTCCCAGTATCGGAATACCGGCATCAAAGACCTGCGGATCCAGGCTCGGCGCCCCCTCGGCATATACGGAAGACGGCCCGCCGGACAGGATGATAGCCGCGGGGTTTTTCGCAAGCATCTCCTGCGCGCTCATGGAATGAGGGACGATCTCGGAGTACACATGTGCCTCGCGTACCCGGCGAGCAATGAGTTGCGAGTACTGCGCTCCAAAGTCGACGACGAGGACCGGATGAATCGCCGCTCCGCTGGCCTGGCCACGTTCAGGGACGGCATGGGGGCGCGAAGTCGCGGCAGTAACGAGATCATCAGTGCCCACGGGCAGAGAATCGGTGCTCACAGGGCGAGTATAAGTGCCACTCGCGCCGCGATCACAAGCTGCCCGCAAGATGGTTGCAACTAACGGCCACGTTCACGAGCCGTTGGCACAACTCACCGAGAAGCGCTGAGACGGCGTTCGCAAGATACCGACGCCCTAATCACCAGATCTTGAACAACGCCATGCTCCTGCAAGGTTATAGGCGCCATCCTCCCGCCGGGTTATGGACGCGATCTGGCTTTCGTCTCCGTCTTTTCGGCGTGCTGCATGCCCCGCCGGATTATGGACGCGATCTGGCTTTCGTCTCCGTCTTTTCGGCGTGCTGCATGCCCCACCGGATTATAGGTGCCATGCCCACCGGATGATGGACGCGATTGCCGTCACCTATCCGGCCCACCTGCACTGGCGTGATCGCCACACACCAGCATCCAAGTCAGCCACGCCACCCGGCCTCACCCGCACTGATGTGCCGCGCGAGCATCGGTTCGGCAGGTTCCAGCGCCACCCGGCTCCACCCACACCTATGTACCCCATGCGAAGGTTCAGAGGGCGGGAAGTCGGACGGGAGGTGTCAAAATCCCGTCCAAACAACGGAAAACTTGATTGAGTCAATGGAAGAACTGGCGGAATCATGCGGATTTTGGCGCCGTTCCGAATCAGGCGCTCTTCGTTTGGACGGGATTTGGACACCGGCCGCCCCGGATACCCGTAGCCAAACGCCACCCACACCCCACGAGACGCTCAATCGCCACACCACTCTACACCCCGCCGAGCTACGATGCCGCTGCCACCTCGCACTTACTCTCGCATCTCTCCGCTCGAACAAATGGGTGGCCGGGCTAGGTTCCCCATAGCCCGGCCACCCGGTTCACACGAATCGAGTGCTGCCAAACCCCTTCCACCTCACGGCTCGCGAGTACGCTCCCGGTAGATAGGCGGGCGTTCCGGTTCCTTTCCACCGCACGGCTCGCATGCCTCGTCTTCTTCCCGGCATATACCTAGTGTTCGACCCCGGATACGCCTAGCGCTCAACCTGGTACGTACCTAGTGCTCGACCCGGTGGAAGAGACAAACAGTCACGTTGTAACGCCGCAGTTACCCCTTGCAGACCTTCCCATTCTCTGGCATGACGCCACGCAACAGATAACCATCAACTGCTGAAGTCACACACTCGCCTGCGCGACCATATGCCGTATGCCCGTTGCCTTCCCAGGTCAACAGGGTGGCGGATTCCATCTGTTTCGTAAGGCTTTCTGCCCACTCGTACGGAGTAGCCGGATCACCGGTTGTTCCAACCACCAGGATCGGAGGAGCTCCCTTCGCATGAATCTCGGTGCGCTTATCGGTCCCATGATGTCCCCAAGCCTGGCAGTAGAGGTCCGTATAGGCCTGACCGAAAACCGGCGCGGCTTCCTCAAGCTCATCAGCCTGTCTATCCCATTCGGCCTGATCTCCCTCAATCGGATAGTCCAAACAATCGATAGCGCTCGTGACCTCACTCCCTTCAACTCCTCCTGCCTCTTCGAAGATTCTCAGAAGCTCATAGGCGGCGGTTCCGTCGCCCTGAAACGCCGCAGCGAGTGCCTGAGTAAGCGTAGGCCACACGGCATCCTCATAGAATGCATTGGTGAGCAGTCTTGTGGCATCTTCTCGGGTCAGCATCACGCCATCTCTGCCGTCAACGGGCAGCGGCTTGTTCTCCAATTGGTCCAGGAAGTCGCGAATCTGTTGAGCGCCTTGAGCCGCAGATCCCTCGAATGGGCAGTCCCTCCCTTTTTGACACTCAGACACAAAAGTCTCTAAAGCCTTCTCAAAGGCCACACTTTGTTCCCTCGCGAGCTCCGCTGAAGACAATGCCGGGTCAACCGCACCATCAAGGACCAGACGCCCCACATTGCCCGGGAAGTGCTCCGCGTAGGTTGCTCCCAGCGAGGTACCGTAGGAGAAACCAATGTAGTACAGGCGCGGATCTCCGGCCAAAGCCCGCAGCATATCGAGATCCTTGGCCACAGACACGGTATCTATGTGATCCAGTAGCTCCACGGGCTTGGTGTGCGCTTCACACATAGCCGCAGTTTCTTCGGCGACCTTCTTATTCACATCGGCTTCAGAAAGCTCCTCAGCATCTGCTACCTCTTCCATCATCTCGGACTCGCCATCGGCCTCGCATTGCACGCTCGTCGATTGCCCCACACCTCGTGGATCGAAGCCGACGATGTCAAATGCAGAGACTAAGTCTGCGGAGAAAGTATCCCGTACGTCGTCGACGTATTCGACTCCGCTACCGCCAGGCCCACCCGGATTCAGGAAAAGAGTTCCGATCGGCTTACCCGACGACGCGGGGAGCTTCTTGAGCGCAATATCAATCTTGGCGCCATCCGGATTGTCATAATCCAACGGAGCCTTCGCCGTCGCACACTCGTACTCTTTATCACACTCCTCCCACTTAAGGTCTTGGTTATAAAACGCCTCCAGCCCCTTCGGAATCTCAGGCGGTTCCGATGCCTCTACCGGCGTCGCCCCCGTCGGGGCCGACGCCGCCGACTGCTCGGCACCTCTATTGCTTGCCCCGCATGCAACGAGGCCACCCGCTAACGAGATCGCTACCGCGAGCGTTCCGAACCTGGAAAGTACACGTACTGGTTTTGCCATGAGAGTATCGTATACCTAGTAACCTTAAGCTTAGCTGGATGCCGTGCTCCGCTTGTGCGACGATCACCTTCTACCCGATCAAATGCCCCACAGTCATCTCACTTTCCCTACCTTATGCGGTTACGCCATCCACAGCCGAAGGGTACACGCCAGGCAAGACACGGCGCGTCAGACAAACGAAACGCACCATCCAACACTTTTCGCGCCGCCAGCCGTGTTGTACTCGACGAAGTGGGGCACTATGCCATCAAAAGATAGCGGAGACCAATTATTCACACATGTGAACAGCACGCGGATTGCACCCTCAACAAATGGCGGCGTTGTCTCGTCCACTCGCGGCCGTAGTCGCGCTTGACTAGCCTTACCTTGCCGGAGGTCACCGGAACCGAGCCCACGAGTCGCCGTCAACAGCGAAACGAACGGCCGGGCCAGGTTCCCCCAGCCCGGCCACCCAGATCACACATATCGACCGAGAATAGTATCGCAGTAACTCGCAACTCAACACATCAAGTCAGCGAGCCTAAACGATTGGCAGGTCAGCCAGTACAGACCTTCCCATCCTCCGGCATGACGCCCCGCAGCAGATAGCCATCAACCGCAGATGTCACACACTCACCGGCGCGACCATATGCCGTATGCCCGTTACCCTCCCAGGTAAGCAGGCTCCCCGATTCCAACTGCTTGGCCAGGGCCTCCGACCAGTGGTGTGGAGTCGCGGGATCGCCGGTTGTTCCAACCACCAGAATCGGTGCAGCTCCCTTCGCTTTAATCTCGGCGCGTTTCTCGGTTCCGTGGTGTCCCCAAGTCTGGCAGTACAGATCTATGTACCCATCACCGAAGACAGGAGCCTTCTGCTTGAGTTCTGCAGCCTGCTGATCCCACTGGGCACGATCACCCTCTACCGGATAATCCATGCAGTCAATCGCATTCTGGACTGCGTCTCCCTTACCGCCACCCTGATCCGCCAATAGCTCTGCTAGCTCGCGCATACTGGTTCCGTCGCCTTCCTTCGCCTTGGCGAAAGCATCAAAGACATTCGGCCATAGCTGGTCCTCATAGAAGGCATTCAGCAGCACGCTCTTCGCCTCGGCACCGGTTACTGGCGCGTTATCCTTGCCGTCAACGGGAATCGGGTTGTTGTCCAGTTCATCCAACAGACCCCGCAACTCCTGCACGCCTTGCTTTGTGTCTCCCGCAAACGGGCACGCCTTTTGCTGCTGGCAAGTGTTTACAAAGGTTTCCAAGGCCTTCTCAAAACCAACAGCCTGTTCTTCTGAGCGTTTAGCCAAGGAGATAGACGGATCTACTCCACCGTCAAGAACCAAACGCCCCACATTGCCCGGGAAGTGCTCCGCGTAGGTTGCTCCCAGCAAGGTACCGTAGGAGAAGCCCATGTAATACAAGCGTGGATCCCCGGCCAACGCCCGCAACATATCGAGATCCTTGGCCACAGACACGGTATCTACATGATCCAACAGTTCGGCAGGCTTCGTATGTTCTTCACACCGAGCGGCGAGATCCGCCGCCCCTCTTTCCGTCTCCTCGGCGGAAGACATATTGCTTCCCGCGGCATCTGCCGTTCCCGCCTTTGCATCTGAGCCATCGGATTCGCCATCGGCTTGACACTTGATGCCGGTCGAATCACCCACACCTCGTGGATCGAACCCGACGACATCAAAAGCCGATAGCAGATCGGGTGAGAATGTCAGTTTTGCGGCGGCGACGAATTCGACTCCGCTACCGCCAGGCCCACCCGGATTGAGGAATAGGGTTCCGATCGGCTTACCCGACGACGCAGGAAGCTTCTTGAGCGCAATATCAATCTCCTTGCCGTCCGGATTGTCATAGTCCAACGGTGCCTTTGCCGTGGCACACTGATACTCCTTATCGCATTCCTCCCACTTGAGATCTTGGTTGTAAAAGGCCTCCAACCCTGCGGGCGTCTCCGGCATCTGAGTTGCTTCTACCGGCGTCGCTTCCGCTCGCGCCGACGCCGTCGTTGATTGATCGGCGCCCTTATTACTTGTGCCGCATGCGACGAGGCCACCTGCAAGGGCCATCGCTACCGCAACGGTTCCGAACCTGGAAAGTTTTCTTACTGGTTTTGCCATAGGAGAAGCATATACTCAACAACCTTAACGTAGGCTGGGAGGGGTAGCACCCGTACACAGTCGATTGCGCCACCGCCACGGCATGCCACGCTAGATACCAACCACGGCCCGTCGCGAAATACTGACGTCGGCCGACTCAACATCCGGTACTTCATCCCAGCAACACGCCAGGTTGCAACCGATGTGAAAGATCGAGTCGGTTGTTATCCAGTACTTCATCCCAACAGAACGCCAGGTTGCGGCAGTAGTGTTCCAGCCGCCTTGCCAGGTCGCGGCACCGGTGTTCCAACTACGTCACCCGGAGGCCACGCCGACGCTCCGAATACCTCTGCGGGTTGGTGAGTCGGCGCTCCGTCCACCTCGCCAACTGATAGAATCTCTCCACCCCATCCATTCCCTTCAAACCGTCGTTACTTCCCGAAGTTCGAGCGGATGGCTGACTCAGGGTTTAGCATGGCGGCAGCACCCTTCTGCACACCGTAGGCTCAGCCGAACATAGTCGGCACACCGCCCGAGAACCTCCCGCACGCACCTGCCGCGTGGCCACACGAAAGGAGATAGGCCGTGCTCGACCCGATCCGCTATAGGGCGATCACCTACACCTCCCCTATCGGCGACCTCTTGCTCGCCAGCAACAACGGGTGCATTTGCAAGCTCCTGCCATGCCACCAGCACGACGCCACCAAAGCCGACATGTTCTTTACACCCCCGCCCCTCAGCCCAACGGTCAGGAAGGAAGACTCCGGTCCCGCCACACAGTTGGCTTCTCCCGGTAGCAACCCACTACCTTCCACCGACGAAACTGTTCGCACACCGCCCGTACTCCATGATGCGGTGGCATGGTTGGACGAATACTTTGCCGGCCGTGACCCCGGCCCGTGCCCTCCTCTTCGCGCCGAAGGTACCGCCTTCCAAAAGGAGGTATGGACTCACCTCACGGCCATTCCCTACGGTCAACTAACCACCTACGGGCAGATAGCGCGACGTATTGCGGCGGATCGTGCTGCATCCGGGCACCCCGATACCCGAGTCTCCGCGCGAGCAGTCGGCGCCGCCGTCGGCCGCAATCCGGTCTCCATCATCGTGCCGTGTCACCGTGTGGTCGCGGCGGACGGTCGCCTCACCGGATATTCGGGCGGCGTAGAGCGGAAGGCATACCTCCTCGCACTTGAGGGAGTGAGAATCACCGACGGCGTCCCAAGCGCCGCATCCAGAGCATTTTCCTCTTCTTAGAACTCCAAGGCCGTTGCAGCACAACACCAAGCCGTTACAGCACAGCTCGTCGCCCGCACTTGCCGTGTGCCGCTGCCGTGTGTCAGGCGGCCCGAGCACACCACCACAGCCGCCGACCTGACGCACCGTAGCTGCCGCCTCGCAACGTGCGGCCCCAAGCCCGGGGCGTTTGCGCACGGTAGCGCCCGACTCGCCGCTGCCATGTGCCGCGCCGCCTCGCGCCTTCGCGTCCGCTTAACGTATTAGCACGCGTAAACCGCCCCACACAGGGCGGCCCTAGAGCACCGACCTCATTCCTCCACTAAGCTGATTTCAACGGTGACGTCGCCAGTGCCCAGAATCTCTTTCAGTTCCTCTTGTGTGACATCATCGATCTTCGCCAAGCGAACGGCATTAGCCCAGTTATACCTGTAGTAGATACCGAGTTCACCAATCCTGTCGCAGATGATGTCACCAGGCCCAGGGTTGATTGGCTTCCAGTCGTCTGTCGGTAGCTCCTGCTCCAATTTCGCACCCTTGTACTTCTCAATCTGATCTTTCAACTCGAGCGTGAGGGGACCATCGGCGAGGATGTCGCGCAATGCGTCTACGGCGCTGTTCTCCTGTAACGTAGCAGTCATTTCATGCCCGTTGGCCACGATCTTGATCTGCGTGGCGACCGGCTCGTCCTCGCCGGTGTCATCCGGCGTCGTATCCGAATCAGACGGTCCAACAGTAGGCGAATCCAAACCGCCGCCCGGATGTAGACCATCAGTGCGCACGCTCGTGCACCCCGCCATCCCGGCCGTCAGCATCAACATTCCTACAAGGGCCGCGAAGGCTCGCTTCCAACGTGTGAACACCATAGTGGTAGCCTACTGTCCCTTCCCTTGCCTCACAATGTTTTTCCACTCCGGGTTGGCATGGTCTATTCAGGCTGAGATTCTCGGCTAGGCTGGCGTGGCCGCATTCAGGCTGGGATTCTTGACCAGGCTGGCAAAACCACACCCAGACTGCTAATCCTCCGGCAAGCTGTAAGCCCGGCATCGGGTCGGGAAGCGGTAGTCAGGTCAGAAGAGCGATTCCACCGAACGCCGCTTTTAGGCGCGTTTTAGGCGCGTCAGCCTTCTGCGCAGATCATCTCCTCCTCGCACGCTCGGACCACATAGCGACCGGCGGAGTTCCTCGTTGCAGCACGCCGCCTCCTCCTCGCAGGCGCTAACCACATCGCGTGAGGATTACCCCCTGCCCCGCCAGGAGATCACCTGAGCAGTGTTACCCCTGCGCCAGACTCAACTCCACGGTCACTGCGCCCGTACCGAGGATCCTTTGCAGCTCCTGCGTAGATACGTCGTCGATCGTGCCTAAACGGGTGAGGCTCCACGAATTGGTGCCGTAATAGATGACGAAGTTGCTGCCTTGGTACAAGATGAGGTCTCCCGGCTCCGTGCTGATCTGTGTGTCGTTGCGCGGAAGGGTGACTCCCAGATCACCAACTTTCTCAAAGCCAGAATAGTCTTCCATCTCCACGGTGATCGGACCGTCGGCTAGCAGCTCCGCCAGCGCCTGGGCCGAACTATTATCCGCCAGCGTCGCGCTCAGCTCTTCCCCGTTCACCACGATTTTGATCTGCCTCATATCGGCTACTCCTTCATGAGTTTCGTCCGGGCCTCCATCGGTCGACGTCGTTCCTGCCCCGGATTGCTCTGTACCCGAAGTAGCGGCGAGCGTACCATCTGCCGAGGCGCTCGACTCAACCGCACCACCAGACTGGCGCTCCGCGCCCGGGCGTTCATCAGAACATCCCGACAGTCCACAACTCAGCATCAACGCTCCCAATATCGCCCCAATACGCCGCCTGGCTTGTAGCCGCGTCGTCGCGTGCATCTGTGCGTGTACCGGCACCATGGCTGCTAGCCTACTACGCACACTTCCTATAGACACGCCACCTCCAGCCACCGACTTACGAGACACATCACTACTTGAAGGCAGCTTGGACAACGTCCACTTGGTCGGTTAGCGAGACATGGACGCAGCGCATACTTGCGGGCCGCTACTTCTGGGCCGTTACCTGTGGACTACACCACCGACAAAGTGCTTTTGCTCACGCACCCCGGGAAAAATGTACTAGGACGTACATCCTAGGCGCGGAATATGCGAAAATCGGACCGGCGAGAAACTCCCGCCAACTGAGGGTCCCCAACCAGAGGGACCGGAAGGATTGCATCGTGGCAAACAGCGTCTATTTCACGGCGATCGAAGGCAATTGCGGCACGCAAACCGTTCTGCGTGCATATCTCGACTCGCTCCTCCAGCAGTACAACAACGTTGGCGTATTCCGCGCCTTCGCCAATGGCCCCATCCACGACGACGCGGTGTTCCTCGAACTGCTGCAGCGGGTCGGCAAGGCCGCCGACGTCGACCGTGCGTGGGGCACAACTCGGCAAGCCTACGTCGCTGACGAAGAGGCCGCCATGAACGCCCTAGTCAAGCGGTACACAGACTACGCCGAGGGGCTGGATGCCGTCGTCGTACTCGGTGTGCTTGATGGTGATCCTTTCAATCCCGGCATGCTCGCGCGCACCGGACGCGCAGCTGCCAATCTCGGCACCTCCGTCATCATGGTGCTCACCGGAGCCGAGCGTACTGCCGTAGAAACAGCCGCCATCGCCTCGCTCTCCGCCGCCGAGATCTCCGGAGAAAACGGGCCCATCTCAGCCACCATCGTGGTCGATGCGGCCGATGGGTTCGAGCAGGAACTGCCCGCTGCCGGACTCACCGGTCCCCTGGTCCTGCTGCCGGATGGACAGCCACGCACCATTGAAGGTACGGACGAGCAGACGCTGCGCGCCGCTATGGAACAAGGCTCAGAGGTAATCACCCCTCTCAGTTTCACCGCCGCGCTCATCGCCCGCGCCCGCGCAGACCGCAAACGCATCGTTATGCCGGAATCGGAAGATGACAGGATCCTCCAGGCCGCTGCCGAACTACTCGCCCGTGGAGTCGCCGATATCACCCTGGTGGGCGAAGAAGACGCTGTTACCGCCCACGCCGCAGAGCTCGGCCTCGACCTGACGGGCGCCGAAATCGTCTCGATTAATGATCCGGAACGCATCGAGAAGTACGCCACCGAGTTCGCCCACCTGCGCGCCAAGAAGGGCGTCACCTACGAGCAGGCGGTGGAGAAGGTGAAGGATGTCTCCTACTTCGGCACCATGATGGTCCATATGGGCGATGCCGACGGCATGGTCTCTGGCGCTGCCCACACAACCGCACACACCATCGTTCCTGCCTTCCAGATCATTAAGACCAGGCCGGGAGCATCCATTGTGTCCTCCGTCTTCCTCATGCTGATGGAAGATCGCGTATACGTGTACGGCGACTGCGCGGTCAACACCAATCCCACACCGCAGGAGTTGGCGGGAATCGCCATTTCCTCCGCAGAAACTGCTCGACAGTTCGGTGTGGAGCCACGGGTTGCCATGCTCTCTTACTCCACCGGAACATCCGGCAAGGGCCCCGACGTCGACGCCGTCGCCGAGGCCACTAAGCTTGCACAAGAGGCGCGTCCGGAACTGTTGGTAGAAGGTCCAATCCAGTACGATGCCGCCGTCGATAAGACAGTCGCTGCCAAGAAGATGCCCGGGTCCCCCGTCGCCGGGCGCGCCACGGTGTTCGTCTTCCCCAGTCTGAATGCGGGCAATATCGGTTATAAGGCAGTGCAACGTTCCTCCGGAGCCGTCGCTGTCGGTCCGGTCCTGCAAGGTCTAAACAAACCGGTCAACGATCTCTCGCGCGGCGCACTGGTGGAGGACATAGTCAACACCGTCGCCATTACCGCCGTACAGGCACAACAGGACTGAATGAAGGTTGCCGACTCTTCGGCACATACGCGGTCGTGAGTCCGCGCCGTACAAACATCGGCGCCGACATCAGCCCGGCGCAAACAACGCCATCGCCGGGATCGGCCAGATACAAGTTTGAACCGCCGGAATCCCGGCACAGCACTACACGAGGAGCACAATGTCTGTTCTTGTCATCAATTCAGGGTCGTCCTCGATCAAATACCAGCTCGTCAACCCTGAAAGCGGTGAGGCCATCGCCCACGGACTCGTCGAGCGCATCGGCGAGGAGACCGGCCATATCGAGCACGTTTACCGCGATATCACCCGCGAAATCGACGGCCCGGTCCCCGATCATGGCAAGGGCTTGGAAGAGGTCTTACGCCTGTGCGACGAAGTTGGCCCCTCACTGACCGACAGTTCCATCAAAGCTGTCGGCCACCGGATCGTGCAAGGCGGCAAGTATTTCGATGGTCCGGCAATTGTCACCGACGACGTGCAGGCAACCATTGAGAAGCTGTGCCCACTCGGCCCATTGCACAATCCGGCGCATCTCAAGGGCATCATTGTCGCCCGGCGCCTCCTGCCCGACGTGCCCCACGTGGCCGTATTCGATACGGCGTTCTTCCAGGGGCTGCCGGGAGAGGCCGCCACCTACGCCATTGACCGCGCACTGGCGGAGAAATACGAGATTCGCCGCTACGGCGCCCACGGCACATCACACCAGTTCGTTTCCAGCGAGGTCTCGAAACTTCTTGGCCGCGACGATCTCAAGCAGATCGTCCTCCACCTGGGCAACGGCGCATCCGCGTCCGCCGTGGTCAATAACAAAGCCGTGGAAACCTCCATGGGCTTAACCCCGCTGGAGGGGTTGGTGATGGGCGGACGCACCGGCGATATCGATCCGGCGGTGGTCTTCCACCTGGCACGGGTGGCCGACATGTCAATCGACGAGTTGGACGACCTGTTCAACCGCCAGTCCGGCCTCAAGGGCCTGGCGGGCGATAACGACATGCGTGCAGTGCGTGAGCTCGCCGAATCCGGAGACGCCAACGCGATCGAGGCCCTGGCCGTCTATGCGCACCGGATCGTCAAGTACATTGGCTCCTACTCAGCGATTATGGGTGGTCTGGATGCGATCACCTTCACCGCAGGCGTTGGTGAGAACGACGCCGAACTGCGCCGCGAGGTCATTGAGCGCCTCAATCCCTTCGGCATCTTCCTTGATGAAGAGAAGAACAAGGTTCGCTCCAAGGAGCCGCGCATCATCTCAACACCCGAGTCAAAGGTCGCGGTGCTCGTGTTCCCGACCAATGAGGAGCTTGCCATCGCACGCCAGGCAATGACCCTGGTGTAGGAAGGCGTTTCCCGCTACTTACCCGACGACGAGGAAGAGTACCTCCACTGGGAACCCCGTGGGCGAACGCGGACCATCGTGGAAGGGACGCTCATCCCCGCGGGCGATCCCCGTGGACGATCAGTAGTCCTTGTGGGTGATCTCCAGAGAATCCGAGCAGGCGTCCTCACACGGGGTCCCTTCCTCAGGTCTGCGGGTCGCCTTGTCGCTAGCCTTGACGACTTCCAGTGCTTCTGGCCCCCCACCGGGCCGCGTGTCGCCTTGTCGCCGGGGATGGGCGTCGCCTTCCACCGGGGCCGCCCACGGGTAGGCTCCTAGGCTCTCCTGGTTTTCGCCAGTTTTCCACGAATAACCCGGAGAAACTACCGAAAACCCGGAATGTCGACCAAGCTAGACCCGGCATCGCTCACCCAGGCGGCCGATACCAACAGGGCCCAGCACCTTATCCCTGTGAGCCCCGCCGCGACCAGAGCACGCTGGCCAACCCGCTATCCCCTACTGCACAACAACGAGGGCGGGGGCTCCATTCGGAGCCCCCGCCCTCGCGTTACCCGTAGTCATGGAGAGGGAGACGAAACCATTCCCACGGGTGGTCGGTGGTCAACCGATAGCTAGACGCAACCTAACACAGCCGGACGGCCACCTGCGCGTCAGCCCTCGCGGAACACGACGCCCATCGAACTGGCCGGGTAGTGCCACTTCAGCGCACCGGGTGCTGCAACAGCCAAACAGGTGCCGCATTCCAGGCAAGCCGCATACTCAACCGAAATGGTCCCGTCGGGCTCTTCGGAATACACATGAGCCGGGCACACACGCACCAGCACCTTGCCGGTGCCCGTCGCCTTGGCGATCTCCTGGTTCACCTCGATATGCGGATTGCCCTCGTCCACCTCGTAGACGTTCCTGGCCAGCCGCTCGGGAACACTTCCTTCAAAGAAATCAGCCATGTCACATCGCCCTTACTGCTTGCATGCCGATCTTGGCAAGTCTGCGAATCTTTAGACCCGACTGCTTCAGCGCGTCCTTGGCCAGCGGCACCAGGTGCCGCCGCGGAGTCAAATCCAAGTTGTACACGCCAAAGAGTACCTCGGCAACCAACTCGCCGACCTGACCATACATCTCCTCGTTCTCCAGGAAGTCCGGAGCCTTGGCGTAGGTCGCCATGTCTTTGCCCACATAGGTCGAGTTATACTCGTCGATGTACCGTTCCAGGTACTCCTGCGAATAGTCGCCCGCCTCGATCGCGTCGTTGATAACCTTGGCCGCCGCACGTGCAGAGCCGGCGGCCAGATCCATGCCACGCACCGTGAATCCGGTGTTCAGCGTGAACCCGGCGGCATCACCGATCACCACAAGGCCCGACCGCACCAGGTCATGCTGCATGCGCTGCCCGCCCTCGGCCACCAGATGGCAGCCGTACTCCAGCAGTTCGCCGCCTTCGATGAAGGGAGCGATCGCCGGATGGGAGAGGAAATGATCGTGCAGGTCCGAGGAAGACTTCCCCTTCGCCGCCAGATCGTCCAAGCGTACAACGACTCCGATAGAAACCGAGTCCTTGTTGGTGTACATGAAGCCACCGCCGCCGACACCTTCGGTACAGTCGCCGACGATGGCGTATGCCGCGCCTTCATCGCCGGTCAGGTTGAAGCGGTCACGTATCTTCTCCTCGCCCAACTGGATCACGGATTTCACACCAACGGCCAGATTATTCGTCGGCTCCTTGGCGCGAATGCCAGCGTAGCGAGAAATGAACGAGTTCACGCCATCGGCCGCAACAACCACGCGAGCGCGCAGTTCGTCGTCGCCGGCGCGCACACCCACGAAACGACCGTCCTCGTTGATCAGCTCGTCGACCTTAATGCCGGGCATAACCGCGACACCGGCCTCCTCACACTTCTCGGCAAGCCACGCGTCGAACTTGGCCCGCAACACGGTGACGGCATTAACTGGCTCAGCCAGGCGTGAATCCCAGTAGTCCACGTTTACAAAGGATCCAGGATTCATGAAACTCAGACAGTTGCGTGTGATGCGCCGCTCCACCGGCGCCTCCTCGACGAAGTTCGGGAAGATCTCCTCCATCACCCGGCAGTAGAACACACCGCCGGATAGATTCTTGGAACCAGGCTCTACTCCCCGTTCGATGAGCAGGACCTCGCGGCCTTCCTGCGCGAGCAGGTAGGCGCATACCATTCCCGCGATACCGCCGCCGACGACGATAACGTCGAAGTCGTAGCTCTCTTCCTCCGCCATCATCGCCTACTTGGCCGCTGCCGTGAGTGCGGGCAGCAGCGTGTACAGGTCACCAACAATTCCATAGTCAGACAACGCGAAGATCGGAGCATTCGCATCATTGTTAATGGCGACGACGGTCTTCGAATCAGCCATACCCGCAGTGTGCTGGATCTGCCCAGAGATACCGACAGCAATGTACAGATCCGGAGAAACCTGCTGACCGGAAATGCCGATGTAGCGATCACGCGCCATCCAGCCATTGCCCTCGGAGAGTGGACGGGAGCAGGCGACTTCTCCACCCACGGCCGCCGCAAGATCTTCGGCAAGTTTGAGGTCCTCCTGCGCCTTGAAGCCGCGCCCCACGGCCACGATCACCTTAGCTGCACCGAGATTGGCCTGCGTAACATCCGCCGCCTCGGTCGCTGTGACTGTCGCGTTGAACATCTCCTCGGAAGCCGCAACTTCCGCTGCTGGAGCAGCGTCTTCCCCTTCGGCTCCGCCGTCGGCAATCACCACAATTGGACTGGAGAAGGAAACACTCTCTGCGGTAATCCCGCCGTAACGGTTCACTTCTGCAGCCCCGTCGGCGAGGCTCTTCACCCCGGTGATAACCGGCGCACCCAATGCCGCTGCCACGGCACCGGCAAGCACACGCTCCGCCGACTTATTCGCCGCAAAGATAACGTCACCGGGTGCCGCTGCCACCGCTGCGACCACGGCCGGAGCGGCGGCCTCTGCCGGCAGATCATCGGTCACCGACACCGAGAACAGCCTGTCAACACCGCTGAGCGGCACATTGCCAACCGTTACACCCGTGACTTCTCCGCCCAGGGCGCGTCCGAGCTCAACGAGAGCAGAAACCTGCGGGTCAACCGCAATAATCCACGCATTTGCCATTTCGTCTACTTTCCTTTCTTACTCTCAGAGCGCACCGGCGGAACGGAGAGCTGCAACCAGTTGGGCAGCCGCGTCGTCACCCGAGAAGAGTTCATTCTTGCGTGCCTTCGCAGCCGGCTTGGAACGCCCGGTTACGGTGAGTGACACGTCGGCCGGGGCCACATCGGCGACGGCGACCGTTTCCACCGGCTTCTTGCCGGCGGCGAGGATGTCCTTCATAGAGGGAACCTTGGGCGTGACGGCGTCGGCCGAGACAGCTACCACGACGGGACCGGACACGCTAACCGTCCGTGTGCCACCGGCGACGGCCTGAGTCACGGTGTACCCGTCACCCGTCTTCTCTACCTCGGTTACCTCCTGGAAGCACGGCCACCCGAGGAAACCGGCAAGCAGGGCGGACATCATCTTGGCACCCTCATCAATCGAGGAATCGCCGGTGAGAACGATATCTACACCGTCCACCTTCTTGACCAAGCCTGCCAGCGCGGATGCCACCTTGGTGGAGTTCCATTCGACAGTCTCGTCATCGGCCACCACGACTCCGCGGTCCAGCCCCTTCGACATGGCATTCTTCTTGGCCATAGAGCTGGCAACCTGCGCGCCGCCGACGCTGACACCAACAAGCTCCGCCCCTTCTGCGTCGGCCAGGTTACGGCCGATTTGAATGGCAACGGGGTCGTATTCACTCACGGACGCCTTGGCGCGTGACCAGTCAACAACGCCATCCGCACCAACGGATGCGTCCTGGGGATTAGCCGCGTACTTGTACGCAACGACTACGGTCATTGGAGCCTCTTTCTGTATCGTATAGTGCAAGGTCAACACCTTGCGGGCCAGATCGGAACTTGCCCGACCTCTATTCACTTGTTCGTGCACCAGCCTACGGTGGCTGGCGGCAGCCGCGTCCGTTGCAGGACGGGCCCGGGATTGATGCCCGCGGACACCACAATGTTCCGGATGGTTAATATCCTACACAAGTCAGGGCCGCAGGGCTACGGATCACGCAGGAAAAGCCGCGATCACATCATTCACACGGCAGGAAAGTAGACTCTCCGCCTTCGGCGCCGTATTGGCCGTTCCAGCAGAACCAGCATCGACCTTCCACCAGAACCGGTGTGGATCTTCCAACCGGAACCGCTTAGGGCCGTTCCACCCGAACGAACGCGCGCTTTTCAAGCAACATCCGTGTGAACCCAACATTGCTCGCGTCGGACATCCGCCCCACCGCACTCGGTGGATCCCGGCCTCGGCACCCACAGCATGCGCATACGACCCGGCGCCGAGAACAGTCGGCCGATACTACAGCCCTATCGAGGCCAAGCGGTGCTCTAGAATAGTTGTGCACGCAATGAAACTGATTGCTTTCTGAGGGGGAGCCATGCCTACTCCGCGCGAATGTCCTGGTCGCATCGGCCGCCCGCGCAACATCGAAGCAGATAGCCGGATCCTCAAGGCGGCACTTTGCTCCTACGGCGAAAGCGGTTGGCACGGTTTCAATCTGACGAAAGTCGCCACGCAGGCAGGCGTTGGTAAATCGTCGATGTACTCGCGCTGGGCCGACCGTGAGTCCCTGCTGCTGGACGCGTTCCGCATCCTCGTGCCCTGCCCGGGTCCTATCGGCGAAACCGTGCATGACATTCTGGTCAACGAGGCCGAGTTCCGCATGCGACTCTACCTGGGATGCCACGCACAGGCCGTGCGCCGCGTCTTCGTCGAAACAGGTTCCACCAATCAGCCGGTGATCCGCCGTGTTTACGAGCATCTGTACCTCGATCCCATCGGGCAGATCCGGAGCAGACTCTGGGAATTCAAAAGCACAGGCGCTCTGCCGCGCACCATGTCCATGACGCGTCTGCTTGATGCCATTGAAGGATCGGTACTCATGCGCGCCTTTTGTTTGTCTATAGAAGACATCGACTGTTTTCTTACCGAGATACCCGAGTATGCGGAGCATCTGGTGACCGACCAACTTCAGATTCCACACGACCGCGGCAGTGGAGGCCTGCGCGTGGCGTCGTAGGCAGCTGAATGGCTGGTCCGCGATGATTCGACGAAACAACTGACTTTCCGGCTCCTTCGTGGTCAACCGGATGGGCCAAAGTAGTCCCCCCATCTCTACCTGCCTGTGAACTCCGGCGAACCCGTCTCCGCTAGGCTGCGCCCCTTTGTCTCGGGTGCCCAGAACACGGAGACGACGAATCCGAACAACGTGATTGCCGCGCCCGCCAGCATCGTCGGACCCGTGCCATGCTCGTTCATGAAGCTGGGGAGAACATAAATGGAGACCACCGTGCCTATACGGGAGATCGCCATGGCCACGCCCATGGCCGAGGCCCGTATATCGGTGGGAAAGAGCTCGTTTGGATACAACCATTCCAAATTCCCCGGTCCACCTGAGAACAGTGCGTAGATACCGAAGCAGATCACAACCGTGGCCATGGCGGCATTCGGCACAAGGCCAAGAACTGCAAGAGCCACCGCCATGACAGCGAAGCATCCCAGAATAAGCGGTCTCCGCCCCAGGGACTCAGCGAGGAACATCGCCGGAATTGTACCGAGCATGAACAACGTGCCGATAATCAACTCGCCAATCAAGGAGGCCCGCCCTTCTCCCAGGCCGAAGGCACCGATAATACGCGGACCGTATGTGTAGATTGCGAACATCGGAATGGCCTGGCAGAGCCAGATGATTCCCACAAAAAGCACACGACGCAGATACGTTCCGTGGAAGATCTTGGAGAAGCGCGTCTTCGTGGCCGTCACCTCGTCGTCCATGGTGATCCCCTCCCCGTACACCTGAAGAACAACCGCTTCCGCCTCTTCGACGCGTCCCTTCGCCAGGAGCCAACGCGGCGACTCGGGGATGGACCAGCGTCCGACCAGGATCACCAGACAGGGAATCACCGAACTGCCGAGCATCCACCGCCAACCACCCGGCACGTCGAGTAGGAAGAAACCTGCCAGATACGCAGCATTCGCCCCTACGTACCACATGGCAGCAATCACGCCCATGGAAATTGATCGGTATCGCCGCGGAGTGAACTCGGTGATCATTGAGGTAGCAATTGGATAGTCCGCTCCGATGGTAATGCCAATGAGGAAGCGGAGGATGAAGAGTTGGACGGGCGAGGCGATGAACATGCACAGCACCGACAGCACCACGATTGTCACCACGTCAATCACGAACATCTTGCGACGTCCGATCAGATCGGTGACCCACCCGCCGACCGATGCACCAATGAAGAGGCCGACCAGCGCCGCAACGCCGATCATGCCACTCCAGTGATCGTCAATCCCCAGATCGGGAGTCATCTTTGTCAGGGCTACGCCGATAATGCCCAACACGTATCCCTCAAGAAAGGGACCGCCGGAGGAGAACAACGTGACTCGTTTCAGGAATGGCGTCATTCCGACGTCGTCAAGCCTGACTCTGGCCGGCACACCGCTTCCCTCCATGCCCTGCGCGCTACTCGCCTTCGACTCCGACGCGTCGTGTTCACCACTGCCAGTTACAGCGTTGCCGGTTACAGCGCCGCCGTGTTCACTGCGCCCGGGTACACCATCACCGCCGGGTGCAGCGCTTCTGCTCGCTCTACTTGCACTGTCCATGGTTATTCACCCGTCCAACCCGCACTCACTCGAACTCGATGATTCCCCAGTTGAGATGTGGCTTGGCGCCACTGGTCTCAAAGTCCTCATCCACGAGGCGGAAGCGCAGTTCACCCTCCCCCACCTTCCACAGTTGGGTCTTCAAGGTGGAGCCAGGATGCACCGGCGAGGTGATACGGGTTTTGAATCGGGTGATGCGCTCCGGCTCACCCGGCACGTAGGCTTTGATAGCATGGCGCATCACCACGCCCGCGTAAGAGATGGCGTGCAGGATCGGGCGTGGCTCGCCGTTTTCTGCGGCATAGTCCCAGTCGATGTGCTGCGGATGATAGTCACCCGAGAGGCGATAGATCAGCGCTTGATTCTCCGGGATCCGCTCGCTCACCTCCACATCGGGCTCGGTCTGCGGCATCTCGACGATGTCTTTCGGCGGTTTCGGCCCGCCCCAGCCGCCGTCGTAAATCAGGCAGTCCCAAGACTCATTGGTGAAGAGCAGGTTACCCTCGGAATCGTAGGTGTCGCCGATATGCTGCGCTAGTAGGCCGCGGCCCTCGCCGCGGTCGTAGAGCCCTTCGAGTTTCACCTTGGTCTCCAGGTGGTCCGCCATCTTGGTGATCGGCCGGTGGAACCGAATGTCGAAACCCCAGTGCAGGGAGCCCGCATAGTTGTAGCCGTAGTCGATGGTGCGCGTGACTTCCGAGTCTACGATCAGCATGGCCCCGAACATGGGAAGGACCTTGAGCTGCGGGTCACGTTCGTCGTGCTCATTGAGATACTCGAGGCCGTCTTTACCGTCGATTCCCGCGCCGCATCCAAGCGCGAAGAGCTCGAGATCGCGGAAGGTGTAGTCGCGTGTGAAGGGGCCGAAGGTCTGCCCCACCATCTCGGTTTTGATAGTCATCCTTGTGTCCTTTCGGTTGTGCCTACTCCAGCGTGCCTACAGCAGGTCTTTGAGAACTTTTCCGTATTCGCCCCGCGGCAGTTCGTCGCGGAACTCAATGATTGTGGGAACTTTGAAGCAGGCCAGGTGCTGACGGGCGTAAACGGCCACATCTTCTTCGCTCAGGTCGCTTCCACCGGGAACAATCACCGCTTTTACCGCTTCGTCGCGCACCTCGTCAGGCACTCCGACGACGGCGACGTCGGCCACGTCCGGGCAGCCTCGCAGCACCCCTTCAACCTCCGCGGCCGAGATATTCTCACCGGAGCGTTTAATGAGATCTGCCTTGCGGTCAACGAAGTAGAACCATCCATCCGCGTCACGCGTGCCGATATCACCCGTGTGGTACCAGCCCTCCGAGTCGATCACCCGGGCAGTTGCCTCGGGATCATTCCAGTACCCCGCCATAAGAGAACGCCCGGGCGTGCCGCGGATGACGATCTCGCCACGCTCACCCGGTAGTGCCTCGCTTCCATCGGCGGTGAGGATTCTGACCTGGTAGCCGATTCCAGCGCGCCCGATAGACGGCCAACGACGCGGCCATGACGACAGGTCCGTGATGACACCTACCAGCGACTCGGTGGAGCCGTAGTTGTTCAGGAGGCGTACGCCGAACCGTTCTTCGAATCGTTGCTTTTCGGTATCGGTCAACGGCAGAAAGTAGTGAACATCGCGCACCCAGTGTTCGCGCTCTTGCGGGTCCACCGGTTGAAGGAGCAGGGTACGGATAATCATGGCCATGCCTTGAACGAGCGTGGCGTGGTGCTTGCGTGCCTGCCGCCAGAAACGCCGCGCAGAATAGCGGCGTTGAAGGATGAGTGTCGCCCCCGCGGCGATCACCGGCATAAGAGCAGATAGCTGTAGGTTGACATGGGTGGCAGCCATGGTGCTCAGATATCTGTCATCCGGTCCCATTCCGAGTTCCCAACAAACATATGTACCGGAGAAAATGAAATTGGCATGCGTCAGCATCACGCCTTTGGGTCGGTCCGTCGTTCCAGAGGTATACATGATTTCCAACAAGTCCTGATCCGCCAGAGGGCGGCGTTCCCGCAGCCGGGTCGACTCACCGAGTTTGAGCACGCCGTATCGGCCCACCGGCCGGGCGCCGTGCCGTGTTTGCGATTCATCCGACTCCTCGGCGGGTCCGGCCGCGGGTCCGGCACTTGCGGCCGATAAGTCGGCAGTTGCGGCCGAGGGTCCGGCGTCGTCGCACGATGGAGCAGAGGTACCGGTCGACGGCGCATCACCACCCGCCGAAAGGCCGGGGCCGTCGGGCCGCGATGCGACTGCAGGCCGTGATCCGGCGACATCGGGCACTACTTGCAGCGAGTCGGCACCACACGAGGCATCCACAACCACGACGTCCACCTGCGGTGAGACGGCTGACTGCTCCCACCGCTCGGCCTGCGTAACCAGCAGCCGAACATTGCAGGCTTCCACTATGTACCTGCATTCATTTGGCGTGTAGCACTCGCTGAGGGGAACGAGGACGGCACCGATTTTCGCCAGCGCCAAAAGGCATTCGATGAACTCGGGCGAGTTGCCCAGTTGTACCGCCACGCGATCCCCCGCCTGCACACCACGGCCGAGGAACATATTGGCTGCCCGGTTCACCTCGTCGTCGAAGGCACGGTAGGTGTAGCGGCGAATCTGCTCCGTGTCCGTATCTTCGAAAACAAGGAACTCGTGATTGGGAATACGGGCGCATTGTTCCTCCCATAACCAGCGCACGTTCAACCCGTCTGCAAGCTCAGTCATAATGCCTCCTCAAACGGACTGCTACCTCTTCAACTTGGCCTTTGCCGGATAAGTCGGCGGCACCAGGCGGAACTGACTCCGCGCGGCCGCCGACTATCCCTCGCGACCGTCGGTTATCCCTCTCGGCCGCCGGTTATCCCTCTCGGCCGCCGTCCGCTTCCGACCCGTCACCGAAGCGGACGTTACCGGACGCGCGGAATCGCTCGACATCCTCGGGTGAAAAGCCTGCACGCGAGAGAAGGTCCGCCGTGTCATAACCGAGCGGCGGCATGGGGCGCCAGAACCCGCCCGGATTGTTCGTGAATTTCGGGAAGGTGTTGAGCCCCTTGACGCTCCGTCCCTCCGCGTTCTCCCATTCGATGAAGCATTCACGCTGTTTGACGTGCTCCTCGGCGAGGATATCATCGAACTCGAATACAACTTGTGCGGCGATACGGTGAGCAACGAAGTCCTTCTGCACGTCGTACTTGCTCTGAGTGAGCAGGTACTCGTCCAACTTCTGCTCGATGAGTTGTGCCTTGGGTCCGTCAAGCCAGAGGGCGGACGTATCCTCTGGATACTCCTCGGTGCCCCACAGCTCACCTAGACCGATGGTCTCCAGCAGGTACTTGTTCTGCGGCACGCCGTACACGCACAGTTGAATGAAACCGTCCTTGCAGCGATACTGCCCGATGCCGCACAGGTTCTGGTGACGCGCGCCCGGACGCGGATAGAGCACTCCCGCGTTGAGGTAATCCATCATGTAGTAGACGCCGACTCGCAGCAACGTCTCGTACATGGCCAGATCAATACTCTCTCCCTGCCCGGTGCGGCCGACCTTGTGCAACGCGGCGAGCGCCGCCGAGATGATCATGAGAGAGTTGAAGTAATCCCCGGAGTAGGGAGCAATTCCCATCGGCTGTTCCGGCGTACCATTCTGCGCGGTGATTCCGGCGTATGCCGCCACCGTGGAATCATAGGCTGCGGCATTGGTACGTTCCGGGTCGCCCCACTGGCCGAAACCGGATACGTGGACAATCACCAGTTGCGGGTTACGTTCCCACAGCATCTCGTCGGTGATTCCTTTACGCGCATAGACCGGCCCCTTGGACGACTCAATGAAGATATCCGCCTGCTCGACTAGGCGCAGCAAAATCTCCTTTCCTTCCTCCGAGAACGGGTTCATGGATAGGGAACGCATGTTGCGCCGCTCCATCTCCTTCACCCAGGTGGTATCGCGCATGGAGTCACCGGTGCCGGTGTTCTCGATCCACGTCACGTCGGCTCCCCACTCAGCCATGATCTCTGCGGCTGTGGGCGCGGCGATCTCTACGGCGGAGTAGACGACCCGCACGTCATCCAGCACGCCGAAGGACGGCTTGTTCATTTCGATAGTCATAACTGTCTCCTCAATCGTGTTGCCGCAGGCATCTCTCGCCTAGCGGTACTCCTTGAGTGCGGCCCGTCCGGCGGTCAGGATCATCATTTCGTCCGTTCCCCCGGACACCCGGTCCACACGAAGATCGCGGAAGAACCGCTGCACGCGGTGCTCTCCGGTGATGCCGATGCCGGCAAGGACCTGCAGTGCGTCGTCGACCACCTCGAAGGCTGCATGAGCGCAGTAGTACTTGGCCATGGAGCAGTCGCCTCGGCCAAGCAGTCCGTTATCCTTCTTCCAGGCGATTTCGTAGAGCATGTTGCGCATATTGGTCAGCTTGACCTTCATGTCCGCGAACTTCAGCTGGATCAGCTGATGGCGTGCGATGGCCTGTCCGCCTTGGATGCGCTGGTTGGCGTACTTCGCCGCGTCTTCAAAGGCACAGTAGGCCTGCCCGTAATTTGTTAGCGCAACGAGGAATCGCTCCAGGTCGAAGTCGGCGACTCCCCGCTTGAAGCCGTTTCCTTCGGTTCCGAAGAGGTCGCTCTCCTCCAGTTCGACGTCGTCGAAATAGAGTTCCGCACAAGAATCCATGCGCAGCCCCAGCTTGTGTAGAGGCTCCTTTGTGATGCCCTCTTTGCTCATATCGACGAACCATTCGGAGTAGACGTCCATATCATCGGCGTTGCGTGCCATCACTACCATGTACGGAACTTTCATGGAGGAGGTTTGGAAGGTCTTGTGGCCGTTCAGATACACCTTGCCGTCGCGTCGGGTGTAGGTAGTGCGCATGTCATCCCAGGACGATCCGGCACTCGGTTCCGTCATGGCATAGTTGAGCATCTGCTTGCCCGAGCCGACGAAGGCGAGGATCTTCTTCTTCTGTTCCTCTGTTCCTTCCCGGATTACCGTGTCCCAGCAGGGAAGCTGGTAAAGCACATAGGTCGGACCGCCCAGGCGGCCCAGCTCCTCGTACGCGGCAGCGAGGGTCACCCAACCGAAACCGAAGCCGTCATATTCCTCGGGAAGCAGGATCCGGTCAAAGCCGATGTCACAGATGGCCTTGACCCATTCCTCCGGGTATTCCGAGTTCTCATCGCACTCGTGGAAGTAGGTCTCCCACGGGCGAGAGTTCATGAGCTCCGTGAAGCCATCCACCATGAGCTGCTGGTCTTCATTGAGGGAAAAATCCATATGTCTGTAGTCTTTCTTATCTGTTGTGTTCGTAATGTGTCGTGTTCGTGCGTGAATCTGTGAGCACCGGCTAGACGGCATCCGGCGGGGCGGGGTCGCGCTGCTCACTCGGCCCGTCTGACGTCGCCGAAACACTCGACGTCGCCGAAGCACCCGATGTCGCCGAAGCACCCGGTGTCACCGGAGCAGCCGGACTTGCCGGAACACCCGACGTCGCCGGAACAGCCGACGTAACCGAAGCACCAGAGGCCCCCGGAGCACCTGATACAGCAGGACCACCCGGTGTAACCGGCGTGCCTTGCGTCGTCGACTCGGCAGCGTCGGCCCGTGTACTCGACCCGCCGCGCAGCCGAACCGTGCGGAAGAACCTCCCGCCGCTCTCTAAAACCTCGCGCGCGGCTGGCAGTATCTTGGAATGGTGGAGGAAGCCGTGCAGCACGCCCGATACCTCCTCGAAGGCGTGGACCACGCCGTAGTGCTCACATACTGCAGCCAGGGTGCGCGAATCATCACGCAGCGGGTCCAGTGCGGCAGCCACGATATAACAGGGCGGAATGCCGTCCAGGTCGTTGCCGAGAATGTCGAAATAAGGCGCCCGCACATCCTCCGGCCCGCGGAGGTACAAATTCTTGTACCAGGCAAAGTCCTCCTCCGTCAGACCATCCCACGGCCCACCGAACAGTCGGATTGACATGGAATCTCGCAGCCCGTAAGAACCGTAATAGAGCAGAAGACAGCGAATATCCGCGGCATCCTTCTCTACATCCCGCAGGTGGAGGTAGGTTGCGAAAGCCATATTCGCGCCTCCGGAATCCCCAGCCAGAGAAATATCGCTGGCATCGATATTCCATTCGTCAGCTGCGGTGCGCAGATGTTGGACTACTGCCACGCATTCCTCGATCGCCTGCGGGTAGCGCGCCTCTGGAGAAAGAGTGTAGTCAACGGCAAGAACTGCGGCGCCAGTCTCTTCGGCAAGGATCCGGCAGATCCGCGAGTGGGTGTTTAGGTTTCCAACTACCCACCCTCCGCCATGGACGTAGACGATCACTGGCAGTGCAGGGGTCGACGTCGGCCGATACATGCGAACAGTTACCTGACCGTGCGGCGTCTTAACCCTGTTTTCGCGAATCGATGCCGGTTGTGGGCCGCCTTCGTTCCAGAAGGCACGTTCGGTGTCATATGCCATGCGCATCTCGTGGAAAGTCTGGTCGGTCGAGTATGCCCCGGCCGCAAGTTCGTTTTGTTTAGCGACGACGGCGCCCATCTCCGGGCTCCACATCGCGGGGACATTCAGCTTGTTAGGCATCACCACTCCTATTCGCGCCCGCGCTTGGCCTCAGCATCCACCGGGGATGATGCGGACGAAGCAGCGGAATTCTGGCTTGCCTGTTTGCCGTCGTGCTCGGACGCGTGCTCGGTGCCATGCTCCGAGGCATGCCCGGCGGCATGCTCTGCGGCAGCAACTTCGTCCGCCTCAAGCTTCGCTTTGTTCCTGCGCACGTAGAACAGCAGGGCCAGCGCGAATGCCGCAGCCAGAAGCGCCGCGACGGCCAAAATGATGAAGATGCTCCGGTACGCGTCGTTGCCCGACTTGTCGATCATGGCGCCAAACCATGTGGAAGAGAAGGTGTCCGGGAGGAAGCCCACCACGGAGAGGATTCCGGTTGCTGTTCCGAAAATGGTCAAGGGTACCTTCCCTTCGGTCAGCTGTGAGGAAACAATGCCGAACACGCCATTGCCGATGAAACCGAGCAAGATGATCAAAATGGCTGCCACGACCGTCATTGCGACAGTGGTCGGAAGGAAGGTGAAGACGACGAGGATCAGCGCCGCCACCACCGATCCGGTCACGATGACGCGCGAGGGCGAGCCGACGGCCTTCGCCATGAATCCGAACGCGGGGCCGGACAGGAGTGTGATGCCGTAGGTACGGACAATTGATACAACAGAGACAATGGTGAGCGAGGCTCCCATCACCGTTTGCAGGTACGGGGTCGTGTAGGCAACTCCGGTGTAGTAGAAGTAAACGAAGAACAGGCAGCAAGCTGAAAGCCACACAACAGGGCTGCGTAGGGCAGCGGTCAGCTCGTGGAGGTTGAAACCACCGCCATCACGATTGATCTCGCCTTCGAACTTCGGGATGAAGAGGAAGGAGAGAACGCCGAGGATCAGGATGATGCATCCGAGGAAGATCAGCAGTGTGCGTACACCCGCCGCCAGGTGGTTTACGAAACGTCCGATAATCCACAGATTAATGAGGTTGACGACAAGCCCAGCAGCACCGTAGATACCGTAGGAGATGCCAATATTACGGGAGTATTCATCCTCTTCCGAGATCAGACGCACCAGTTTGTAGCGAATTCCCCACCAGATCAGAATAGTTGTGATGCCCATGCCGACGAAGACGAGCATCAGTGTATTGAAGGACGGAAGGAGCGCGTATACGAAGGTCAGAGCCGCCGTCGTTGAGAATCCGACCCAACCGAGTGTGCGCACCCGAACCTTGTCTGCGACGATACCGGACGGGAGGTAGCAGATTGTGGCTGTGATCGCGTAAGCCGACAGCAGTTTTCCAAGATCAGCGTTGGTGGCATTCAGCGCCTGCATCAGTGGATCGTAGAAGACCGTCTTCAGGTAGGCGGGCGTGTAAATGATAGAACTGCCCATCGAGACTAGGACAAGGAGGAAGATGCGATGGCCAGGGGTCAGATCCCTGGCATGCACCTCACGGCGCAGAGAACTCAGCATGAGTGTCCCTTTCTTCTTATGTTGGATAACTAGCCGGGATCGCGTCCCAAAATCGGCATTGCGGTAGGCCTCTAGCGGGCGGTGTGACACGAGCGCGCCAAGCAAACATCAATTCACTACCTGACACGCGGCGAGTCCATGCTTCTGCGCCAATGCCCAGCGGGAAAGGAGCCCGCACGGACGCGAAGCGAGACCATAACCCGGCGCAAACGCCCAGCGTGAAAATAACCCACACAGACGCAAGGCAAGACCACACCCCAGCACAAATACCTAGCGTGAAAAGAACGCGAACAGTGGAAGGGCGGAAGTAAGCAAATGGACGGAGCCCGTCCAAAACACACTTTCGATCTTGTGGCCCCCCGCCTCGTGGGCGGTAATCGATCCTTCCGTCCCGTCCCACCCATTGGGAGGCAACGAGGATCCGCGTACCACACCGGACCACGTGTCCACCATAGCAGCCTCAGTCAACTACTTCACTCTCAGACTGCCCCAATTCTCAGCAAGTGCAACTCCGGGGCAAATCGCACGGCAAAAAGGGGACGTTAGTCCTCGGAGAAATGGACGACTACCGTCCAAAAATGGCGATATTTCAAGCATAAATGTCCAGCTGAGAATTTGTGCAGGAAGCGTATTTCGACGTATTAGGCGCAGTGGATCGCGCAGATCCATCCACAGGATCAGCGCGACTAGAACCCCGTCATCATATCATTGATGACGACTCTCCCCTCGCGCATACATGTTGCGTTCCTAGCGGAATTAGCCAAGGCTCGCATACACCGCGTCAAAGGCTCATGCCCACAAAGCCGTATTCGAGCAGGATCAACCATGGTGTGCGTACACCGCATCGAAGGTCCGTCCCCACCAAGCTGTATTCGAGCAGGATCAACCAAGCCCGCATAGTCTCGTTATCGTCGCATCACACTAATCGTCGCGTCTTGGTTGGAAAGAAGCTTCACATCCCGGCTGTTTCGAGCCGCACACCCACTCTGTCCGACAGAACGCGGCTAGAGCCGACGCCAAGTGCGCTTGTACCTCACGCCAAGTGCGCCTATCTCTCACGCCAAGTGCGCTTATACCTCACGCAAGTGTGCCTATCCCTCACGCCAAGTGCGCTTATACCTCACGCAAGTGTGCCTATCCCTCACGCCAAGTGTCAAAATCCCGTCCAAACGATTCGAGCGGGACGCGGTAGCCTTCTCGAATCCGCATAATTCCGCCATTCTTTAGATGGAGCCATTCCACTTCGCTTCCGTTTGGACGGGATTTTGACACATCGTCGGGCGGAGGTGGCTCGCACACGCTACTCGCGGCCCGGGAGCGGCTTGCGCTCACGGGCGGATGGCAGTCGTATACGCTCTCGCCCGATCTTGCCGTAAAATGCGACGGACGCGGATGACAATCACTCCCGTGCATTACTCTGCCACCAGGGGCGCACGCGCCCTGGGCGCATCACCGAACACAGGCTTTAGTTCTCGGCCGTCCGGATGCCCAGCGGAGCACCTTGGTTTGCTAGCCGCCTGCGCACGAGCCAGCACCACTACCCACGCACGCCAAAGGCGTGCGGCCTGCGCCGATAGATGCGAGGACACCGAAGGCCGCTACCCACGCACGCCAAAGGCGTGCACTGCATGCGTCCCATTCCTCGATACAGCCTTTCGACTGCCCATAAGCGCCTAGCGGAGTCCACACAGCCAGCAGGACCCCACGCGCCTAGTACAGTCCCATGCACCCGGCAGGGTGCCTCACGATTGTCGTCAATATAGGACAGGGCGCCACTATCGCTCTTATGTGCCCGATACGGGCGCATACAAACAACGTCGGTGAAAACACCGCCACCGGTCACGCATCCTTTGAAGCCGACAATAGCGCCGAGGAGCCTTCCGAATCACCGGCCGCGATCTTTGACGGACTCGTGCGGGCGGAGCCACAGCCAGAGGAAGAACAGTGCGGCCACACCGATCATCCCCAATCCGCACCACAGGTCAAGGTTCAGACCTGCTGCCTTGGCAAGGTCTTCATCGCTAACGAAAAAGGCCCCGTAGAAGGCGAGCATTCCGCCCATCACGAGGAACAAAGCGACGATCCAGGTTCGCAGGTCGAGAACGGACATATGCGGCCTGCGAACGCTGACCGCACGTTGCGAGGTAGTTGCACCCGCCTCCATACCAGCCGCAGTCGCCCCTGTACCAGCCATGCTCGTCTCCTTGACAGCCACTCTTTCCTCGTTGCCGGCCGCGCCAGCCGCAGTCGCCCCCAAACCAGTCACACTCGCCCCCGTACCAGTAACGCCTGTCTCCGTGTCAGCCACGTTCACCCCCGTGCCAGCCGCTCTCACCTCCCCAGCTACACGCACCTGCGTGCCCGTCACACCATCAACGGCGACCCCGTCACCAGAGCTCACATCATGTTGTTGCCGCGCACGCGGGCTAGAGGTCTCGTCCTGCGCTTCGGCGGAGCCGCGCGCCTCGGCAGAGCCGCGCATCTGGGCGGAGCCATGCGCTTGGGCGGAACCGCGCGCTTGAGCGGAGCCGCGCGTTTGAGCCGAGCCGCGCGTTTGAGCCGAGCCGTGTGCTTGTTCGCTCTTGCGCCCTGTCGCATCCGGCCAACTATCCGCCCGGCTTGCTCCGCTCGATTGCTTAGAGGACGACATTTCCATCTCAGCCCACCACCACATTCAGAATAACCAGGCAGATCAGAACCGCGATGCCCAGCGGCCACGGGTTCTCCCACCACTTGAGTTTCTCACCTTCGGCTACCCGCTCCCGCTCGGCCTTAACCGCCACCCTGTGTAGGTCAGGCGCCGGCTGCGCACCGCGGATCGGCATTTTTGTGCGTCCCCACACTAGACCGTCCAGTTCTTCGTCCGCCTTCGGCCGCCCGCGCAGCGTGATAATCACCGAGACGGTGATATCGAAAATGAAAGCCATGCCGCTGCCCGTAAAGGAGGCGGCCTGCTGCGAATTGAACTCGAGAATGCCCGCCATGTACCCGGCTTGCACGCCCGCTGCTCCCAATGCGCCGGCTACCAGCCCCCACAGCCCCGCCCAGGGCGACATCCGTTTCCAGAACATGCCAAGAATGAACGTGGCGAAAAGCGGCGCGTTGAAAATCGATTGCAGGAGTTGGATGTAGTCCTGAATATTGTTGAAACCGGCGGCAATGAAGGCCGCCCCCACCGCAACTAGCACCCCGGCAACAGTGAGCTTGCGGCCGACCCGCAGATAATACGTATCCTTGCGGCCAGGGCGCACATAGGTCTGCCAGATGTCATAGGTGACAACCGTGTTGAAGGAGGAGACGTTGGCGGCCATGCCGGCCATGAAGGCAGCGATCAGCGCGGCCAGCGCCAACCCCACCAGACCGGTGGGCAGTATCTCGCCGATAAGTGCGGGAAGCGCTTCATTATGTGAAAGGGTGCCATCACTCAACTCCGGGATCAGCACCGCCGCCACCAGCCCGGGCATGATGATAATCGCCGGAAGAAGCATCTTCGGGATCGCGGCAATAATAGGAGTGCGCTGGGCCGCAGACATGTCCTTGGCCGAAAGCGCGCGTTGTACCTCGGTGAAGTTAGTGGTCCAGTAGCCGAAGGAGTTGACGAATCCCATACCCAGCAGCAGCGCGATCCAGTTGCCATACGGGTTGGTCGTGTTACCGAGACCGGTGCCACCCCACACCGAGAGGCCATTCTCCCCCAGCACCTGCGTACTGTTGATGGTGTCGATCAGGCCAGAAACCCCGCCGACCCGTGCCAGCCCACCCACGGTCAGCGGCGCGAGGAAGGCCACAATAATGAGGAACTGCAACACCTCGTTGTACATGGTGGCAGTAAGTCCGCCCATAGTGGTGTACAACAGTACAACCCCGGCCGCAGCGATGATTGACGCCCAGAGCGGCCATCCGATCAGAACGTTGATCAGAAGCGCAAGCGCAAAGAGGTTGATACCTGCCACGAGGATGGTGGCGACGGCGAAGACGATGGACTGGTACAGATGCGTGGGGCGGTTGAAACGCAAACGCAAATATTCGGGCACCGACCGCACGCGTGATCCGTAATAGAACGGCATCATGATCAGGCCCAAGAACACCATGGCCGGCACCGCGCCAATCCAGTAGTAGTGCACTGTTGCCAAACCGTATTGAGAGCCGTTGGCCGCCATGCCAATCAGCTCGGTGGCCCCGATATTGGCACTGAGGAAGGCCAGTGCACAGATCCACGCCGGAAGGGAACGTCCAGAGAGGAAGTAATCCTCGGAGGTGAGAACCTTGCGCTTGGTGACCACGCCGATGGCGATGACGAAGAAGAGGTAGACGGCGACGAATGAGTAATCGAAAAGCGTTGCGTTGAGCCGTAAATCCATCAGGCGTCCATCCCCTCAACTTCGGCGATCCGTACCGGGCGGTGCTCTCGGCGCGATATGCCGCAGGCGGCGGCGATACGCAAGGCGGCGACGGCGTCGTCGATGGTTGAGGGAACGCCGGCGCCTTCGGTGATGATGGCGAGGAAGGCGTCCAGTTCGCGTTCGTAACAGTCTTTGAAGCGGGCGATGAAGTCGATCCACGGCTCACCGCTCGGATAGGTGGTGCCGGGTTCCAGCGAGTGCACGGGAAGGCGCTCGTCCATTCCGACGACGTCGGTGCCCGCCGTCCCGTGCAGTTCCATTCGCACGTCGTATCCGGCTCCGTTGAAGCGGGAGGAGTGGGCGGTCACGAGGATATCGTCTTCCATGCGCATGGTGACGGTTGTTTCGGCGACGTCGCCGAAGTCTGCGAAATCGGCCAGGCCGAGGTCTGTACCGAAGGCAAAGACTTCTTCCACTTCCCTACCGCTGACCCAGCGCAGCACGTCGAAGTCGTGGATGAGGCAGTCGGTGTAGATGCCGCCAGAGGCAGCGAGGAATTCGCGGGCGGCGGGGGCCTGGTCAAGTGTTCCCATGTGAATGCGGCGTAGGTCTCCAATTGTGCCCGCTGCCACACGCTGGCGTGCAGTGGTGTACGCCGGGTCGAAGCGGCGTTGGAATCCGACATGAACCGGCACATTCGCCTGCTTAGCGGCGTCCCCGGCGCGGCGCGTAGAGGGGATGTCTAGGGCAATGGGCTTTTCGCAGAAGATCGGGATGCCAAGGCGGACGGCACGGCAGATGAGGTCCGCATGAGTGTCCGTGGAAGTGGCGATAACGAGACCGTCCAGGTCGGTGGCGGCCAGTAGGCCCTCGGGGCTGCGAACTTCGGCGCCGTAGAGGCTCGCGGCGTGTTCAGCCCGCTCCGCACGACTATCGGCGACGACGAGGCCGCCCACGCGCGGTGCCAGCAACCCGGCGTGCATTACGCCGATGCGACCGGCACCCAACAGTCCAATGCGTGGCTGCGACATATCCATGCTCCTCACGGCCGGTCAGCCCCGTCCGACCTTCGCCTATCAACGATGGGACGGGGCCATCATACCCGTTCGCGGCGAATGGCGAGGGATTGTGGGGCGGGAGCCGGAGCAGCAGGATGCTTGACAATGACCTTCAAGCAGCGTTCAGGCGCTTCGCGCAGTAGCCCGCGTTCCGCAATCCCCCGTGCGAGTTACGGGCTTGCGCCTTCCAATTGCGGGCTTGTGCCTTCCAATTGCGGGCTTGCGCCTTCCAATTGCGGGCTTGCGCCTTCCAAGATGGCTGCCGTTAGCTACCGCCCCTCACCCCGCCTTCAAGCTGCGGCGTCGGAAGACGAACACAGAACAGGCAAGCAATACGGCCGCTACCACCGCCTGCCCGGCAATCACTCGCAGATCCGGAGTGTCCACAGGAAGCACGCCCACCATATGCGCGGGCGAGAGATCGCGCGCCCACTCCGGTAGTTGCAACGCCTCGGCGAGGAAGCCGACCACCACCGTCCACGCGATAGCCACCCATCCCACCACCGGCCAGCGCGGACCAAACGCGGCAAGTACCGCCGATAGCGCGCCGATAAGAAGCACTGGGGCAAGGTACGAGCCTCCGACCTCCAGTGCCGTGCGGAACGACTCGCTCTGCCCGGAGGAGGCTGCCGTGCCGGCACCGAGTATCAGAACGGAAACGGAGACTACAAGCAGGGACGACAGCAGCGTCGTCGTCCACCACCCGATCCAAAGCCTGCGGCGCGGGCAACGAGTGGAAGCAAGAACCCCTATGCGCCCTGCCGCCTCCTCGGTGCCGAAATGCGCGGCGCCCTGCACGGTGATTGCACCGGCAGCCGCGACGATGATAATCGAGGCCATCATCGTCATGAGGTCGGTGCTTCGTTCTAGGCCCATGGCTTCCAGCAACGATGGATTGTCCTCAATGATCTTGGTCATTTCCGTGCTGAACACTCCGATGAGGAGCGCCCACAGGCAGGCGACCGATGCCCAGGTAACGGTTGCGGCCCGTTCGCTGCGCAATGCCAGCCGCGATGCGGAAATGCGCCCTCTGCCGCGGGTCGGCCCGGGCTGAGGTGCGATAAGACCGGCCCCCATGTCTCGCCTTGCCGCTGCGAGGCCGCTGACTAGAAACAGGGCCAGAGTGGCCGCGCCGTATGCTGCGAGCGGCCAGGCGCGCGGAGTATCGAAGGCTCGGACTTCCGGAAGCCACCCGAGCGGGCTCAGCCACACGACGCCGAGTTCCAGCCCATCCACGAGAAAACGGACCAGGTATGCAATGCTGAAGATGACGATCCCGAGTTGTTGCGCACTGCGGGCCTGTTGGCATAGTTGGGCCAGCAGCAGGCCGACGGCACCGAAGAACAGAATGCAAGCGCTCGCCGCAGCCGCATACCACGCAGAACCGGCAGCGGGCAGGCCCACCGCGACCATCCCGGCCGCCATAATAAGGCCGGTGGCAAGAGCGGTGAGGATGACGAGTCCAATAGCCGATGCCAGCGGAGTCAAACGCCCCACCCGCGACGCGGTGAGCAATTCGGTCCGCCCACTCTCCTCCTCCCGGCGAGTCAGGCGCACGGCAACCATGATCCCCAGCAGCGGGAAAAGAACCTGCCCGAGGAATCCCACCTCGGCTGCCGTGATCCCACCCAGTGTGGTCAGGCCGTATCCCCGTCCATTGAATGCGGCGGAGGAGACGGATTCTCCCGCACTCGCCGCGTAGGCCACCCGGTCAGCCGAGGTGGGATACAACCCTTTAATGCCGACGGCGACGGCGGCAACCAGCAGGGTGCAGATGAGAACGGTGAAGGTGAGGGCCGCCCATGATGTGCGGGCGCCGAGGATGAGCGCACGCGGCAAGCCCGCGAAGGGCCGCGCGCCACGTCCGATGGCGGAGTGATCGCCCGCTGAGCGGGCGACGGGGTGGCGTGCCGAGCCGACGGAAACAGCGCGATCTACTGCGGGAGTGGCCTCGGAGCGTTCTGTTGAGAGGGCGGTGTTCATTGTGCCCCGCCTTTGAGTCCGCCCAACTCGGGCTTGCCACCGCGCACCCCGCTAGACTCGGCCCCGGCACCACTTACACTCTCCGGCTCGCGCTCAGTGCCGTCCGGTCTGTCTGCTTCCCCGTTTACGCCGTCCGAACCCTCCGCCTGACAGTTGGCGCCGTTGATTCCGCCCCGCACCAATTGGACGCCACCTGCACTGCCTGCTTCCCGATCGGCGCCGTCGTCGGCGTACCGTTCCAGGAAGAGCTGTTCTAGACTCGGCGGGCGTACGGCCACCTGCGAAACCGACACGGACGCGAGTAACGCCAGCACTGCGGGCAAAGCGTCCGCCTCGGCCAACAGTGTGCTTCGTACACCGCGTGGCACTTCTCGCACCTGTACATTGCTGACGCCTGCCAGCCGTCCCACACCCGGCAGCGGCGAGTCGCTCACGACGTCGACGGCGGTCGCTGCCGTGGCTCGCAGGTCGGCCAGCGAACCCGTGAACACCTGCCTCCCTGCCCGCACCACGGTCACGGTGTCGCACAGCGATTCAACTTCGGCAAGGATGTGGCTGGAGAGCAGCACGCTCGTGCCTTCCGCGTTGCGTTCAGCAACGACCTGCTGGAAGACGGCTTCCATCAGCGGGTCGAGTCCCGATGTGGGCTCGTCCAGCACCAACAGGTCGACGTCGCAGGCCAGCGCGGCTACTAGAGCTACTTTCTGGCGGTTTCCCTTGGAGTAGGTTCGGAAGCGGCGGCTCGGGTCGAGCTCGAAACGTTCGATGAGTTCGTCGCGGCGGTGCCGATTCATCCCGCCATGGAATCCGCCTAGAACGTCAATACACTGTCCGCCGGTCAAGCCGGGCCAGAGCATGGTATCGCCGGGAACGTAGGCGAGCCGGGCGTGGATATCCACGGCACGATCCCAGGCATCCAGACCGAACACCGTCATATGGCCGCCGTCCAGCCGCAGCTGCCCGAGTGCAGCGCGGATTGTTGTGGATTTACCCGCACCGTTGGGACCGAGGAATCCGTGCACTTCTCCGCGAGCAACGGCGAGGTCCAGACCGGCAAGGGCGGTGATACTGCCGAAGGACTTATGTAAGTCACGCCCTTCCAACATTAAATCTGATAGTGACTGTCTCATAATAGTCACTCTACTCTTTGTTCTCGGCGTGTCAAGGGTCTGCCGCAGCGCAGATTCGCGTAACACGCCGACTGTGCATTAGTGGCCGGGTGCTGGGAGGCCGTAGGAGCAAGACTCCCGTCGGGTCGGTATCCTTGACATAGTCGCGAATGCGAGGACCCGCCGAAACTAAGGCCTGCGGAGGTTCCCGGTCCCTTTCAGCGGGTTCACATCCCGGGCATCAAGGGGTTTGTATCCCGGGCATCAACGGGTTCGCGTCGTGAGTCATCAGCGGGTTCACGTCCGGAGAGGGGAAGCCATGCCGAGATCATCTGCAGCCGACAGTGGCAAACGTGCCGCCACCCCGCGTGACCGCGTTTCCGCTGGCACGGTCGGCAAAGGCGCGGCGAGGCGCGGCGAGAGGGCAACTAGCGCCCAGCCCGGCGAGAGGGCAACCAGCGCTCAGGCTGGCAAGAGGGCAACCGGCGCCCAGCCCGGCGATACGCAGTTCACCGGCACTCCACTTGAGAGTGGTGCGCCGCGTCTCGGCCTGCGAGCGCGCAAGAAAGCTGCGACGATGCGGCATGTGCAGAGTGTTGCCCTAGAGATGTTCAAGGAACATGGCTTCGATGCGGTCAGCATTGAGCAAGTGGCCGACGCGGCGCTGGTCTCCCCCAGCACGCTCTACCGGTATTTCGGCACGAAGGAAGGGCTTGTACTGCACGACGAGTACGACGACCGCATCCGCGACTCGTTGAGTTCTTGCCTCGCAGATGGCCTCAGCCTGGCCGAGAGCGTGAACCGCGCACTGGAGGAAGTCTGGGGCGGTCACTTCGTCCAGGACATGGACGTGACTGTTCTCCGCACGCGGCTGTGCTTGGAGGTTCCGTCTATCCAAGGCGCGATGGCGCGCATCGTAAATGAAGAGGTCGACGCCATCGCCCGGGCGGCGGCGGAGTCTGGCCGCTGGGACTTCCCCACCGCCCGGGTACTCACCTCGGGAGTGATCTGGGCAATTATTGCCGTACTGCGCAACTGGTACGACGGCGGCTTCACCACCAACCTACGTGAGGACATTGACCGATTCGTCACCATGTTGTCTGCGATGGAGGCGACGAGCGATCTAGGCGGTGGCAGCCTTGGAGCCGTGGATCTCGGGACCTCTTCTTAACCGTCGTCGATTCACTCGACGACGGCGGGAACACGGTCTGACTGTCGGCTGACCATCCGTAACGCACGCAGACGCGGATGCCGCTACGATACAAGAGTCATATGCCCGCCTCAGAACGGACAGCCACACTCGCCGGAATGGCGCGTTCACCGGAAAGGACAGCAGCACTCATGCGTACATGGATACAAGAGCACCGCTTGATGGCGGGTATTGGAATCGCGGTACTTGTGCCGGCTCTGGCTTTGGCCGTCGGCGTCTTTGTTCTGTGGCTTCGCTCTCCCGGGCCCGACCCTGCGGTACTGGTTGACGGCGAGACGCGCACGTCGCCGTCGGGTAACTACACGGTGGAGTTCTACGACGAAGACATTGATGGGAAGCGCAACCTCTACCCGGCGATCAAGGATTCCGACGGCGAGGTGGTGTGGAGCGATGACGAACGCTACCAGATGAGTGCGCACCCGGTCCGAGTACTCTGGCAGGATGACGACGACGTCCTCTGGCTGATGTCCCGGGATATCGGCAACGCGCGGGTCATGCTGACCGACGGCCAGTGGGCGAAGGACCGGACGTGGACGACCTACCCCGCCAATGTACAGAAGATCGAGGAGGAGCAGCGGTGAGGGAGGCATGACATCTTTCCGCATTCGGCGTGCGCTGTTTGTGGCTCTTCCGATCATCGCGCTCGTCGCCGTGTTGCTGTGGCGTCCGTGGGAAAAAGACACACGCGTTGACGCTTTCTTCACTAAGGTCACCGGCGGCGGCGCCTACACCTGTGCGCTGACCGATGGCGGAGAAGTTTACTGTTGGGGTGCCTCTGAATACCTCGGGACAGGCTACGAAGGCAGTTCGGCTACCACACCTCAAGCGGTAGACCTACCGGTTACTATCGTCGACCTTGATTCGAGTTGGGATCACACGTGCGCGCTTGGCGCTGAAGGCTCCGTCTATTGTTGGGGTGACAATCACTTCAACCAAGTCTCCCCTTCCGAAAATCGAAGGCACCGTGTCCCCGTCAAGATCGGTCTCCACGGACCTGCCAACGCGGTCTACGTCGGCCCCGGCACATCGTGTGCGGCACTCGAGGATGGTCTGCGCTGCTGGGGCACGAATGGATACAAGACGCTCGGCGACGATCGCGGTCGAACTCTCAAAGAACCCACACGTGTTTTAGAAGGCAGCAGGTACCGCGACGTCAAGTTGGGCGGCGACTACTTCTGTTTTATAGACAGTGACGGCGCTGTCCACTGCCGAGGAGCTCGCAACTACGGCTGGCTTGGCGACGGTATCAGCGATCAGTCTGTCACCGACCCGGGAACGTGGGTTGACGTGGAGCGGACCGATGGATAACAGCGGACTCGATGCCTGCTCAATCAAACAGGGACGTGCACTCTGCCAAGCCGGGGATCCAGCATCAACAGCTGCACCCTCAACCCAGATAGACAGTGAGTTGACCAGCATGGTCCTCTCCTCCAACTCCGGCTGCGCCACCACCAAGCAGGGCGAGTTGTACTGCTGGCACACCAGCGGCAGAGTTCCACCACCGGAATTCGAACGTGATGCTCCTCGAGCCGAGCCAATCCTCCTCGGCAAACCGAGCGACCGTTAGAGTACTGACAAAAGAGCACTCCCGGCGATTCCGCGTGATGAGTTCGCTCTTACACTGCGAACAGAGCCTTGCCGCTGTAGCGGGACGGGAGCTGGCGGCAAATCAAGGTCTCGCAATCGATTCAGACAGGACCCGGAGTCTTATAGCCCCTTGCCCGCCACTGCGCTCACTCAAATGACCCAGCTTTTTCCGTCCTTGGACACTGTGGAATGCTGCCTCGTGATCTCAACACTGACCTGTGCCGACACTCCACACAACACTTCAACCAGGACCCGCAGTTCTCGCGGGAAGCCCTGTTTGGGACTCCATGTCTCATCTCCCTAGCATCCGAGACAAACGCCATCGAGTCGACATCAGACAACGGCCCTGATAGCATAAAAGCGCGAGCCAGCATTGCTCCATAAAAACAGCAAAATACCGACAGTAGAGGTACTCCACAATGCTAGATATCGACATCTCGCCAGACATGTGGACAGGTCCGAGTGACGAACTGAAAGAGAGTTCTTCCCTTGTTTCAAGACTCGGCAGCACGATTGGCCCAGCGATGGCAGGTGAGCCATTCGGTAGACGTTTATCGCCACTCATCACACAAAGCTACCAAGAGCTTGTAAGCAGCTTCCGAAGCGGAAACACCACGTTGGCGGAAATCCTCACACAGACCGCCGAGGCGCTCAGCAGCAGCGCTAGCGACTTCTTGGCGAACGAGCAGCGTATCTCGACCGCCTTCTCGGAGTTGCGCACAATGCTAGGAGGAATTCAGTGACCGACCTACAAACTTCAGCCGACAGAATCGTCAATGCGGCTTCCAAAACAAGCAGTGGTATGAGAGCGCGCAGTTCCGGTTCCTTGTCACTCGGCGATGTTCCTTCCAGCGCACTTCCTTCTGAATTGTCGTGGGTTCGCACTCTGATGCAGCCTTTATTTGACCTCCGGGAAGAGTTCGTCCTCAACGAAGGTGCGGTGAATTCTGAAGTCGAAGCGTGGCTCTCCACGATGCGAAGTACACAGGAGCAATGGAATACCGTTGACAGGGCCAAATCGAGCATGAGCTCCGAGAACTCGCTTACGACTGATGCATTTCAGTCGAGAGTCGAGGGTATTCTTAGTGTCCTCGACGCTGAAACTCAGGCAGCTAAAGCTATGGTAAACGCCTTGGAGAGTCAGCTCGATATCGCCAAGTCCATAAGCACTTCAATCGATAACACGATCACCGACGGTCTAGCCATGTTCAGCAACATGGGTAACGAACTCATGCCCGAAAGCGGAGTCGGAGCGATGTCTCCCAGCTCTGCTGCCGTGGCTCAGGTGTCCGAGTGGGTAAACAGTAGCGTCGCCGCTATTGAGAGGCAAATCGAACTCGCTTCAGCGGAGTTTCAGAGAGGTGCGACATCCAACGCAAACTTGGCGGCCGCAATGAACTCACTGACATCAGCATCCGATTCAACTCCTAATCCTTCACCATTGCCTGCACCAACTCCTCCCGACGACACCGGCGACAGTCGTAACCCAGACGGCAGAAATGGTCGTCGAGTCGAAAATGACAAGACAACCCGACGACGGAGTGCTGGCAAGGGAGACTTCTCGAACGACTGGGCCGGCAGAGCAATCCTTGGTCGTTATCTGAGCGGCGGCGGTGACTGGAACATTGACAATGATCCAAATTGGACCGAGTACATGGAGAACCACGAAAGCCTTTCCGGAGACGTACAAAGTCTTTCCGAACAAATGGAGTCTTACAACGATTCCCAGGCCGTTGCAGCCGTTGAGGAGTACCAGAGGTCTGGACAGAAGTCTGGTTCTTTTGATACAACGAGCGCGGTAGAGATTGACAATGGCGAGGGAATTGTCGGCTATCAGTATCTGCACGGCACGAACGCCGATGCCGGGGGCTTTAAGCATAGCGGTACAACATCGGTGAGGCCATTACCAGACGGAAATTACGAAGTCACCATTGATTCAACCTATCAATGGAACGACATAATTGACCCCAATGGGGATTACAGAACCGACCGCGTCAAGAACAGAGTAGCAGAGATACTGACCTTCGGACGCGCGGACCCTTATGAGATTCACATTGGTTGGGACGATACGAGCACCGTTGTCGTTGATGCCGACGGGAACGTGATTAGTGCGGAGGGGTGGCCCTACGAATGAGGACGAAGATGAACACAGCAATTAGAGTTTGCCTAGTAGTGGCAGCGGTGGGCATCATTAGCTTCAGTGTTGTTCTGGCGATTCTGCGAACGAACAGCTCGGGCACCGATCCCAAGATTCTGGCTGAAGGTAGCACGCTGCGATCACCCTCGGGTGAGTTCAGCGCGAAGTTCTCATCCGAACAGGTTGATGGGAAGCGATACGTCTACCCTGTGATTGTCAACACTGACGGCGATATTGTCTGGCAGGACAGCGAACGTTACTTGATGAGTGCTCATCCGGTGGCAGTCATTTGGCAAGAGGACAACGACACACTTTGGTTGCTATCAAGCGATATTGGAACCTCCCGTGTCGTCAAAGAGACCAGTGGTCAGTGGGCCAAAGACTGGGACTGGGACACTCTTCCGATCGATATACAGAAAGTTAGAGGACGCTGATGACCACCACCAATGCTCGAGTTCTTTGTGCCGACGCGGGCCGTCCGGATGTCCGCGAACTCTCCCGTGTCATTGCCGTGCGGCTCCTACAACGAGTTGGAATCCCTACGACAGAGTCGCCGGGATTTGCGCCTACGGGTTCGGTGCCACGGACACCAATGACCGTTGAAGAGTTAGTACCCGGAGATCCCGATGGCCTTGCTGCCGCAGCGACGGCGTTGGCAGACTTGAGTGTCTCGGTTCCCGTAGATCTGATACCCCTAGTTGTGGCAACAAGCAAGGCCCATGCCAGCCTCGGTAAGGCCATACTTGCGCAACGCGTGAAGGCAGCAGAAGTCTTTGAAAAGGCAGCGGCGGCAGGGATCCCGAATGATGTGATCTGTCATGATGAGAAGATGACTGAATTCATCGGCGCACAACCTGAGCGCGGCGATTTGGTTTTAGAGCTTGCAAAGGAGGCAATTACTTTGCGTCTTGCCTGGACCGACGCGGAGAGTGATTTCGTAGATGCACTAAGGGAGGTACGCGAAGAGCTAGACATTGCTGATTGGTGACTGAGCAAACTTCCACGCTCACTGTGAAGTCTTGTGCGTCACGAGCGACGCGAAGGAGGGCGCTCCTTCAAGCCCATTGCTTCCCATGCAAGTGTGTCGACCATGTGTGTCCTCGCTCGCCTGTCCAGCCGAGTGAGGACACATTCGTTCATTGAAGCATTCTGGTGTTGTTTCGCATCTCATGCGGATCCAGCTGCATAGCTTGGTGTTGATTGCAGTCATGGATGATTTCCTGTGGGCTGCGGTAGCCTGCTGATTCAAGCAGGCGGGTGGTTCCGCACTAGCGGAACCAGTTTTCTTCGCCTGCCGACTCGGCCTCAGCACACGAGTGCCAGAAGCAGGAGTACATCAACTCGGTCTCCCACAGTTCAGGGTGCAGTCGCGGGTGTGCGGTGGCCCTGTAACCCCGAGCTTGTGGTGACACCCGCCCGGAAGTGTTCAGCAGCTGGACGCAGGCCCCGAAATAGGTCACTGTACGTGTCAATACAAGAGGATCATCACTGTCCGCATTGGTCTGGTTCCACTGCGAAGAAGCAGATCCGGCCATCAAGATCTCGCAGACCCGTCCTTCCTCAGCGTTCTCACAGGTGAACCCGCGTGATCTCCTCGCCTTCCTCACACTTCAGACAGGGCCTCCTCCCCGCCTCAACCAACCAGTCTTCCCACCAACGCCCGAAGCGACCCCTATGCTCGTAGCCCAGCCTCACCGCGACTCTGGCCAACTGGCCTGCCACGTAAACGCGAGGAGTCCTCCGAGCACCGATCAGACAACACCTCTGACCGCATGCTCGCGAAATCCTCCGAAAGTGCATTCCGCAGCATATTCCTATCCCCTCAAAAACGGTTAGGAACAAAACGGTTAGGAACAATACCCCGGACGCTTGAGTATCGCAGACTCAACACCAGCCGAATGGCGTCGATGACCTCCCAGGGAACTGCAATCAGCAATGAGATGCGTGTCTTCCTATAGAGCACCTAGACTCGTAGCTCAATTGCAGCCAGCAGGTTTCGCACTGCATAAGCGGACACAACTCTGTTCAGGGTGATGTGCATCTTCCTACCTCCGCATCATGGGCATGCCCAGCAGCACCTTTCCAGAGGCACGGTTCGGAACTGACTCCCCGGCAAGTCCGCTAATCGGGCACGAACCGCACCCACCGCCCGCGTTCTCCGTTGGGTCGAACTCCGCATCCGCATCTTCCAGCCCGGCCTCGTGCTGCAGGAACGCCGTCGAGATCATCAACTTAATGCGGTTGAGCTGGTTCACCTCGGACGCACCGGGATCGTAGTCGATAGCCACAATATTGGCCTGCGGGTACTTGGTGCGCAGCGCCCGGAACATGCCCTTGCCCACCACATGGTTCGGCAGGCAGGCGAAAGGCTGGGCACAGATAATATTCGGGCAACCGGACTCGATCATGTCCATCATGTCCGCCGTCAAATACCATCCCTCGCCGGCTTGGTTGCCCAGCTGCACAATCTCCTGTGCCTTGGTGGCCAGTTGCTGGATCGTCGCGCCGGCCTCGAAACGCTCCGACAGCGCCAGGGCCCGCCGCGCCGGCTTCTCATACTGCTGCATAGCCCACAGCGCCAGTTTCTTCCCGTAGCGGCCGCGGTTCGATCCTTCACCAAGCACCTGGTATTTCCAGTCCGCCGTCACGAGCGAGTTGTGGAAGAACTGGGCCAGCGAGGGCAGTTCCGCCTCGCATCCCTCCCGCTCAATCACCTCAACCGCATGGTTGTTGGCATCCGGATGGAACTGCACGAGGATCTCCCCCACCATACCCACGCGCGGCTTGCGCGGAATATCCTGCAGCGGCAGAACGTCGAACTCCCGCACAATGCTCTTAATCAGCGCATGGAAGCCAATCCGCCTGCCCAAAGTGCGGGAATAGCCTCCCTCGGCGAAGTACTCGCGGCACACCGCATCCCACTTCTCGTACAGCGCCGTCGCGTTGCCCTCGATCTGGTATGGCCGGGTACGCAACAGAACCTTCTGCAACACGTCACCCAAGGTAATGGCCTTGACGGCATTGTGGATCAACGTCGGCGTCATGCTGAAGCCGGGGTTCTCCTCAATACCCTGCGCGGAAATCGCTATTACCGGGATCTGCTCATAGCCGGCGTCGCGCAAGCCCTTACGCAACAGTCCCGCGTAGTTCGTAGCACGGCACATGCCACCTGTCTGGGTGATGGCAACCGCAGTCCGGTCGGGATCAACCTCGCCGCGCAGAATCGCACTGATCAACTGGCCGATCACCACAATAGCCGGGTAGCAGGCGTCATTGTTGACGTACTTCAGGCCCACCTCGATATCGTCGCGTGAGGCCTTCTCCAGCAGTTTCACGTTGTAACCGCCCGCCCGCAGCGTCTCCGCAATCAGGCGGAAGTGAATGGGTGACATTTGCGGGCACAGCACCGTGTACCCGTCCTCGCGCATCTTCTTCGTGAAGGCCACACGCTGGTGGATATGCCCGGCCGTTGCATACTCGGCCTCGCCGCGCTTCCCCAGCGGTACGTCGTCGCCGGAACCTGCGGTGTCCACGGTCATGGACTCGGCGCGGTCATGCCGCTCCTCCACCGCCGCAGCCAGCGACCGCAGGCGGATACGCGCGGCACCCAGGTTGGAGACCTCGTCGATCTTCAGCCCGGTGTACACATCGCCGCGTCCCTCCAGGATCTCGATGACCTGGTCGGCAGTGATAGCGTCCAGCCCGCATCCGAAGGACGTCAACTGCACCAACTCCAGGTCGACGTCGTCGCCCACCGTGGCAGCAGCCTCGTACAGGCGCGAGTGATACGCCCACTGGTCACGCACACGCAACGGACGTTCCAGTGTGCCCTCCACCATCGCATCCTCGGTCAACACCGCCATGCCCAGGCCGATAATGACTTCCGGAATGCCATGGTTGATCTCCGGGTCCAGATGGTACGGACGCCCGGCCAACACAATACCGCGCATATTGTGCTCACGGATGTACTGCAGCGCCTCCTGCCCCTTCGCCCGGACCTCGGCATGGAAGGCATCCAGCTCCTCCCAGCCCTTCTCGCACGCCGCGGCCGCCTCTTCCTCAGTGACACCCCACTCGGCGAAGACCTCGGCGATGCGCCGCGGCAGCACCTCCCGGTTCCGCAACGATAGGAAGGGTGAAATGAAACGGATATCCGGCCCTGCCAGCGACTCCATGTTGTTGCGAATAACCTCGGGATAGGTGGCAACAATCGGACAGTTGAAGGTGTTGTCCTGGCCGTTGGCGGTTTCCTGCTCATAGGAGACGCACGGGTAGAAGATGGTCTGCACACCCTTCTTCAGCAGCGACTCGATATGCCCGTGCACAAGCTTGGCCGGATAGCACACGTTCTCCGACGGGATCGATTCCATGCCCTCCTCGAAAAGGTCATGGTTGGAACGCCCGGAAATCAACACCCGGAACTTCAACTGCGTAAGCACGGTGAACCAGAAGGGATAGTCCTCGTACATGTTGAGTACACGCGGAATACCGATATCACCACGGGTCGCCTTGTCCTCCGTGAGACGCCGGTAACCGAAGACCCGCTTGTACTTCCAGTCGAACATATTCGGAATCGGCGACTTCTTTGGAACGCGCTCCAGCGACGCGCCGCGTTCGCACCGGTTGCCGGACACATGCCGCTCCCCGGTGGAGAAGGTGGAAATCGTCATCTGGCAGTGGTTCTGGCACAGACGGCAGGTCTTCCGCTCCGTCGTCACCGTCAGTCCCTCCAGCTCTTCCGGTGAGAGCAGTCCGCACGGCTTCTCCGGATCGGCGGTGGCAGGATCATAGTGCATTTTGGCGGTGAGTGCCGCCCCGTAGGCACCCATCAGCCCGGCGATATTCGGCCGGACCACATGGCGCCCGGTGAGCAGTTCGAAGGCGCGCAGCACGGCGTCGTTTAAGAAGGTACCGCCCTGCACCACAACGGACTCCCCCAGGTCCTCCGGGTCCTTCAGCTTAATGACCTTGTACAAGGCGTTACGAACCACCGAGTAGGACAATCCGGCGGAAATATCACCGACGTCGGCGCCCTCCTTTTGTGCCTGCTTGACGGAGGAGTTCATGAACACCGTGCAGCGTGTGCCGAGGTCGACCGGGCTCTGCGCCTGCACGGCGGCAGCGGCGAAACTGCGCACATCAATGCCCATGGTCTCCGCGAAAGTCTGCAGGAATGACCCACAGCCGGAGGAACAGGCCTCGTTCACAGAGATGGAATCGACGACGCCGGAGCGGATGCGCAGGTACTTCATATCCTGCCCGCCGATATCGATCACCGAGGTAACACCGGGGCGAATATGTTCGGCGGCGCGGTAATGCGCCATGGTCTCGATTTCGCCCTCGTCCACACCGAGCGCAGTTTTCACCAGCCCTTCCCCATACCCGGTTGAGCAGGAGCGGACAATCCGCGCCGTGGGCGGGAGCTCTGCGTGAATGTGCTTGACGATATCAATGGCTGCCGCCACCGGGTCGCCCTCATTCGAGGCGTAGTGAGTGAAGACGATGTCGTCGTCGCCGTCGATGAGCACGGCTTTAATCGTGGTGGAACCGGCGTCAATGCCGAGGAAACAGTCACCGGCGGCCTTATCGGTGTCCTTGAAGGAAATCGCCTCTTGCGCATGCCGTTCGTTAAACTCGGCGCGCTCCTGTTCATCCGCGAACAGCGGACGCATACGGTGGGATTCCGCCCCCAGATGCTTGGTCGCCTCTAGTTTGGCGACGAGGTCGGCAAGGATGGCAATATCTGCCTTCTCCGCTAGTAGCGCGGCGCCTAGCGCCACATACAACTGCGCGTTATCCGGGGTGATGTACGTATCCACCTTGTCAAGGATGCGGTCGTAGGCGTTACGTAGTTCGGGCAGGAAGTGCAGCGGGCCGCCCAGGAACATGACATTGCCACGAATCGGGCGCCCGCAGGCCAAACCGGCCACCGTTTGCGTTGCAACCGCCTGGAAGATGGAGGCAGCGAGGTCTTCGTGGGCCGCTCCCTGGTTGATCAATGGCTGCACGTCTGATTTGGCGAACACGCCGCACCGCGAAGCGATCGGATAAAGCTGCTGGTAGCCGGCGGCCAACGTGTTCAGCCCGGATGCATCGGTTTTCAGCAGGGTCGCCATCTGATCGATAAACGCCCCGGTTCCACCCGCACAGGTACCGTTCATCCGCTGTTCCGGGGTGGGGTGCAGGTAGGTGAGCTTGGCATCCTCTCCGCCGAGCTCAATGATCACGTCTACTTCCGGATGATTGCGCCGCGTTGCCTCTGTTTCGGCAATAACCTCCTGTACGAAAGAAACAGACAGCGCATTGGCCACCGAGAGCCCGCCCGAGCCTGTGATGGAGGCGCGGACCCGTGCGCCGGGGAACTCGAAGGAGATATCGGCAAGTAGCTTGGCGAGTTCGGCTCGCACGTCGGCGTTATGGCGGCGATAGTCTTGGAACACCGGCTTGTCGCCGTCGTCGAGCATAACCGCCTTGACCGTTGTCGAACCGACATCAATTCCCAAGCGGTAAGCAATGCTCGTATTCATCCTCATCCTCTCCGTGGAGCGGCGCGCAGGGTAAGCTGCCCGATATCTTGAGAGTACGGCTTCGGGCATCAAATTTCTTCCCCGTAGAAACTTCAAATCCATCCGCTGGCAGACCCGCACTCTGCTAGGAAAAACCGCCCTTCGCCTACCAAAGACATCTCTACAACGTTGAAATATTGGGACAAACGGCCTAGGAATATCGGCCGATGACTCGGACGCGGTCGTTGGGAGGGCACGGAAGGCTACGAAGGAGAGGCCAAGGCCATGGAAGCGGTACGAGGGAGTATTGTTAACGCGAAGGCTAAGGCGGCGGTTGCAACCACCGCCCACGCCGCGGCACGAGATGGGGCACTTGCAGAATTCACACGGTGCCATACTCTGGACGCGGCAAAACAGCGCCTGCAGAATCGACATGAGTCCGCAGCTCGGTGACGTAAGAACAGGGGCGAAACAGGAGATGGAAAACGGCACAACCCGCGGCCCCCGCGCAGCACGCGGCGAGATACGCGAACGCCTGCTCGAAGTGGCGAAAGTCCAGTTTGCCACCCGCGAGTTCTCCGCCGTGACTCTGCGCGACATCGCGCGCGAAGCCGACGTCGACCCTGGGCTCATTTCCTACTATTTCGGCGGAAAAACCGGACTCTTCCGCGAGGCAATGTCGCTGCCGCGTGACCCGACCACCACGGTACTCGAATCGCTGGGCGATAATCTGGAAGGTGCTGGCGCACGCGTTGTGCGCGCGGTCCTCTTACTGTGGGAGGAAGCATCCGCCGAAAACTCCGCCCGCCTGCTCATCGGTTCGGTGCTGGCATCCGACGAAACTATGACCACCTTCCGCGCATGGATTGACGAAGCGATTATCACGCCGGTTGCGCGACGCCTGAGCGGACCACATACCAAAAGGCGCGTGGCCGCCGCGACCAGCGTGATCTTTGGAATGCTCTCCGCCCGCTACATCCTGCGCCTCCAGCCCATCACATCACTGAATATTGACGATGTGGTCAAACTGTACGGCCCCTTGGTGCAACATCTGCTGCAGCCCGCGATTCGCTGAGGCCTCATCAGGGGACGTAACCGGATGGCATCGGGGGCCGTAACCAGGCGGCATCGAGCTGCCACGGCCCGCCTTCCACTGCAACTGCCACGGCGTTCCTCATTACTACCGTGTCGGAGTCCTCTGGCACACTTAGCTCATGGGCAACTTCTACTCCATCTATTCCCAGGGAATGGCGCGCGTGGCCGCCTGCACCCTGCCTGTCGCACTTGCTGATCCTTGCGAGAATGCCCGCCGCACCGCCGAGCTTATCCGCGGTTTGGAGGGCCAAGGCGTGGCGCTGGCCGTTTTCCCGGAACTTGGGCTCACCGGATACTCCGCGGATGATCTCTTCCTTCAAGACACCCTCATCAACGCCACATTGCAGGCCATCGAACAGCTGCGAACCGAATCGGAGAGCCTCTCCCCCGTCATCGTTGTCGGCGCGCCGATCCTGCACGAAAACCGCCTGTACAACTGCGCCGTCGTGCTGCATCGCGGTCACGTACTCGGCGTCGTCCCCAAGTCTTATCTACCGAACTACCGCGAGTTCTATGAGAAGCGCCATTTCGCAAGCGGCGCGCAGACTGCCGGGAACTACATCACCCTACCCGGGGTCAATATCAGCGCGGCTGACGGCGTGGATGCGTTACTGGCCGCATACGCTGTGCCGGGTTCCAGCCCAGCGAGTGTTCCGGATTCCGACGCTGCGAACGTTTCGGATTCCGGCGCTGCGAGTGCTTCCGCGCCTCTATTCCGCCCCGCGCCGGTTCCCGACGCTCTGAGTTACGGTTACCCACGCGAGTCTGTTCCCTTCGGCCCGGACCTGCTGTTCAGCGCCACGGATGTGGACGGTTTCGTTTTCCACGTGGAGATCTGTGAAGACATGTGGGTCCCGATCCCGCCGGCGGCGCGGGCTTCACTCGCCGGAGCGACAATCATCGCCAACCTCTCCGGCTCACCTATCACCATCGGGCGCGCCCATGACCGCGAGCTCATGATCGGCTCCTCCGCCGCCCGCTACAAGGCCGCCTACATTTACGCGGGAAATGGCCAGGGCGAGTCAACCACCGATCTGACCTGGGACGGGCAGACGGCCATCTTCGAGATGGGAACAAAGCTGGCTGCCGGTCCGCATTTTGCCGACGGCGCCCATGCCACCCTCGCCGATATTGATCTCGACGCCCTGCTGCAGGAGCGTATCCGTCAATCCAGTTTCGATGACAATCGCGCAACCTTCGGCATTTCGCGCACCGAGGCGGTCCACCGCGAGGACTCCGCCAGCGGCAAGCGGAACTCGGTTTTCCGCACCATCAACTTCCAGCTGGCACCCACGCATGACGACGTCGGCCTGCTGCGGCCTATTGACCGTTTCCCCTTCGTGCCCAACGACGCCGCCACCCTCAATCAGGATTGCTACGAGGCCTACAACATCCAGGTTTCGGCACTATGCCAGCGCCTACGCGCCATTGGCCAGCCGAAGATCGTGATTGGAGTATCCGGCGGTCTGGATTCCACGCAGGCGCTGATTGTGGCAGCGCGGGCCATGGACCAACTGGGCCGTCCACGCACCGACATCCTTGCCTACACACTGCCCGGCTTTGCCACCTCGGATCACACCAAGTCCAATGCCTACCGGTTGGGCGAGAGCCTCGGCGTCTCCTTCCAGGAGATTGATATTCGCCCCAGTGCGCGGCAAATGCTCAGCGACATCGGGCATCCCTTCGGACGCGGCGAGGAGGTCTATGATGTCACCTTCGAGAACGTGCAGGCAGGGCTGCGAACCGACATGCTCTTCCGTTTGGCGGGAGCGAATAACGCCATCGTGCTGGGCACGGGTGACCTTTCGGAGTTGGCGCTGGGCTGGTGCACCTTCGGCGTCGGCGACCATATGAGCCACTACAACGTCAACGCCGGCGTACCGAAGACACTGATGCAACATCTGATCCGCTGGGCCATCTCCTCCAAACAGTTCGACCACGCCGTCAGTGACACGCTGCAGTCGATTCTTGATACCGAAATCTCCCCGGAGCTCGTGCCGGCGCGCCCCGGCGAGGAAATCCAGTCCACCCAAGCAAAGATCGGCCCGTACGAACTGCAAGACTTCACTCTGTACTATCTGCTGCGCTGCGGCCTGCGGCCATCCAAGATCGCCTTCTATCAGTGGCATGCCTGGAGGGATGCAGAGGCCGGCAACTGGCCGAGTGGGATTGCTGTGGAAGATAGGCACGCCTATGAAATCGGGGACATCCGGCACTGGATGGAGCTCTTCTATCGGCGTTTCTTCTCGCAGCAGTTCAAACGTTCCACGCTGCCTAACGGCCCGAAGGTCAGTGCCGGGGGAACGCTTTCGCCGCGCGGCGACTGGCGCATGCCCAGCGATGCTTCCGACGCGATCTGGCTGGCCGATCTGGAGCGAGTGCCGCGCGGGTAGCGGCAGTTTGCAGCTCATACCCGCGCGTTGCAACGGACGGCCTGTTCCACATCTTTGGCGACGATGTAGCAACGCTTGCGCATGTACCTGCCTGTACATGCCGCGCGGGTAGGGGTACATGCCACCCTGAGTCGCAACTCAGGCAACACCCACCGGTACACAGCGCGCGGGTGGGGCACATACACGTCGGGCAGGGGTGGCGTCGGCTTCTCGACGTACACCACGCGGGTAGGGGTACACAACGCAGCATTGCCGCCCGTGACGAACTCGCCCACTCGGCTGGGACGCGCGAGTGGGTGCACATAAAGTGGGATGGTTGCAAAGCTGCTCACAGAGTTGCTGCAGTCGGTCGTTTGCGCCCACCGCACTCGCCGCCAAACGGTACTCTTGAGCCGTCAGAGGAAAGGAGACTCATGTCCGTCGAAGTCGTCACCGAATCAACCCCGGAACTCGCTGCAGCTATGAATAGACTGGTCCCCCAGCTCTCTCGTTCCACTCCACCCCTTTCCGAGGAGTATGTGCGGAGCATGGTGGCGCAGAAAGGCGTATATCTGCTTGTGTTCCGCTCGGAGGATGCGCCGGAGATTCTCGGCATGCTGACTCTCGCCACATTTGATATCCCCACCGGGCGTCGCGCCTGGATCGAGGACGTCGTCGTACACGAGGACGCCCGCGGTCAGGGAGCGGGGCAACAGCTGGTGGAGGCCGCAGTTTCGCTTGCACAAGAGGTCGGAGCGAAGTCGGTGGATCTGACATCGCGCCCCTCGCGAGAAGCCGCCAACCGCCTCTACCGCCGCTGCGGTTTCGTGGAGCGCGAGACCAATATCTACCGGTACCAGGGGTAGCGCTCGCGTCTAACTCAGGTCGTGGTAGTACCTAGCCGTCGAAGGGCCGAGTGCACGTTGTCCGGCTCTTCCACCATCCAACATTACTCAGCCGCCAACGACAACTTCAGCGCGCTGAAACTCCTTCACATCGGAATATCCGTTGGCCGCCATGGCGTGCCGGAGTGCGCCCATGAGATTCGTGGTGCCGTCGGCGGTGTGCGACGGGCCGAAGAGGATCTGTTCCAGGGGGCCGGCGGTGCCGACTTGTACCCGGTCACCGCGTGGCAGGCGTGAATGGTGTGCTTCCTGCCCCCAGTGCCAGCCGCGGCCGGGTGCCTCATCCGCACGCGCAAGTGCGGTGCCCAGCATAACGCCATCCGCACCGCAGGCAATGGCCTTCACTACATCCCCGGCGGTCCCCACTGAACCGTCGGCCACCACGTGCACATAGCGCCCGCCAGACTCGTCCAAATAGTCCCGCCGAGCGGCGGCAATATCGGCGATCGTTGTCGCCATCGGTGCCGCTATACCAACGGTGCGGCGATTCGCGGAGGCCGCACCGCCGCCGTATCCAGCAAGTACGCCAGCGGCCCCGGTGCGCATGAGGTGAAGGGCGCCGGTGTAGGTCACCGCACCACCCACCAGGACGGGCACATCCAACTCGTAGATGAAGCGCTTGAGATTCAGGGGCTCCCGGTTGGCGGAAACGTGTTCGGCAGAGACCGTGGTGCCGCGGATAACGAAGATATCCACGCCGGCGTCGACGACGGTCCGCCACAGCTCCTGGGTGCGGCCTGGGGATAGCGCTCCCGCCACGGTCACCCCGGCATCGCGGATCTCGTTCAACCGCTCAGTGATGAGTTCCTCTTTGACCGGCTCCGCATAAATCTCCTGCAGGCGCGCGATGGAACTGCGCTGATCGAGATCGGCTATTTCTTCGAATAGCGGGCGCGGATCTTCGTAACGGGTCCACAGGCCTTCCAGATCGAGCACACCGACGCCGCCCAGGCGTCCGATTTCGATAGCGGTTTCCGGTGAGGTTACCGAATCCATGGGCGCAGACAGTACCGGGATCTCCAGATGGTAGGCGTCCAACTGCCAGGAGGTGGTCACTTCCTGCACGTCGCGAGTGCGCCGTGAAGGGACAACGGCGATATCGTCCAGGGTGTAAGCGCGTCGGGCGCGCTTCGCTCGTCCAATCTCAACTTCGCTCACATGACCAGCCTACCCCTTGCCGGTTAGCCGGTTACAGCAGCATAGGCCCATCAGGCATGTGGATACGCGAATTGTTCGGTGTGCGCATCCAATGCGCAAGGAAGGGTGCGAGGAGGACTTTATGTTATGTGCGACTGCAAGCGTATCCGAAGCATCGTGAAGGTCGGGACTACGACTCAGCCCCACCCCCATTTTGATCAAAGACGCGCCGCCCATGACAGGAAGTGTTTTCCTTGAATCTCTCCTCAAATCCGCCTCAAATGCTTCCCTGCGCGGCGTTCCCAAGAGCCTCGCTATACATTCTGTCCACTCTCTCCGCTTTCTGAAGCGCGAGTTCCACGACCTTTTGCGTCCTCTCAAGAGCGTTCAGCCGGGCTGTTAGTTCGGCTAGATGTTTTGGAAAATCCTCCGGGTCCTCCGTTGGTTGCGCCCGGCCATCGGAGGCGTCCGTAACCTGACCTGACCCCAGAATCTTGAAACCGTATTGATCTGCTATGGAACACGCCTCAATGACCGCCAGTTCCACGGCATACGTTCCGCTCTGCGCTTTAGATGTGGCCGCGATAAGATCATCGATTGCGTCTACGAGCACCTGACAACGCTCTTGAAGCTGAACACGCCTGACTGCCGCCAAGTCAGCTGTCTTTCCCTGCCAGTCTCGGGAAGTGTCGCTGCATTCCAACTCCCAGTGAGCCCGCCGCACCCGCTTTCGATCTTCGGCCAGGGCTTCCAGGACCGGCTGAAAGGCAGCACTGTTCCACCTCCGAATGTCGCTCCACGTTACCATTGAAAACTCCTCAATCCTCCGAATCGCCTGGCTTTGAATGACGACGGAACTCCTCAGAATCCGACGGCGCGGGGTGCACGTTACGCGGATTCCTGTCAATATCCCACCCATCCGAGTGGGCGTCACCCGTTCCAGAAGTCCTCTCACGGCCACGCCGAGGCCGCAAGACAGAACCCGGAGTCACGGCGGCCATGCGTTCGGCAGCGCGCTTGTCTGCAGCGAGGAACCTATCACGTGTGCGCTCGAGGGCCGCCGCGAATTCGTCAACCGCGATAGCCAACCCCTGCAGGGAGGAATCAACAGCACCACCCGCGGAAGTCGCAGCACTAGCCGCAGGCGCTCCAGGCATGGCGTTACGCATCTCATTCAGACCGAGAAAAACCTTCACCTCTGCTAGGTTTTCAGCTGCGTTATGCGCACGACCCGCCGCTTTCGTGACTCCTTCCGGATTCATGTAGTACCGGCTCACTTCATCTCCTTTGGGTGGTTGGTGAGGAGTTTGAAGTTACACTACCGCAACGCGCATGGAGGCACAAAGCGAGGCCATCCATGTAGTCGCCGCCCAAAAACACGTGAGACGCTCATACTGTTGCTGACCAGAGCAACATGCCAGTCCTTCAGACGAAGGCGCCGCCACTCTATGACATCCGGACGGAGACCCGACTGTGCGGTGCCGCTTTCCGCGTGATTCAACATGCCTGTGGCAGAAACACACGCTACACGCTCAAAGAGACATGCCGGTAGTGTGCCGGTCCACGACGGCGCGAGGCCATCGCAGCTCTCAGGTGTCACTACTTCGGACCCGAAAGAACACGCAATCACACCGGCCGGTGGCCGGTGCTGTACGCGATGGAAAAGCCGCGGTTCTCACGGTTCATGACAACACTGATATGGCCGCCATCTTCCCTGTTATACAGGAAGAAATCGAACAGCTGGGCATCCGACTGATTAATCAGATAGGTGAAGCCGTACGGAGCAACCTCCTCCTTGACGATGTCCAGTGCGTCGAAGAAGTCGTTGTCCGTAAGCGGGGACGCAATGACCATCCCCTGCCGACTATTGATCGCGGTGCCGGTTTCGGTGACACCCGCATTCCTTTCGATGCTCCCGGCACCACGGCGAGGTTCCTCGTCCAACCAGGTCCACTCGAACGGGCCGAAAACCGCATCAATGCGCAGGCGCGCATCCTTCAGCGCCCGGTTCAGTTGGCTCTGCGACGTCTCAATATCGACTCGCTCTTTAAGAGGCTTTGCGCCATCCTCATCAAAAATGCTCATATGCCTAACCCGCCGTTCCTGCTACGACCTTTGACAGACTGTTCAGAGCAGTAGAGCCCTCATCAAGATAGGTAGAGTGCTCGCGCTTCGAGAAATTATCATTCGCGTCGAGCTCCGTAAAACTGGGGTCGTCCAGTGGCTCGTTGCCGAGGGCTCCGCTGAACATGCCTATCACATCGTTGGAGTTTCGCAACACATACTTGTGTCCTTCCGGAACATTCATGTCATAGCCCGGCAGCGTACCCGGAGAACCGTATACGGCGTAGTCGTCAACGACACCGGGCCGTACCTGCGCCACGCCGTAACTCGATGTCGTCGAACCATACGAATGACCGAGCACCGACATATGCGCATCACCGGCGCCTAACCGCCGCGAATCAGAGATTCCCTCTTCAAACGATGCCAGCGAGTCGCCGCCTCGTTTGGCATTATCGGTACCCGCGACCGACCAGTCAGCTGGAGGGCTTTGCGGCGCGTCGTACCCCAACCACATAATCGCCGCAGTGGTCTCTCCATTACCAGCAGCCTGCTCCGAATGCTGCTTAAGCCGTTGCATCTCTTCAACTTTACCGGGCATACTCTCAACCGTCGTCGTCATGCCCGGTACAACGGTTGTAATGTGGTCGGCAGTGTCCACATCGCCTACAGAGATAGCGACGTGCGCACGTTCACTACCCGGCTCACCCCACGCTTCTTCGTAAAGAAGGAGTTGCCCTTCTTCTCCAGCTTTAGCAAGGTTAGCAAGGGCAGTCCGAATCGCATCAATCTCGGCCTTTTGCTGCTCGAGCGCCCTCTTATGCTCACCTTGAGCGGTTGGCAGCAAGGCATTAACTGCTCTTTCTTCGTCGTCGAGCTTCTTCAGATTTGCCTCATGACGAGCCCAAGCCGGTATACCGTCGAGATTTCCAAGCCCACGATAATTGTGTTTAACCATCGAGCGCTGTTCTTCCTCAGTCAGCGAGTTCCACCATGCGGCAACCTCTTCCGTTGATGCGGCCACCGGCGGCGTATCAGCGACACCCGGAGTGTCGCCAAGGTCTTCCACCTCACTGACTTCGCCGTTGGCCACCTTGTTCAGAGCCTCGACGTAGTCAGAGTTAACTTCCTGCGCTCGTGTAAGTGCAGCAGCGACCGATTCCCGAGCAGTGCCAAGAGCTTCTTCACGCTCAAGTTTCTCCTGCTGCATTATCGGGCTAGAGGGAGCCGCGTCGATTGGATCAGGATCGGTGACTTCTCCCGAAGAAGAGATATTGAAACCCCAATACTCCACCCTCGAGATCGCCTCATTAACCAGCAGCTCAACATCTCCCACACCGTTTTGCGCAGCGGTCGTCGCCGCCAGCAGATCGCCGATATTGGCCAGCAACACTTCGCAGGCGGATTCGAGCTCACTGCGTCGTTCTTGAGCGGCCTCAGCGCCCACACCCGACCAGCCCGTCGACACGTCGATAGCAAGGATATAGTCTCCCGCACCTTTGGCGTCCTTGCGGGCCGCAATCAGGTCATCAACTGCCGTGTCAAGACCAGAACTCTTCCAGTCCTTGATGTTCTCCCAGGTGAGGCTGAAGGCGGCTCCAACGGCCCCACCTACTAGCGCGCCGACACCACTTAGAGCACTCATGACTCCCCCATCGCTGTATCAAACGCCGAAAAATCAATGCTCGTCGTCTCATCCGTGCTGGAATACGACTGTTTGGCACTGTCGAGCGCCGAATGAAACTCCGTCAGTCCGCTCGCCAGCTTCTTCGCTAGATCGTCAACCGCCTGACCCGCCGAGCTTGCTGCGACCGCTGCCGAGGCGCCACTCATGCCGCTTGATACGGTTCCCATACCATCAGAGACCTGAACGTTCCCGGCGTAGTCGCTCGCCTCCTGGGTATTGGTCATGGCGCTATCGAGGCTGCCTTCTTCAACGCGTAGTTCTGACACCGCTGCCCTTTCGCTACAAGTGAGCACGACGTGACCAAGCATACCCTGAGCGGAATACTGCGTTCAAGGGCCGGTTGCATGCGAACCGAACATGCAGGGCGTGCGGGGTTGCTCCGCGGTGACCGGATTACACTACGCATCCAGCCGCGCCGATTGCCGGTGCCAATTGATCACCGCGTCGGCACCTGTGCTTCAACGCCCAATGCAACTGGGAATTTGGCACTTCCGAATGCTCACACACAGAGCGAGGTCACCATCTGCTCCCGAGTTCCAGTTACCTGCCCTACCCAGCCTTTCCTGCTACAACTCTGGACAGACTGTCAAGTGCCACGGAATCCTCCTCAAAATATGTCGAATGTGCCCCAAATGGATTCAGATGGAGGTCCTTGTTGGCGTCAAGTTCGGTGAAGCTGTTATCGTCGGCAGGGTCATCCCCATGAATCATGAGCGTATCGCCAACATATGTCACCGGGTCTTCTCTGTTTTTCAACACGAAGTTGTGTCCGTCAGGAACGTTGAGGTCATAGCCCGGCTGTGTTCCGGGTGATCCAAACGCAGCGTAGTCATCAACTACACCAGGTCGAACCTCAGTCAGGCCATAACTCGACGTCGTCGAACCGTACAAATGACCGAGCAGCGATTGGTGGACATCATCCAACCCCGCATGCCGGGAATCCTCGATCCCCTCCAAAAACGGCGCTAAGGCCGCACCGCCAGCCTCTGCCCGTTCAGGAAGCGCAGCTGATGCAACAGCGGGGGCGCATCGTAGCCGATCCATGCAACCCCTGCGACGCTCTCGCCATTGCCCGCCACTTATTCCGAATGTTGCTTCAGCCGTTCCATATCGCCCACCATCGACTCAATGTCTTTTGCAACAGTCGTCGTCATTCCCGGAACATAAGTCGTGACGTTGTCGGCTGTGTCGACATCGCCGACGGCGATTGCCGCATGAGTCATCGTATGCCCTGGTTCATCAGTTCGCGACTCGTAGAGAAGTAGTTGCGTATCTCCGTTCGCACCATCGAGTGCATTTCGAATGGCCTCGATGTCCGTCTTCCGGTGATGGAGGTCACTCCACCTTTGCATCTTCTCCGAGTCTCCCGGCGCCATAGGTTCCTCGTTGAGGCCAGTCGCGCGACGGTCGGGAAATGTAGCGAATCGCTTGTCAAGCTCCTCCAACTCTTCTTCGATCACCCGATAGTCTTCCTCAAATGCCCGCCGATTCGCTTTGTCACGAGTTGCCGCGTCAATCCCATCGAGGTTTCCGAGCCGACGATAGTATTTGTCGAACATCGCGTTGCGCTCCGCCTCAGTAAGGGAATTCCACCATGCAGCGACCTGCTCCGTCGAGGCGTTTTCAGGTGGCGCATCCGGTACGCCAGGCGTATCGTCAAGTGCCTCAACTTCACTGACCTCACCACTGGCAATCTTAGCCAGGGCCTGCTGATAGGTTCGGTCGACCTCATCTGTCTTTGACATTGCGGCGTCAACCGCCATACGCGTGTTTTCCAGTGCGGCATTGTGTTCGTCGGCAAGTTCCCTCGCCTCTGGGTTGGCATGTATTCCGACATCGTACGGGTGAGGATCAATGACCTCGCCACTCTCGCTGATGGAGAAATTCCAATAGCCGGCCCAGGACAGTGCCTCGTTGAGAGCCAGTTCAACTTCGCCGACGCCGTCCTGAGCTGTAGAAGTCGCCATAATGAGATCACCGATATTGGCGAGAAGGTACTCGCATGAGGCTTCAATCTGGTTCAGGCGATCCTGAGCCGCTTCAGCTCCGGCTCCTCGCCAACCTGTAGACACATCGGTCTGCGAGATGTAGTCTCCGACTGCCATGCCACGCTTCCGCGCAGAGATCAGCATGTCCAAGAAACCGTCAAGGCTAGACGCCTTCCACTTCGCGATCTGTGCCCATGTCACCATCAGCGGCCTGCCTCCCTGTCAATCGCTGAGAAATCGAGGTTGGTCCTGTAGTCAGGGAATAGCCCTCCTTCGCCACAGTCAGGGCGGATGAGAACTCGCTCAGTACATTTCGAAGTCGGGTACCCAGGGCGTCCACTGCCTCCGTCGCGGACTCAACTGTCGATGCAGCAACAGATCCTTCCATCGCTTCTTCAACACTGTTCGTTTCTGCGGTCACCCTGATTCCATCTGCTTCATCGCTTGCTGATTCTGCGCTACGGGCGGCCGCTTCCAGGCTGGCCACCTCTACGTATACTTCGGACACCTGCAACTCCCGTGGCTGAGTGAGTACTGTCACTCCCACGATACGAGTTGCCGTCCACAAGTACAAGGCCTAATCAACCCGATACCTACGCCCGGCCGTCTCTTCCCACCCAGCTATCTGTCGGAGGCGCCCGCTAGGCTTAGAGCAACGAAGAAAGGATTGTTATGTGGAGCGAGAGCCCGATTATCGGCTTTGACACGGAGACAACCGGAGTGCGGCCGGAAGAGTCGCGGCTGGTGACATGTTCGCTCGTCACCATCACCACCGAAGGCGTTACAAGACGCTACTGGCTGGCGGATCCCGGCGTCGAGATTCCGGAGTCCGCAACCCAGGTCCACGGCATCACCACCGAGCAGGCCCGCACCGAGGGGCGCCCTGCGGAGGAAGTCCTTGCCGAAATTGCAGACACCCTCGCCGCACACATGGAACAGGAATGGCCGATTGTCGCCTTCAATGCGGTCTACGACCTCACGCTTCTCGAAGCCGAGCTGAGCCGCCACAGCATCCCCACGCTAGCCGAACGCCTGGGCGGGATTATCTACCCCGTCGTCGATCCGTACCTGCTGGATCGGAGCGTTGATCGTTACCGCAAGGGCAAGCGTCGCTTGGAAGATCTATGCCGCCACTACCATGTGTGGAACGACGACGACTTCCACAACGCCGAAGCTGACGTGATGGCCACTCTGCGCCTGCTGGGCGCCATGCTGCGCGCCTACCCGGAGCTCGCCGAACAGCCACTCATTGATATTCAAGAACAAGAGGAACAGGCATACGCCGAGTTCATCACCTTCTTGAACAAACGAGCACAGCAGGAAGAGAGGCCACCAGCAACGGAAAGCGTGGAATGGCCCGTCGCCCATGCAGTGTGAACGGTTTCGCTGCCTTCACCGGAAGGCGCATCAGTGTCGGTCTGCGCGATTCTCGGTTCCCTCGAGCGTGAGTTGCCTCAAGTGTCAGTTCGCGCGGCCCGCATAGTTCGGAGCCTCGACGGTCATTTGCACGTCGTGCGGATGCGACTCACGAAGTCCAGCTGACGTCATACGAACGAAACGCCCTCGCTCCTTCAACTCGGGAACCGTCCGCGCACCCGAATAGAACATCGTCTGGTGCAAACCGCCGACTAGTTCATAGAGCACCGAACTCAGCGATCCCCGATAAGGTACCTGGCCCTCAATACCCTCCGGAATGATCTTGTCATCAGAGGTGACATCGCTTTGGAAGTAGCGATCCTTCGAATAGGAACGCTTGCCACGCGAGGACATCGCTCCCAAAGACCCCATACCCCGGTAATGCTTGAACTGCTTGCCGTTGACGAACACCAGTTCGCCAGGCGTTTCTTCACACCCCGCCAGCAGAGATCCCAGCATGACCGTGTCCGCTCCTGCTACCAAGGCCTTCCCAATGTCTCCCGAGTACTGCAGTCCGCCGTCGGCAATCAAAGGAACGCCCGCCGGTCCGCACGCTTTTGCCGCCTCAACAATTGCGGTCACCTGCGGCATACCGACCCCGGCAACAACCCTGGTGGTACAGATTGATCCCGGACCAATGCCGACCTTGACCGCGTCGACCCCCGCGTCGATCAACGCCTGAGCACCCGACTGGGTGGCGATATTGCCGCCGATAATCTGCACGCCGTCAAACCCGGAGTCGGAACGCAAGCGGCGAATCATGTCGAGCGCCAGCTTTGCCTCACCATTGGCCGAATCAATGACAAGAATGTCCACATCCGCCTCAGCAAGTGCGCACGCACGCTCCCACGAGTCCGCCAAATAACCAACGCCCGCTCCCACGATCAACCGGCCGTCCGAGTCTTTCGAAGCATTCGGGTACTGCTGGGTCTTGACGAAGTCCTTCACCGTGATCAACCCGGACAAGCGGCCATGTTCGTCGACTAACGGCAGCTTCTCGATCTTGTGCTGGGCCAAAAGCCTCGCCGCCTCGTCACGTTCCACACCCTGCGGCGCGGTCACCAGTGGCATGGGCGTCATCGTCTCGCGCACCGTCCGGGTGGCGAAGTCCTCTTCCGGGATAAAACGAAGATCTCGGTTGGTTATGATTCCAAGCAACCTGCGGTCGTCGTCCACAACGGGCAGCCCTGACACCCGATACTTTCCGCACAGTTCGTCGAGTTGTGAAATCGTCGCGTCGGGTCCGACGGTCACCGGGTCCTGGACCATGCCAGACTCAGATCGTTTGACGACGCTGACCTGCGCGGCTTGGTCCTCGATGGAGAGATTGCGGTGAATAATGCCGATTCCGCCTTGCCGGGCCATGGCAATCGCCATACGCGACTCGGTAACTGTATCCATGGCGGCGGATATCAAGGGCGTCTTCAAAGTGATTCTGCGGGTGAGCCGACTGGTGGTGTCGACTTCGGAGGGGATGACATCTGTTGCTTGGGGAACCAGCAGAACATCATCGTATGTGAGACCAAGGAACTCAAACGGGTCACGAGTGCTCATGCCGCCATACTACGCAGCACCCTCTCCTACCCACTAGCCAGTCTCAGATCCGATGCATCCACAGCATCTCTCCTATAAGGCGCGAATTGCCGCGTACTGCATGCGGGTTCCGCCAGAGACGGCCTGGCGAACGGTTCCCGGTTCAAGGCGGGCATTGCCATCTACTGCATACGGGTTCCGCCAGAGAAGCAAAGTACCGACCTCGCGAACGGCCAGAACTGCTGAATGTCACCCTCACCATATAGCAGACCGAATGGCCGCCCTCGCCGCGGGCGGCGAGGATCGCCACAATACCGCATGGGGATCGACGGTGCCCTGCGCCATGTTCAACCCCACCGGCCAGGATCACCACACACCGCATGAAGAGTACACCCCAGCCCAGACCTCACCGCCGCTTAGCGTCACCGCAGCTTCGCTACCCTTTGGCCGCCCAGCGAAGATTCACCCACCAAACTGCCCGCATGGCGCGAGATTTTCAGGGAGAATTGATCACACGGGCACTTGCCGCCCTACTAACCGATTGGAGAATCATGGACGATTCACACATTGTTGATCCGGCGAGTGTAGGCGTTAGCGCTGATCGCCTCGCTCGCATTGATACGCTCGTCGCCAAACATATCGACGAGAATGCATACCAAGGCATGGTGGTCCTCATGGCCCGCCACGGCAGAATCTGCTACTTCAAGGCGTTTGGAAAGGCTGACGAAGGCGTGCCCATGGCAACCGACTCGATCTTCCGCCTCGCCTCCATGTCGAAAATCCCAACCGCCGTTGCAGTGATGCAACTGTGGGAAAAGGGACTACTCGACCTCCAGGAACCCATTGCAAACTACCTGCCCGAGTTCGGGCACCCGCACGTCGCCGTCGTCGAAAAAGATCTCAGTTACCGGTTGGTTCCAGCAACAAAACCGATCACCTTCCACCACCTGCTGTCCATGACCGCGGGACTAACTAACTCCTGGTGGGATGAACGCTTCGATCTTCCCGTCTATCACGTGGTACCGAAGATCTACGGTCAGCTTGGAGTACGGGACGACATGAATGCTCCCGATACAACTCTTGAGGAGAACATCAAGCGCGTCGCACAAGCTCCGCTAATCGCTGAGCCTGGCGAGATGTTTGATTATTCCAACTCGTCTGTGGATACCCTGGCCCGGCTAGTAGAAGTCATTTCCGGTCAGGACTTTGATTCGTATCTGCGCCAGAACATTTTCGCCCCGCTCGGCATGGATGAAACCTGGTTCTTCATCCCCGAAGACCAGAAGCATCGCTTGGCAGAATGCTACTGGCCTGGCAGAGACGAACGGCAGTATGAGAATGTACAAGTCGGCCCGTACAAGCTTGGCCCCGAGGGCGCGCATTCGCCCTACCGAACATACTTCTCTGGCGCAGCCGGCCTGCATGGCACAACCCATGACTACTACAAGCTGGCTCAGATGCTTCTCAACCGCGGCGAATTCAATGGCGTGCGAATCCTCTCGCCCACTGCAGTCGACATGATGACCACCAACCAGATCGGCGAGAAGTACTGGTGGCAGGGCTTCAAGAATAAGTGGGGATACCAGTTGGAGATTCAAGAGGGCATCGGTGCACCCGATGGATCGCCGGCCTTCTTAGGCGGACCCGGCGCGTACTCGTGGCAGGGCTATTTCTCCACCAAGTTCGTCAACAACCCGGCAAAGGACACCGTTATCCTCACGATGACCGCTTCCGACGCCGACGGCGCACTGCCGCACAACCTTCGCCTCATCGCGGTAGCCACAGCTGCCGTTGTTGACTAGACCTTGAGAGACCACCTGTGCCGACGGGCCGGAGACGGATCCATCGACAACCGCGAGCGCTCCACAGTCACTCGCTTGTCTCCCCTGCCGTGGCGGAGACTGACCCGTCAACAACCGCGAGTACTCCTGGGCGACAGTGCGTGCCAAGGCAGCCACAAGGACAGCGGCGCACCGGCAAGCAAAGCGCGCGGACGCCTATGCGGGTACTAACCTACCGGTTGCAAGGCCGGGTGATAAGTACATTCTTGGTACCGGCCTGCGCGGGTACTAAGCTGACGGCCCGCGCGGCACTCCCAGGGCCCCGACGCCGCAGCGGCCGTGCGCGCTCTACGCTACCGGCCCGCACGGGCACTAACCTACCGGCCCGCATGGCAGTCACCGGTTAGTAGGGTGAGTCGCGAGGCAGTGTTGACACATTCCCCGCCCAGGCGGACGCGCAGTCTCCCTTGGCGGTTCTCACGGCTGGCACGCGAGGCGGCGTTGACACGTTCCCTGCCAATGCCGACGGCTCCAGCCCACCGCGTGGGAGTCTCTGTGGTCGAGAATCGAGGAATGATGTCCAAATCCCGTCCAAACGACGGATAAGTTGATTGGATCAATTTAAGAAATGGCGGAATCATGCGGATTCCGCAACTCGACTCAACCGGCAGACTCTCGTTTGGACGGGATTTGGACATCCGCTACCGTCTGACCACACTCATCTGCGGTCCGTCTCGCCATGCTTGGACGCTACCATGCGCCGAAGAACCGTCGGACCACACTCATCTCCCAATCCGTCTGGCCTTAAACACGACTTAGCACAGAAGACACCGCGCACACGGCTTGATACAAGGTCGGGACGGCCAAATGCAAAGGTCGGGACGGCCAAATGCAAAGGTCGGGACGACCCTAGGACCGTCCCGACCTTTATCAGCAGTCTTACTTCTCGACGACCGCCAGCACGTCGCGCGAGGACAGGATGATGTACTCATCCGCACCGTACTTGATCTCGGTACCGCCGTACTTGGAGTAAATGACCACGTCACCCTCCTTGACGTCAACCGGAACACGGTTGCCCTTGTCGTCAATGCGTCCCGGCCCAACGGCAAGGACCTTCCCCTCCTGCGGCTTCTCCTTGGCCGTGTCCGGAAGGACAAGGCCGGAGGCCGTGGTGGTTTCTGCTTCCAGCTGCTGGATCACGATGCGATCCTCAAGCGGTTTGATGGAGACCGACACTGCGGATCCCCTTTCTTCTTCAACTCGTGCTTTGGTTATGAAGCACCTGGCCGCGGGACCCGCCGTCGCGGGGGCCGGGCCCGAACCGGGCACAAGCCGTAGTTAGAACTACGTCCGTAAGAAGGTTATGCCGAAGTTAGCACTCGGTCAAGGCGAGTGCCAGACTTGTCGCAATCAACACCCCGTAGGACCGCTGCCCGCCCAAACTTAGCGCGACGCAATCCGGACACATCACGTGCGCGAATCCGCGCACATAGCCGCGCGTACCCAGGCGCACGCTTCTCCCCGCACACCCCGCCTGATGAGCGCATCCCTCGCCTTTCTTCATCCCATGAGATCTGGCACAGTGATCGTCAGCGCGGAGCGAGCACACCACGCACACGCCTATCTCATTGCTCTCTGCGATCCGCCAGCGCCAATTGGCACGTTTGCGATCCACCCCGCATCCGCAGCGGTCAACGCCTGCGATCCGCCAGCGCCAATTGGCACGTTTGCGATCCACCCCGCATCCGCAGCGGTCAACGCCTGCGATCCGCCAGCGCCAATTGGCACGTTGTGCCCCTCCCTCCCCGCACATCTCCCCTGCGCTCATGCGACAATGCTGCCCGTGGATGTTTCCGAGGTCACCGCGCTGCTCAGCCCGGAAGGCCGAGCCCTGTTAGAGTCACTGCCCCCTTACCGCGGCGACGACGCACTCGCCCTCGCCGGTCGTCTGCGCCGCGAGGGCCACGCGCCCGAACTCGTCGCCGTTGTTTTGACGCAGGCACGCCTGCGCCAACGTGCACGAGCCAAGTTCGGTAATCTTGCCGAAACCCTATTCTTCACGCAGGCCGGCTATGAGCAGTCAAGCCGGTGGAGCGTCGCCCAAACACACGCCGCGCAATTCGCACGTGCTGGGGCACGGCATGTCGTTGACATCGGCTGCGGGATAGGAGCGGATTCCCTCGCCTTTTGTGATGCCGACCTGCAAGTCACGGCAATCGAATCCGATCCCGCCACCGCACTTATTGCCCGGGCAAATCTTCCCGCCGCCACGGTGCTGTGCGAAGACGGTGTGACCGCAATGGTTCCAGACACCGACGCGGTGTGGTTAGACCCGGCACGCCGCACATCGACCGGCAGGCGCATAAAGGATCCACAGAGCTGGTCACCCACTTACGGGCAGGCGCTTGACATTGCTGCCTCCTACCGCTACTCCGGCATCAAGGTCGCTCCCGGCATTCCACACAGTATCCTCCCCGCGCAGGCACACGTGGTCTGGACCAGTGAAGGCGGTGAATTACTGGAGGCAGTCGTGTGGCAAGGCACAGGAACGCCCGGACGCTACGCCGTCGTCGACGGAGTCACTTTCAACTCCGGTGCCACATCTGCCGACGAACCGGTTATCCCTTCCGAACCTTCCGCCCTCGGTCCGCTACTTCTTGAGCCGAACGCCGCGCTTATCCGCGCCGGCGCAATCGCGCGATTGTGCAGCACATACGACGTCGCCCCAGTATCCGACGGAATCGCCTACCTGACCGGCGAGAAGCCACTGCCCGGATGTGATTCTTTTGCGATCCGGGAAGTTCTCCGCAATGATGCCAAGGACATCAAGCGGGCGCTGGACGCCCACGGAATCGGAGCGCTGGAGATTAAGAAACGCGGCACCGACACCGACGTCGAGCTGTTACGGAAGAGAATCGGCAAGCACACCGGACGCCCCGGCGTACTCATCCTCACCCCGGTTCTGGGACGCCACCGCGCAATCCTGGCCGAGCGTGTTCTCGGCGAAGGCAGCTAGTAACTGCAGCTAGTGGGTGGCTCCACCTATCGGAGGAAGCCGTGTTCGGTTGGCCAGTTGAACACATTCGCGGTGCGGCACGTTGAGGGTGGACCTCGTTAGGCACGTTCATATAAGACGTTCCGGTACAGCATGCTAGGGGCGTACCCGTGCCTGCGCGGCATCCTGCGGGCGTACTCATTGCAGGCGTACCCGTGTGGCCTGTTCCTTGAGCGACCCGTGCGGCCTTCCCGTGAGCGATGCACCTGGTGCGGCACGCTGCAGGTGCGCCCTGCGCAGCATATTCGTTGAAGATGTGGTCGGTGGGGCATCTGTGGGGCACACGGAAGGCGCGTCCGCGCATGGTGAGCAGGACGATTTCACAGGAATTGGAAGTCTTCCCGGTCGCATGTTGCACCGTGTACACCGTGGCTCGGCCAGTGGAGGTCGCCGCAGGCCAAGGCTCCGTCTTACACGCCTAAGAGCTTCATCTTTCACGCCTAAGATCCCGGCTCCGGCTACATTCGTATCTTATTGAGATCCATGGCCGTCTCAACCGTGATGTCCAAAGATGATGGTTCCACCCCATTGCGTACCAGCTCCCAACCCAGGGCTGCGATCATTGCACCATTATCGGTGCAATAACGAATCGGCGGCACACGCACCGCGATGCCATACTTCTCGGCGCGCTCCGCCGCCAGCTCCCGCAGACGAGAGTTGGCCGAGAAACCGCCGCCAATCACCAGGGTGTCGCAATCATTGACTTGGCAAGCTGCCATTGCCTTCTCTACCAGTACATCGGCTACCGCCTCGGAAAATCCGGCTGCGATATCGGCCTTAGGCAGTTCCTCGCCGCGCGCCTCAAGGTCTTCCACATAGCGGGCGACGGCCGTCTTCAGCCCGGAGAACGAAAAATCGTAGGGGTGACGGGCCTTGTCCTTGCCCCGGGAAAGGCCGCGTGGGAAGCGAATGGCTGTCCGGTCCCCCTCACGCGCCAAGCGGTCGATATGCGGACCTCCCGGATAGGGCAGACCGAGCAATCGCCCCACCTTGTCAAAAGCCTCACCGGCGGCGTCGTCGAGTGTTCCTCCCAGTTCCACCACGTCGGTAGCAATATTCGCGACCCGCAACAACGAGGTATGGCCCCCAGAAACCACCAAGCCAATGAATCGCTCCGGGAACGGCCCCTCGACCAATTCGTCCACGCACAGATGTCCAATAATGTGGTTGACGCCGTATAGCGGTTTCCCCAGCGAAAGCGCCAACGCCTTGGCAGCGGACACTCCCACAGTCAAAGACCCGATCAGCCCCGGCCCGGCGGTCACCGCAATCGCATCAATATCATCGAGCGCTAAACCTGCCTCATCCAATGCAGCATCGAGCGTCGGGATCACCGTCTCCAAATGTGCCCGCGAGGCAATCTCCGGGATGATACCGCCGTAGCGCGCATATTCGTCCATGGACGTAGCGGTCACATCCGCCAGCAGCTCGCCGTCTCGTACGACGGCGACACCCGTTTCATCACACGACGTTTCAATGCCCAGCACGGTAGAACTACTCACGGTCTCCTAGTCTATAGGGCGGCCGTACAGTCTGCCCGGAAGAGCCTTTCGCCAGGGCTGACACATACCCGTATCCGAGAAGAGGGTCGCACAGTCTGCCCGGAAGAGCCTTTCGCCAGGGCTGGCCTGGACTGAAATCCCCTGTGGAAGCCACACGCCCTGCCCGGCAGCACCTTTCGCACTGTTGAAAAGCCCCCTGAGCCTACAGCGACGCCTCCGTAAGGCCGCTACACGGCATCGTCATCGCCTTGCCCAGGCTCGTATGATCCCGGTTAACCCGGGCGAAAAGCCACGGGCTCCACGCGGACCCCGTCCAACAGGACCCTGGCCAAGGACCAGGAAGGACATATTCCAAGAAGTGGAGGACGTTGCAAGAAGTGTAGGGATTTCCACGACACTTCTCGAAAATCCCTCCACTTCTCACCATCATCCCAAGGCCACCATTCCACCACACCCACAACACGGCGGAACAAAGGCATCATGCCTCACACCTGCCAATTCGGCGTCAAAAGACCACAGGCCCCACGGGAGCCAGCACACCGCATCGGCGCCCACCGCGCGCCCTAGCTCAGCCTCGCCAAGCAACAGGCCTGAGCAACAGGCCTCTGCAGCAGTCCCTAGCAACAGGCTCCGGTCCAGGAGAACCTAGACCAAGGCGCAGGAAAGACTCGCTCGAAAGAAGTGGAGGGTGTTTCAAGAAGTGTCGGTTATTTCCCGACACTTCTTGAAACACCCTCTATTTCTCGTTAATGCTCCGGTTCTCGTTGATACTCCGGCTCGCCTGCAGCGGGACGTTAATACTCCGGCTTATCTGCAGCGCGATTGACCAGCTCGGTACCGTGTAGCCGACTACCGGCCCTTTACGCCTACGCGCACCACCTACGCGCTGCGCCGTGCCGCTGTGTACCTACGCGCTGCGCTGGCGCGCCTTGTGATGCATTGAACGTATCAGCTCCCGGTTCAGTAGCGAGATCAGCTCGAAGGGAATCTCCTTCGGGCACACACTGGCGCAAGCGCCAGTGTTCGTGCAGCCGCCAAAGCCCTCTTCGTCCTGTTGAACCAGCATATTCACCACGCGGTCGCGCCGCTCCGGCTCGCCCTGCGGCAGGAGGCCGAGATGCATAACCTTCGCCGAGGTGAACAGCATCGCGGAGCCGTTCGGGCACGCTGCCGCGCAAGCGCCGCACCCGATGCAGGCCGCAGCTTCGAAGGCCCGATCCGCGTTGGCCTTGGGCACAAGCTGCGAATGGGCATCCGGTGCTGCACCGGTGTTCACCGAGATGTAACCGCCTGCCTGCACAATGCGATCCAAGGCGCTGCGATCAACCGCAAGATCCTTGATTACCGGAAAGGCCGCCACGCGCCACGGCTCGATGGTGATGGTATCGCCATCCTTGAAGCTGCGCATATGTAACTGGCAGGTCGTGGTGCGCTCCGGACCGTGTGGATCGCCATTGATGACGAGCCCACACATTCCACAAATGCCCTCGCGACAGTCCGAGTCGAACGCTACCGGTTCCTCACCGGCGGCGAAGAGCTCTTCGTTGAGAACGTCAAGCATCTCAAGGAAGGAGGCGTGATCATCAACGTTCTCCAGCGTGCGCTTCTCGAAATGACCGGGATCATCCGGGCCGTTCTGGCGCCAGTACTCCAAATTGATTCTCACTTGTAACTCCGCTGTGTCATGTGGACGAATTGATAGTTGAGGTCCTCCTTGTGGAGAACCGGGGGCTGCGACTCGCCGGTCCACTCCCAGGCCGCCACGTAGGCGAACCGGTCGTCATGCCGGAGAGCCTCGCCTTCAGGAGTCTGCGACTCAGCACGGAAGTGGCCGCCGCAAGATTCCTCGCGGTGCAAAGCATCAATACACATCAGCTCAGCCAGCTCGAAGAAGTCCGCTACTCGCCCGGCCTTCTCCAGCGAGTTATTCAGATCCTTCGCGCTGCCGGGAACCCGAGCATCCCTCCAGAATTGCTCGTGCAACTCGCGGATTTCGCCGACTGCCTTCCGCAGGCCTTCGGCCGTCCGCTCCATACCGCATCGCTCCCACATGATGGAGCCGAGCTTCTTATGGAAGTAATCCACTGAATGCGTTCCCTTCATGTTCATGAAGGTCCCGACGCGTTCCTCCACGTTCTGCCGTGCCTCAGCAACAGCAGGATCGGCCGCATCAAGGCTTTCGAACGGCGCATCGGCGAGGTAGTCGTTGATTGTATTGGGCAACACGAAGTACCCGTCCGCCAGGCCCTGCATCAATGCCGAGGCACCGAGCCGGTTGGCGCCGTGATCGGAGAAGTTCGCCTCGCCGGTCACGTACAGGCCCGGGATCGTCGACTCGAGATCGTAATCGACCCACAGGCCACCCATCGTGTAATGAACGGCCGGGTAGATACGCATCGGGACCTCGTACGGGTCGTCGTCGGTGATCCGCTTGTACATGTCAAACAGATTGCCGTACTTGGCGGAAACCGCCTCTCGCCCCATACGCTGGATGGCGTCCGCGAAATCGAGGTACACACCCCGCGCCACTCCGTCAATCTCCGGACCAACGCCGCGACCTTCATCGCACATATTCTTGGCCTGCCGGGAAGCGATATCGCGCGGCACCAGATTGCCGAAGGCCGGGTAGATGCGCTCCAGGTAGTAGTCGCGATCCTCCTCGGGAATATCGCGCGGATCCTTCTTGCAGTCCTCTTTCTTCTTCGGCACCCAGATGCGCCCATCGTTACGCAGCGACTCCGACATCAGGGTGAGTTTGGACTGGTAGTCACCGTGCTGTGGAATACAAGTCGGATGAATCTGCGTGTAGCACGGGTTGGCGAAGTAAGCACCCTTGCGGTGGGCACGCCAGATGGCCGAAGCATTGCAGCCCATCGCGTTCGTGGATAGGAAAAACACGTTACCGTATCCGCCGGTGGCTAGTACGACGGCGTCGGCAACAAAGGTCTCAATTTGGCCGCTGACCATATCACGAGTGACGATTCCGCGTGCTCGGCCGTCCTTGACGATGAGCTCCATCATCTCGTGGCGGTCATAGGCCTTGACCGTTCCGGCGGCAACCTGCCGCATCAACGCCTGGTAGGCGCCGATCAGCAACTGCTGACCCGTCTGGCCGCGCGCGTAGAAGGTACGCGATACCTGCACACCGCCGAAGGAGCGGTTGTCGAGGTATCCGCCGTATTCACGGGCGAAAGGAACTCCTTGCGCCACGCACTGGTCGATGATGTTAGCACTGACTTCCGCCAGCCGGTATACATTTGACTCACGAGCGCGATAGTCACCGCCCTTAATCGTGTCGTAGAAAAGCCGGTAGGTGGAATCGTTGTCGTTCTTGTAATTCTTCGCTGCGTTGATGCCGCCCTGCGCCGCAATCGAATGCGCGCGCCGAGCGGAATCCTGGTAGTAGAACACCTTGACCGGGTATCCCATTTCACCCAAAGATGCCGCAGCAGCCGCGCCGGCAAGCCCCGAGCCGACGACGATCACCGACATCTTGCGGCGGTTGGCCGGGTTGACGAGCCGCGCATTGAATTTACGCGTGTTCCACTTATCGGCAAGCGGGCCGTCGGGCGCCTTCGTATCGGCGATCGGCTCGCCCTCGGTGTACAGTCCCTGAATCAGTTCAGTCATGTCCATTCCTTAGGAAATCCATCCAACGAGGATGGCGGTTGGGGGAGCCATAAAACCAATGAGGAGTGCCAGCGCGCACGCCCAGGCAATGAGGTTGAAGGCAAATTCGCGCTGACGTGTATCCAATCCCAGTGTGGCCAGAGCCGAAAACACGCCATGGCGCACATGCAGGCACAAAGCGCACATCGCGATCAAGTAGATCAGCCAACACCACCACACGGAGAAACCGGCAACGACTCGCTCGTACGGCGAGACCATCGAGTAGTTTGCGCCGATATTTATCTTCAGTGCCGTGAACTGCAGGATATGGAAGATGATGAAGGCAAACAAGATCAGGCCGCCGTAACGCATCGTGCGTGACGCGTAGGTCAGACGCCGCTTCTTGCCCTTCGTGACCTTGTATTTGGCACCGCGCCCCTGCCGACCGCGCTGCCAGGTCTTATAAGCGGCGAAGACGTGGATGCACAACGCCAATAGCAGCACTACCCGCAGAATCCACACTCCACCCTTATGTGGAAGAATCGGGTACAACAGGTCTTCATGCAGCCACTCGGCGTAATGGTTGTACGCCTCCGCGCCCATGAACAGCTTCAAATTGCCGTACATGTGGAAAAGGACGAAAAGAACGAAGATGAGGCCGGTGACCGCCATGGCAACTTTCAACGCCACGGTTGTTTGCCGGCCGCGCTTCACAGGTAAAGATGACGTAGCCACGTCTTGATCGTAGCGAATTCTTCCGCCCTTACCGCACGTGTAGGAAATACGTCAAGAATCAGTGTCGTAATTCTCCGCGGGCTGAAGTAGGTTTTCTGGATCTCTCTCCGCCCTTCGTCCCTTATCGGCCCGCCATGCGGCATGATCTTCGTCACGACTACGTCGTTTCCGAGCCGCAAGCGTTTGTCTACCGCTCGGAATCCTTGCCCTTCACAGGTGGCAGCAACCTGGAACCGTTGTCACTTTCTTACGCATCCCAACGCATAATTAGTGCGTCGTCGTCGTGATAGTACTGCGGACGTCTGCCTACCGCCCTGAACCCCTGCTGTTCATAAAGGGCCTGCGCGCCACGGTCACGAGCTCGTACCTCAAGAAAGACGACGACCGCCCCCTGATCAAGCGCGATGTCTAGTAGTTCGCGCAACAGGCGTCGCGCCAAACCGCGGCGGCGCCATCGCGGATCTACACCAACAGTTAGCACTTCCGCCTCCGGCACGCCGGCAATCGCGCCGAGTGCTGCTATCTCCCCATTGGCCTCCACATAAGCCATATAGCGGCCCCGTTGCGCCAACTCGTAACGCCACACCGCCCGTGGCCAGGCGTCGCGGCCAAAGATCCTTTTGTCGAAGTCGACAACGCGGCTGAGATACTCCAGTCCCGGTTCGATTCGCTGCAACCCGGCCGACAAAGCATCTCCCGGGCCGAGGAGGTCGCCGTTTCCCGAACCGTCCTCCTGCCGCCCGATATTATCTGCCATGAGACTGCGGCACGCCGCCGTGAATATCGGGCCGCCGCAAATACTGCGGTTCCGCCCCCAGCTTCGCTTCCTCGCCCTGGTACAGGTACGCCAAGGCGACTCGCACCATGGCCACCGGTTCGCATTGCACAACGACGGCGTCCGGCAGCTCCCGCCATTCGCGCTGCACCGCAATGGTCGGTGCCGGTTCCAACGCCGACGGCGCCGCGATTGTCGGCCCCGACAGAACTTCCACATCATCGCCGGTGACGCGGGCACGCAGCGTGAACACCTCCCGCCTACGCGCGTCAATCACAGCCAACACCTCGCCATCGCCCGCGGCGGCCGCGAGAGACTCCAGCGAGGAGACGCCGTAGATCGGGACATTCCAGCCGCGGCTCAGTGCACGCCCCGTCATGAGGCCCGCGCGCAACCCGGTGAAGGCACCCGGTCCGGTGCCGACAATCACCATGTCTGGACGCATTACATCGCTTGCCTCCAGTAGACGCTGCACCATCGGAGTCAGCGTCTCCGCATGATGGCGAGCATCGGCGGAGATCTCACGTGCTAGTTCGGTCGGCCCGCTCTCGTCGCGGCGAACGACTCCCACCACCGAACGATCCGATGTATCAATCGTCAAAATATTCATACCGCTGCCCTGATTCATACCGCTTGCCTGCTCATTCATTCTCGTGTCCACTCATTCATTCTCGCGAACCGTTTCCTCGCTTATTGTGGCGATTCTTCCGCCATTACCGGGCGGTGTTGCTCGATCATGCGCTTGGCCTTCGCGCGCATTCCTCCTCCGACGACGCACGGCCAGCACCACCGTGACGGCTGCCAGCACCCCTACCACCACACCGAGATAGAGGACGATCCGTCGCGATCCGGCCTGTTCCTTCCCCGGCTCACTATCACCGGTGCCGGCGGCTGCCGACGTGCCGAATGACTCCCGTATCGTCTCGAAGTCGTCCTCGCCGACCGGCCCGGCAAGCACGGACCGAGCCACCGGGTCCAACGGAGATACCAGGCCATCTACCCGAAGGAACCATCCTCCCAGATCCTCCGCGCCCCCTAGTTCAGTGAAGACAACGATCCGTCCATCGCGCGGCATGGCCGCAACCGTGTCGGCGAAATACTCATCATTGGTAATAACCTCGGTGCCCGCGAAGTCCGTGGCAATCGTACCCACCGGCGTACCATCCAGCAGGATTGGCGCCACCTGATAACTCTCCTGCTCCACCGTCACCGGATCCCCAATTTTCAGGTCATCAATCCTGTTACTGGCCACACCCGGAAGGTCCCGGGACGCATTTTCACGCACGATGCTCTGCGCGGTTGAGGAGAACCAGTCACCGTCGATCGCCGTCGTCGGACTCCCCGCAAGCGCGACAGCAACTGCGATGCCGCTCAACAGCCGAACCACGAAGCCTCCTGCGCCTGCTCGCCACCAGCGCTCATCGGCACGGCGTCGCGGCTCATCCGTTCGCCCGGTCGCGCCCCGCTCAGTTGTGCAAGGAGTTGGTGCGAGCGAGGCCCGGACGCTTCGAAACCAACAGTGCGCGGCGTATCAACCTCCAGTGGATCGCCGCCGACCGCCCGGGCTATCGAAATCATCAGCCGATCCGGCGAAAGAACTTCAACCTTGCCCTCGCCCCACTCGACCACGGTGACGGACTCTTCCAGCGAGGCATCCAGATCAAGCGCATCAAGCTCCTCTAGGGAATTCAGCCGATAGGCGTCCACATGAACCAGATCAGGACCACCGCCTGCCGAATGGTGTACTTGTGCAATCACGAAGGTCGGGGAGACAACTCGCGCGCCGACACCCATACCGCGCGCGATCCCCTGGGTGAGAGTCGTTTTACCCGCGCCAAGCGGTCCGTTCAGCATGATGAGATCGCCGCCGTGCAGCAGACGCCCCACTCGTTCGCCCAGCTGGCGCATGTCGGCGGCTCGCGCAACGGTTAGTTCCAAAACATCTCCTCACTCGCATCGTTCACCCGTGCCATGATAGCGGCGCGGCACGCGAGCCCCAAGGCGCGTGACAACCTCATATCCAATGGTTCCGGTTGCGGCAGCCCAATCGTCCGCCGTCGGCAACCCCGCTGCGGCGTCGCCGAACAGGTACACGGTGGATCCGGCCTGCGCATGTTCCGGTATCGGCACAACGAACTGGTCCATGCACACCCGCCCGAGGATGCGCGTGCGTTCGCCCGCAACGACGAGCGGCGCGCTGTTAGACGCTTTTCGGTCAATGCCATCCCCGTAGCCCAGCGGTACCACGCCCAGTCGCATCGCCCGGTCGGTGTGTGCCGTATGCCCGTAGGAAATGCCCGTGCCAGCGGGAACCTGCCGATCCACCGTGAGTTGCGCTGATAAAGTCATAACGGCCCGCAGGCCCATGTCGTGTGCGCGTGCCACTTCCGGCTCGGGAGACAGGCCGTAAAGCACGATACCGGGCCGGACCATATCGTAACGGGTTGCGGGATGCCACAAAGCGCCGGCGGAAGCCGCAAGATGATGGATTTCAAAGACCACGCCGCCGCGCGCGGCAGCTGTACGTGCCTGCTCGAAACGCTCAATCTGCTGCTCGGTCACTCCGCAATCGGGCTCGTCCGCCCGCGCCAGGTGACTCCACAAACCAACCGGATCGAATAACTCCCCCGCGCCGCGAATACGCCGGGCCGCCTCTTCAACATTCTCAAGGTTGAAACCCCCGCGGGTCATCGCCGTATCGACCTTGAGATGAATACGCGCGGCGATGGCTGTTATTTTAGCTGCAGCCGCCAACTCATCGATGGCCCAGAAGGAGCCCACCGACACATCTATCCCGGCGCGCACGGCGTCGACCAGGGGAGCACCGGGGGCATATATCCACGCGAGAATGCGCGGCCCCGGCCCGATCTCCTCACGCAGCGCCAATGCTTCACCAAGCTGTGCCACCCCGAGGAAATCTGCTCCCGCCGCCAGAAATGCCCGCGCACATTGCGCTCGACCATGGCCGTATGCATCCGCCTTGACGACGGCCAGAATCTTCTGCCCGTCGATTGCGCTACGCACTTGGCGCAGGTTGCGGGCAGCAGCATCCAGATCAATATCGGCCACTGCCGGATAGTAGGGAATCATCACGCCTCCGCGAACGTCTCAGCTATTGCCGCCGGGATCGCCCGGACGATCTCGCCAGCACGAATCGGCCGCCCCACTCCGCCTGCGTCGGTTCCGGACGCGATAGCGGCAGCACGTGCATGGATAGCTGCGGCGGCCGCGGCAAGGCGTGCGGGATGGGCGGCCGCACGGCCCCACTGTGCCAAGAGGCCACCGAGCAGGCCGGCCTGCACATCGCCGGCACCAGCCGTTCCGCGCCACGCGGGCGCATTGGATTGCACGTACAGCGGACCGTCGGGCGAGCAGGCAACGTCGATGGCGCCTTTGAGATGCACGGTTGCTCCCGTCAGCGTCGCAGCGAGCCGGGCAGCGCGCGCCGGACCGGTTTCCACGTCATGCCGCGAGAGGTGCTCACCGCGTGCGGCCAGCAGAGCGACGAGTTCACCGGCGTGCGGTGTAAGAACCACGTTTTCTGGCAGGTCGGTGGTGTAGGCGAGGGAAATCGCTCCGGCATCGAGTACCACCGGGAGTTCCTCCGCCACGGCCTCATGCAGGCGTCGCGCCACTTCGGAGGCAGCGACCTCGTCGTCCATATCAATTCCGGAACCGAGGACCCAAGTCTGTACTCGTCCGGGCGCTGTCACCACCTCCGGGCAGCGCTGTACGACGACGCCCGCGAGCTCCCGCTGACCCACGTACCGCACCATTCCACACCCGGATGCCAATGCGGCATCCACCGAGAGCAGACCCGCTCCCGGATAGCGGGGGGAACCGGTCATCAGCCCGGCAACGCCGCGACTGTACTTGTGGGAATCGGCGTCCGGCACCCGCCACAGCCGTGCAATTTCCGGTGCTTCAAGCGTGATTGCCGCAGGTTCGGATGGCAGATGTGCTTCAAAGCCAAGTGGAACACGAATGATTCGCCCCACGTGGCGGCGCCCCGGATCAAGAAGCAGGCCTGGTTTCAGAGCACCCATGGTCACTGTGATATCCGCCGTGACCACTGGGCCGCTAACGGCGCCGTCGTCGCCACCCACCCCGGATGGCACATCTACTGCAACTGTCAGCTCTGTCCGCCGCTGCCCCAGCGCCTGTACAACGCCGGCCAGCGGTTCTCGCAGTGGTCCGCGTGCGCCAATGCCTACTAAACCGTCGATAACAACATCCGCCGATGGCAGCCCATCAACAACGCGAACGCCCGCCTGTTGCGCGGCCGCGAGGCCCTCTGGGTGAACGTGCGAGCTGGCAAGCAGAGCCATTACGGCCATGCCACGCCGGGCCAACCGCGCGCCCGCGTACAGTGCGTCTCCGCCATTGTTTCCGGCTCCTACCAGCAGCAGCACCCGAGTGCCGGGGATCCGGTTTCCACGCGAACGCCACTCCCGCAACGTTTCCGAGGCGAGCGCGGCGGCGGCTTGCTGCATGAGCGGTACGCCCGCCTCCAACAGTGGCGCCTCCGCCTCGCGGATGTCATCACACCGGTACGCCCGCTTCATGGCTCACTCCACGGTCACGGACTTCGCCAGGTTCCGCGGCTTGTCCACATCGTATCCCTTCACCCGTGCTAGCTCACAGGCGAAAATCTGCAGTGGCACGACGGTCACCAACGGCATCATCAGGGTTGGCGTGGTGCGCGGCACCCAGAAGACCTTCGACGCATGCGCCTCCACATCGGTGTCACCCTCTTCTGCTATGACGATGGTATTCGCGCCACGGGCGCGCACCTCCTGCAGATTCGAAATGACCTTGGAGTGCAGCAAGGGCCGCCGCGGCGTCGGTACGATCACAAAGACCGGCAGATCCTGTTCGATCAGCGCGATGGGACCGTGCTTCAACTCGCCAGCGGCGAAACCCTCGGCATGAATGTAAGCGAGTTCCTTAAGCTTCAGTGCACCTTCCAGAGCCACCGGGAATCCGACGTGCCTCCCGAGGAAGAGCACCGACGTGGTATCCGCCATCGAACGTGCCAGTTCACGAACCTCATCTTCCGCAGCGAGCACCTCCTGAATGCGCCCCGGCATCTTACCGAGCTCTTCCAAATAGGTAGCAACCTCGTCCACATACTTATTGCCACGCAGCTCCGCGAGGTAAAGGCCGAGTAGGTAGCAGGCGGTGATCTGAGCGATGAACGCTTTGGTGGAGGCGACGGCGACCTCGGGCCCGGCGTGTGTGTAAAGCACCGCATCCGATTCTCGGGCAATGGTGGAGCCGTGTGTGTTCACTATTGCCAGAACCTTCGACCCCTGCTCACGGGCATGCCGGATGGCCATGAGTGTGTCCATGGTCTCTCCGGATTGCGAGATGGCAACCACCAGTGTGCGCTCGTTGACAACCGGGTCGCGATAGCGGAACTCGTGCGCCAGTTCCACTTCGACCGGGATACGACACCAGTGCTCAATGGCGTATTTGGCCACGTGCCCGGCGTAGGCAGCGGTGCCACAGGCGACGACGATGATCTTGTCGATGGAGCGCAGAATCTCCTCGGGAATACGCATCTCGTCCAGCTGGAGATTGCCATCCGGAGTGGTGCGTCCGCGCAGGGTCTCTGCGACGGCGGTCGGCTCCTCGTGGATCTCCTTATCCATGAAGGTGTCGTACCCGCCTTTCACGGCCGCGTTGACATCCCAGTCAACCTCGAAGGGGTTACCGTGCGACGGCGTGCCGTCGAAGTCGATCACTTCGACGTTATCAGCCGTGATACGAACGATTTGGTCCTGCCCCAATTCCAGGGCGTGACGGGTCTGGCCGACAAAGGCCGCCACGTCGGAGCCAAGAAAATTCTCACCTTCCCCCATTCCGACAACCAGGGGCGAATTGCGCCGGGCAGCGACGATGGCGTCAGGATGCTCGGCATCCAAGGCCACCAGGGTGAAGGAGCCTTCCAGCCGGGCAGCCAGACGACGCATGGCCGCGAGAAGGTCGCCGTCCTTGGCAAGCTCCAGCGCGAGCTGATGCGCTGCGACCTCCGTATCGGTCTCGGATGTGCGCCGGATCCCCTGTTCCGTCAGTTCGGCGGCGAGCTGCTGGTAGTTCTCGATAATGCCGTTGTGTACCACTGCCACTCGAGCATCAAAACTGACATGCGGGTGGGCGTTCGTATCGGTTGGGCCGCCGTGCGTTGCCCAGCGCGTATGCCCAATGGCACTTCGCGCCGCGGCCAGCGGTGAGCCAGTCACAATCTCGCGGAGATTATCGAGGCGACCGGCGCGTTTGGCGATTTGCATCCCATCGGCGCCTGCCACGGCGACACCGGCGGAATCGTATCCGCGGTATTCGAGCCGAGCCAAACCTTCCAGAACAACCTCAAGAGGACGCGATGAGGATTCCTGGTGTCCCACATATCCGACGATTCCACACATACGGTCAGTCTAGCCCCGATGGCGCAACAATCCCTACCAAACTCACCTGCGTCGCCGCCGCGCTCGCGCGGGAGGGCTGAAGAAGTCGTCGCGCTCGCGGACGCTAGAATCGTCGCCGCCGCGCTCGCGCGGGAGGGCTTTCCGCGCCCATTGACCGTATTCGTTATACCGCGCGTTATACCCAGGGCAGGGTACGCCTATCGGCTTCACTTGCCGGGCCGATTGAGCCATCCGCCAGACCGCTTCCATCTGCCGGTCCGCTTCCCCAGCCATCCGCCTCACCGCCATACTCCAGCCCCAGATACCGGATTGGCAGGATCGTCAGGAATGTCAGGCGCAGGGATACTCGCCACAGGCATTTGTCGTTCACCTCGCCCTCACCTTGTACTGCGTCGTACACTACAAGCGATGAAAACGACGACGTCGCCCACGCATGTCCTGAGTTTTTCGCATGATGAGTGGGCCGCACTGGCACAGTCCACTCCCTTGCCGCTGACTCATTCCGATATTCGCCGACTCTCCGCCTTGGGAGACCCAATTGACCTGCACGAAGCAGACGCCGTCTATCGGCCCCTCTCCGCGCTGCTGCAGATGTACACGGCGGAAGTCGGCGCGCTGCACGGGAAAACATCCGCTTTCCTCGGCCTACAGGAAGAGCGGACGCCGTTCGTTATCGGGATCGCCGGGTCGGTGGCCGTCGGGAAATCGACTACAGCGCGGCTCCTGCAGGAGCTGCTACGTCGTTGGCCAGCTACTCCCAAGGTGGACCTCGTGACCACCGACGGCTTTCTTTTGCCCAATGTAGAGTTAGAACGGCGCGGCATAATGGATAAGAAGGGATTCCCGGAATCCTACGACCGCGCGGCGCTTATCGATTTCCTCAAAGCGGTGAAGGCGGGTGAGGCGCATGTACGGGCCCCCTTGTACGATCACGTCATTTACGACATCATCCCCGGTTCCTACCGGGAGGTTAATCACCCGGACATTCTGATTGTTGAAGGAGTGAACGTTCTGCATCCTCCTCGGCGCAGCCGTAGTACCGGCGAATTACTCGCGGTATCCGATTTCTTCGACCTATCCATCTACGTTGATGCCGACGCCGAGGATATCGAACGATGGTATATCGACCGCATTTTCAAGCTGCGTGACGTCGCCTTCAACCAGCCGGGAGCGTTCTTCCACCAATTCGCCGAGCTTCCCGACGACGAACTACGCGCCCGCGGTGAGGAGATCTGGCGAACCATCAATCTGCCGAATTTGCTGGAGAATATCGCCCCCACCCGCTCGCGCGCGGACATCATTCTGCGTAAGGGAGCCGACCACCTCATTGAAAGCGTGTACCTGCGCAAGCTGTAGTCGTCTCACGCGTCCGGGCTGGAAAGTTCGGCCCGGCAACGCACCCAAATCAGTAATCAACCCGCTTATTCGTCCGCGCCTTCCACATTCGGCCTCTACCGAGTCGCGAGATACTCATCCACCCACCCGAAACCACCGTCGCGCCGACCGTAACCACCGGCAAGAGTCCCGCGGCGGTTCTAGCAGCATGCTCATTCCAAACGTTTAGAAGGATGCTAGTGCCGCATAGACTGCACTCAAAAAACTCGCGTTGACGTGTTCGTCAGTTTCCTGGAAGTCTTGGGCTGCGCCTCGCAGCCCGGAAGCTAACTTCTCTAACCGGGCAATGCTGGCTTGACGCCCGTCCGATAATGCCGCACCGGCATCCATGGACTTGCTCGAGAGTTTCGCACTGGGCACAGCCGACCAGCTACCGATTAACGACGTAGAACCCGGCGTGTTACCGA